>NZ_JAVSJA010000001.1:2336875-2676250 GCF_032027425.1 Microcystis wesenbergii NRERC-220 | reverse complement strand
AAATCTAGTGTCAGGGTGACATCTTGCCCCGGTTTAGCAATTTTTTGGCCGAGAATTTGGATTACTTGTCCCGATCCGTTGACCTCTAACTGCATTCCCCCCCATTCTCCCCGCAATTTTGACTCGTAGGCGGCTTCTACACCCATTTTACCGACGACATCTCCCAATCGGTAGCCCTGTCGTCTTTTGGCTTGATATTCCTCCGGGGTTAGTTCCCCAGTATAACCGAGAATATGCGCCCCAATTTTACCATTGGGATAGTAGCGCACTGATTCCACGTCCACTTCAATGCCGGTTAATTCGTCTTTGTATTCCTCTAGGGCGATAATTTGGCCTGGAGTTAAACCCCTAGCGATGCGGATCAGGGTGGAGGGGTTTTCGTCCGCTTCGTTAATGCGTTTTTCTAGGTCGCTTCTGGGAATTGCTAAAATACTGGCTAAACGGTCAAGATTGAGTTTTTGGGCAGGATTACGCTGGGATTTGGGCCAAATATAGGCCGCATGGGTTAAACGGGCCGTAGCCAAAACTTTGCCATTGCGATCAAATAAGTTGCCCCGGACTGGGGGTTTGGGAAGAATGCGAATCCGGTTATTTTCTGCCCTTTCTCGGTTAATTTGTCCTTGCTGCAGTTGTAAATAGGCCAATCGTGAGCCGACTCCTCCTAGCAGGACAAGGCTAATTAAGCCCATAATTAGCCATGACTGACGCTGACGACCGACTAGACGCTCCTTGTCTTTGATTTTATTCTGTAATTTATTCGGCGATGGCCGCGTCGGCGAGGTGAGCGGTTTTTTCGGTTTCAGTTTGACTTTGGTTTTTGATAGGAGTCCGCTATTACGCATTTGCTTAAAGTTATAAAATTTAAAAGTTATTAGGGCAGTTATCAGTTATCAGTTATCAGTTATCAATTATGAGATTTGAGTTTTAAGTAATAAGTATTAAGTGAGTAGTTTTAAATAGCACTTTCCTAATGTCTTTTCACTGGTTACTGGTTACTGGTTACTGCTTACTGGTTACTGGTTACTGGTTACTGGTTACTGATCACTGCTTACTGCTTACTGGTTACTGATCACTGTTCACTGAAAAGGACGCAATACTAGGTGATTTAGCTCCTCTCTTTACTAAAGTTAAGGTAATCTGCAATATATATTAACAAAATAGGAGTAAATGCCCAGACAAATTTTAACTTTTGTTAACTGACCTTGATTTTTCAAAAATACTCAGTAAGAATCTCTCACAGAGCTTTGATAGGAATTGCTAATAAGTAGGGAGGCACAATTATTTGTAGGATGGGTTAGCGGTAGCGTAACATGATCGGGCGTTGGGTTTCATGCTTCAACCGAACCTACGTTCATCTTATATTTAATTCCACCCACCCACTTAGTTCCGATTAAAATGGCCTCTTGGGCGAATAATCCAGCAGTTTCGGCAAATTCGCCCGCGTTTAGCCTTTGAAAATAGCGGTAGATAATTGGTTCCGTGATACCAGCGATCGAGATTTCGGGACAGGAAACTGGCGCAGACATATAGTTAGGAGTCTTTTGTCAAGTATTTCTTAACCTAATGTAACATTATCCCTGCTCAAAATGTAATCACACTGCGGATAGAATCTCCTTGGCGCATCAGGTCAAAAGCCTCGTTAATTCTTGCCAGAGGTAGAACGTGGGTGATTAAATCATCGATGTTAATCTTGCCGTCCATGTACCAATCGACTATTTTTGGTACATCTGTACGACCTCTCGCTCCACCAAAAGCCGTACCTTTCCAGACCCGTCCGGTGACTAATTGAAAAGGACGGGTACTAATTTCTTGGCCGGCCCCAGCTACACCGATAATAGTGGCAACACCCCAACCTTTATGGCAACATTCCAAAGCTTGACGCATAATCTGGACATTGCCGATACACTCAAAACTATAATCGGCCCCACCTTTAGTTAAATCCACCAGATAGGCCACTAAATCCCCCTCAATTTCTTGGGGATTAACAAAATGAGTCATCCCGAATTTTGTCGCTAAAGCTTGTTTCTGGGGATTGATATCGACCCCGACAATCATATCGGCCCCCACCAAACGGGCCCCTTGAATAACATTTAAACCGATACCTCCCAGACCAAAAACCACCACTTTTGCCCCCGGTTCCACTTTAGCGGTATTAATCACCGCACCGATACCTGTAGTGACTCCGCAGCCGATATAACAGACTTTTTCAAAGGGAGCATCGGGGCGAATCTTGGCCAGGGAAATCTCCGGCAGCACGGTATAGTTAGCAAAAGTCGAGGTTCCCATGTAGTGATAAAGAGGCCGACCATCGAGGGAAAAACGACTGGTTCCATCCGCCATTACTCCCCGACCTTGGGTAAGACGAATCGCTTGACAGAGATTGGTTTTAAAGCTGAGACAGTATTCGCACTGACGACATTCGGGAATGTATAGGGGAATCACAGAATCACCCACTTTTAGGCTAGTGACACCTGCTCCCACTTCTACCACGATTCCTGCCCCTTCATGACCTAAAATTGAGGGAAATAAGCCTTCAGGATCGGCCCCGGAGAGAGTATAGGCATCGGTGTGACAAACTCCCGTGGCTTTGATTTCTACTAACACTTCCCCCGCTTGCGGTGCTGCTAATTGTACCGTTTCAATAGTTAGGGGTTTTCCCGCTTCTAGGGCAACTGCCGCTCGAACATCCATAGGCTAAAAGCAATAGGTTTTTTCCAGTATAATACGGCTAAACTCGGATATTATAGCTAATAAATCAAAATTATCAGGATTTTTCCGCTTTTCTTCCCTATTTCACCCTGATTTGTCCTGACAAGCTCAAAAATACGAGAGTTTTTGGGCGTTGCTGAATCAGGGTATGAATGTCAACCGTGCATCCTATCCAAAAGTTAGTTTGGGTCTAGGTTTTAAAAACCCCACACAAGAAGATTCATGTCTTAAATCGGCTTTTTAGCTATCAGCTGTCGCACTTCCTAAGTAGTCGTGCAAAATTAATTTCTTAGTCAAGACAGGAGACAGGAGGCAAAAGGCACTCATGCAAAAGGCACTCATGCAAAAGGCACTCATGCAAAAGGCAGCTTTGTTCTCCCCACACCCCACACCCCACACCCCACACCCCACACCCCACACCCCACTGATAACTGATAACTGATAACTGATAACTGATAACTTATTTCCAACCGGCGCGATTCATTACCTGTACTGCTGTGGCTAAATTAGGACCGTAATTAGCCACACTAACGGTATCTTCTTTACCGCGTCCGAGTTTTGCTAGGAAAGGGTCTAAAGCAACCCCTGGAACGACGGGATATTCTCGATTACCCTTAGCAAAAAAGTTCTGTGCTTCATTGCTAGAAAGATATTCTAAAAATTTAATGGCCGATTCTCGATTCGGGGCGGTTTTAATTAAACCACCACCGCTAATATTAACGTGAGCGCCGCGCCCTCTTTGGTAGGGGAAAATTACGCCTACTTGGTCATAAATTGCCCGTTTAGCGGGGTCTTTTTCTTCGGCATACCCCGCTAAGTAATAGGTGTTAGCTAGGGCTAAATCGGCAATTCCTGCGGCGACAGCTTCGATTTGTGCCTTATCATTTCCCTGGGGTGAACGGGCAAAATTAGCCACTAATCCTCGACACCATTTTTCTGCGGCCGCTTCCCCTTGGATGTCGATTAACCAAGCGGTAAAAGATTGACTATAGATGTTACTGGATGACCGGGTGACGACTTTTCCTTTCCATTTGGGATTGGTTAAATCTGCATAGGAATCGATTTCTCTGGGGTTAACTCTGTCTTTGTTATACATGATTACCCGCAAGCGTTTACTAAACCCGAACCAGTGACCTTTGGGGTGACGCAAATTAGCGGGAATTCTTTGGGTGAGAATGCGGGAATTGACTGGGGCAAAAATTCCCTGTTGGTCGGCGCGCCATAGTCTCCCCGCATCTACCGTCAGGAGTATATCGGCAGGACTATTGCTGCCTTCGCTTTTAATCCGTTCGATTAATGGGTCCGCTTCCCCTTCCACGAGGTTAATTTTTATTCCCGTTTGTCGGGTGAAGTTGTCATACAATCGTCGGTCGGTGTTGTAGTGACGGGAGGAATAGAGGTTTAATTGTTTAGTTTGGCCGGAAACTTCGTTTATTTTCCCTAATTGACCCACTGCTATCGCTAAGGTGGCTGTTCCCGCACCTAGAAAGACTCTACGAGTTATTTTATCGTTCATTGCTCGATTCTTGGCAAAGTTGTCTTTTCCTATTGTACAACTATTGAGAATAATTCTTATCTGTGTGAGAAATTATTTGCCTTACTAGAGCAGTCAATTCAAGACAATCCCAGCAAAATGAGGATTTTTTGCCTTAATAGGGCTAATAAATCCTCGAATCTATCGCTATTAAAATTCAATAAGTCCGAGATGTTACCCGAAGCTCGATCGAGGGTATTGTGGAATTAGAGCAGCGGGAGTCAAGATAATGATCAACAGTGATCACCAACAAGCGATCGAGCTAATGTTAGCATCGGGAGACCATAATCAATTATTGTTATTTTGTCAACAAGCGCTGGCGGTTCATCCGGAAGTGACTGATTATTATCCCTATCTGGGATTAGCTTATCTGCTGCTAGGGCAGCAAGCAACAGCGCAAGAAATTTGGTTATTTTGGCTGTTAGAATCAGAGTCCAGTCAGGATTTAATTGTGCTGCTCAAAAAAGAGATAATTAGAAATCTCGATTGCTGGCAGTTTGGCCAAGCTAAATTAATCTATCTCCAGGGGCTAGAATTAGAAGAAATAGAAGGCGATGAAGAGATAGAAAATTATGCCCTGACTGCGATAAACTCCTGTCTTCAAGAGGTGCAAGAGGCAATTAATCGGCGAGAATATACTTTAGCTGAGGACTTTTACTTAAGAATTTTATCTTGGCGTGAACAATTAGCTTACATCTGGCACGATTTAGGATATTTATACTATATAATTAACCGACTAACAGAATCTTTTAACTGTTTAGCACGAGCCATAGAATTAGAGGAAAATCAAGCCTTATATCATTATACTATGGCCATGGTGCTAGAAAAACAATCCCGTTTAGATCTAGCTTTATCAGCTTATCAAAAAGCGATTGATCTCAAGGCTAATTTTGTCGATGCTTATAATAAACTGGGCAATTTATTTTATCGATTAGGGCAGCTAGAGTCAGCCGAAAAATTCTATCAGCAGGGAATTAATAACCAGGCTGATTTTTATCCTTTCTATATCAATTTAGGCAATGTCTATTTAGTTAAACAAGCTTGGACAGAAGCAAAAAATGCTTATAAAACTGCCCAACAACTGGCAGGAGATAGACGAGAAATTAGTCAAAATCTCTCCCTTTGGGAAATCCTGCAAGCTGACCAACAAATTGCCGATATTTACTCAGGTGATTATTTTTATCAAAGAAAACTCTATCAATTAGCACTAAACTATTATCAAAAATTATTAGCAATTAAAATAGAGGACAGCAATTTTTATTTACATTGCGCCCATTGCTATCTCATTCTTAAAGAAGAAAAACAAGCTTTAGAAGTGTATAAAAAAGGCATTGCCTATCATCCAAAAAATATTGATTTACATTTGCGCCTAATTTGGTTACTGCAAAATAATTATCCGATCGAGGTGGCAATTCAAGCAACTAAATCGGCTTTAGAGTATCTTCCCGATCACCTATCTCTGAAGTTAGAATTAATGCGGTTAATGCCAATAGTTTACACAACTCAAGCCGATATTATGCAATATCGATCGAACTACGAGAAACGGTTAGATAATATCTTGTCCAATCTTGATTTAAACACTACTAATCAACAACAAGAGGCTTGGAAAAGTATTGGATTAAGAACTAATTTTTATCTTCAATATCAAGCCAAAAATGATTTAGAACTACAAAAAAAATATGGAGAATTAGTTTATAAAATTGCCTCGGCTAACTTTCCTAATTGGGTGAAAAACCTAACTATGCCTACGGGAAAAATCCGCCTTGGCTATATTTCTGCTCACTTGCGTCATCACACGGTAGCGAAACTCTTTCAAGGATGGTTGCAGTGGCGAAATCGAGAACAATTTGAAATTTATTGTTATGGAATAGATATTAATAACACCTTCGATAATTTTACGAGAGAATATCAAGAGCAAAGTGATTATTTTTATCAGTTTGATAATCTAGTCAATATAGAAAGAATTGCTCAACATATTTTAGATAATCAGTTACATATTCTCGTTTATTTAGATATTGGTATGGATGCTCGTACTACCCAACTAGCAGGATTGCGTTTAGCTCCAGTACAATGTGTAACTTGGGGCCATCCAATCACCTCAGGATTACCAACCATTGATTATTTTATCTCCAGTGAATTAATGGAACCCACCGAGGGAGATAATCACTACAGTGAAAAATTAATTCGCTTATCCAATTTAGGTATTGCCTATCCCAAACCTTCCCTTCCTCCCCAGAGAAAAACTCGTTTAGAGATGGGATTAGCCGAGGATAAAATCATCTATTTAAACTGTCAGAGTTTATTTAAATATCTGCCAGAAAATGACGATATTTTTCCTAGAATTGCTCGACAAGTTCCCCACAGCCAATTTATTTTTATCTGTCATCGTAGTGAATTTGTGACCCATTGCTTTCAGTCGAGATTAAGTCAAGCTTTTAATAAGTATGGACTCAATTGGCAAGATTACGGGGTAATGATGCCACAATTAGAACAAAATGATTATTTTCGGCTTAACTTACTAGCAGACATCTATTTAGATAACTTAAGTTGGTCGGGAGGAAATACCACCCTGGAAGCAATTGCCTGTCAGCTTCCAGTTGTTACCTGTCCGGGGGAATTTATGCGCGGAAGACATTCCTATGCTATCTTGAAAAAGTTGGGCATAACCGAGACAATTGCTACGGATAAAAATCACTATATTGAAATTGCTATCCGTTTAGGTTTAGATAATCAATGGCGACAAACAATCAAAGATTATACTAAAGTGAATATCGATACAGTATTTAACGATCAAACCTCTGTAGAAAGTCTAGAAAGATTTTATCAATCTGTAGCAGGAGAGGATAAATAAAACTTTAGAGCTAGATAAATTTAAAAAACTCACATCCGACGACCGACTCCCCCAAACGAAATCATTAAGACAAATGCTATCATTGAAACCCGATTAAATTTTCGATCGCTTTGAGCAAATCTTGATTAGTCCAATTTTGGTACAGATAAGCGGCGATCGCACATCCCCCCGCACCTACTCCCTCTTTGACGAAACCCTGTTCATAAGCTTGCAAAACCGGGTATTTAGAGGCTGAAAAGTTTAATTGTGTGGCTAATAAAGGCACTTTTCCGATCATGCGGGCTAATCCCACCGTATCCCCCGTTTTATCTTCCGCTACCCAGCGAGTTGTGCCGACGACGATATTTTCCCAGTTAACCGGATAGGCATATTTAGCCACTAGAGCTTTAATTAAGGCAAAAACCGCCAACATTTGGGTTCCTCCGGCGAGGAGTACCCCACCCTGCCCACTGGCGGAGATCGCCATGCCAGCGACGAAAATCTGCTGAGGATCGCCTAGGGCGGCGATTACCTCAAAAGGATCAAAAATTTCTTTTCGGGCTAATCCCTGCTCAACTATTGCCTGTTTCTGAGCATGATTGCAATGGGGATGGCTGCTATTAACTTTGCCTTTGGCTTGATAACCCAATCCGGTTAAGATGGCGAGGGCGGTGGTGGTGCCACCGACCACACACTCGCCGATAATTAGATAACTAGACTCGCGGGCTAATTTTTCTCCCCAGGTTAGTCCTTGGGCGAACAGGTGTTTTACTATGGTCAGGTCTAGGGCGCGGCCGGTGGAGAGACAACGGGCCGGTTGTCCCCCCAGTTCGATATAATCGACGGCCGGGGGCAAGGGTAAACCGGCGTTAAAAACGAGGACGGGAATGGCTAATTTTTCCACCACGGCGCGGGTAATATAGGCGGGGGAGGCTCCCACCGTTAGGGGTGGTAGGGGATAACGGGGATGGGGTGAAACTCCTTTAACGATAAATTCGGCATCGGCGATCGCTGTATATTTTCTATCTTCCGGGGTAGCACCGGCGGTGGAGATTCCGGGGATTAATCCCGTCTCGGTAAAGCCTAAAACTAGGGCAAATATCGGAGAAGATTTTTGATGGCGCTCTAACCAATTTTGCCCCTGTTCGATTTCCGTGTAAATTTTAATCATCTGTTGATTTTGTCCTCTTACTTATCACTATTTCCCTCTCTCCATGAGATGATCTTTGATTTCGACATATTTAGAAAATAAGTTATCAATACTAGCCAGTTTTGCCCCGTATGCTAAGGCTGTAGCCATAATAATACGGTCAAAAGGATCTTTGTGAATGGGAGATAAATTAACGGCTCTAATGGCAATTTCTGGGGTAATTGAAAATATATCTATTTTAGCTACTGTTAAAGCTTGTTGAATCCACTCTTGAAGGGGATAACTTAATTCTAATCTTCCCCGTTGGTTAGCAAGGGCTATTTCATAGCAAGAAATGGGGGAAACTCCGAGAGATTCTGCTAACTCAAATTTTTCTAGCCAATGCTCGGGAAATCTGTCAAAATTGCCATTTATTAACCACAACCAAATATGAGTATCAAGCACAATTACTTCAGACATTCCCAATCTTCTTCATCTACAATAGGACTGACTATATCACCTAGTATTTTAGCTTTACCCACCATATTCTCCACTGGAAAACGCCGTTTAAATAAGGATGTTTTTTCTTCTAATAAGTTGTTTTTGCTGGCGGTGAAATTTTTAATTAATTGATAAAGTTCATCCAGTTGTTCTTCAGGTAGATTATCAATTGCTGTTTGAATAAGTTCTTTAACAGTCATAGTTTTACTCTCTATTTTCTGAACTTGAGTTATATTATAACACAACGGTTCCTTCAATAAAGGGACTCATCTTGAGATTTTACCTAAAATACAGCAGACTAAAAACTTTCTCCGCATTTGGTAAGCTAAGACTCATTTAAACCGTTTATTCTTAGATTAGCGGAATCTCCCCCAATGCAAGAATGTCTCGTCTCAAAAAGTAATTTAAACACTTAACAGCTTATGTCTTCCCTGTCTTCTGCAATTATCGATACTTGGCGACGTTTTTACCGAGATCCCCTGGCAGTAATAGGAGCGATCGCATTAATGATAATTATTCTTGCCGTCCTATTCGGTCCGATTTTCTATCGGGTCCCCATCGATACCATTGATTTTAGTCAAGCTACGGCTCCCCCTAGTTTAAAACATCTTTTCGGGACTAATGATCTGGGCCAGGATCAATTGGCGAGGATTTTGGTGGGAGGTCGAATTTCCCTAGCGGTGGGGATTGCTGCTATGATAGTTGCGATTATTCTAGGGACAGCGATCGGGGCTATTTCTGGGTTTTACGGGGGCGCAATCGATGGCTTATTGATGCGATTAACGGATTTATTCTTATCTTTGCCCCAATTACCCCTACTTTTACTGATTGTCTATCTATTTCGCGATAGCATCAAAAAAATCGCCGGACCGGAAACGGGTATTTTTATCCTCGTGGTTTTAGTAATCGGGGGTTTAAATTGGATGTCGGTGGCGCGATTGGTGCGGGGAAATTTCTTAAAATTACGCGAGATGGAGTTTATCTCGGCTGCGATTGCTTTGGGGGCCACTCCTTTCCGTTTAATCTGGGTGCATTTATTGCCTAATGTTTTGGGAATGATCATCGTGGCGGCCACTTTAGCCGTGGGTAATGCGATTATTACCGAGTCAACCCTGAGTTTTTTGGGTTTGGGTTTCCCCCCCGATGTGCCGACTTGGGGACAAATGTTATTTAAAGCTAAAGATTACTTGACAACTGCCCCCCACTTGGTCATTTTTCCCGCTCTAGCTATCGTGATCACGGTGTTAAGTATTAATTTTATCGGTGATGGTTTACGCGATGTCTTTGCTCCTAATGTTTAAGGAAGCGTAGAAGTGGATAATTGCCGAAAATTACCCAGAACCCCTATGATGATCAGTAACGATGGCGAGGAAATAAATACTGTGAGTAGCGTAACTGTCATTAGCGATCAGAAGTTTGACCAAGAGGTTTTTGAGGTCGAAAAACCCGTTTTAGTCTATTTTTGGGCGAGTTGGTGCGGTCCGTGTCGTTTGGTATCCCCCTCGATCGATTGGGTAGCCAACACCTACGGCGAACGGCTAAAAGTAGTTAAACTAGAGGTGGACCCTAACCCCAACTCGGTGGCTAAATGTGATGTTAAAGGTGTTCCTGCTTTACGCATCTTTAAAGATAACGAAATTATTGCCACTCATGAAGGGGCGATCGGCAAACAACAATTACAATCTTTTATCGATACCTATGTCAGCTAATTAGGTATCTGTGGTTATGAATAACTTAACCCTAGCACACCGCTTACAGGCACTCCAATCCAACGTTTTTGCCGATATGGATCGGGCAAAAGCTGCCAGTAGAGAAGCGGGTAATACCATTATCGATCTTTCGCTCGGTTCCTCCGATCTTGGTGCTGCTCCCCATGTTATCGATGCTATAGAGCGATCTCTCCACGATCCTCACACCCACGGCTATTTACTCCATAATGGGACCAGAGACTTCCGAATAACTGCCGCTAACTGGTATAGCGATCGCTTTGGTGTCCCCGTCGATCCGGAAACGGAGGTTTTACCCCTAATTGGTTCTCAGGAAGGCACGGCCCATCTACCTTTGGCCCTTCTCAACCCCGGGGATTTTGCTCTGCTCCTCGATCCGGGTTATCCCTCCCATTTGGGCGGTGTTGCCCTTGCTGGCGGTCAAATGTACGGAATGCCAATTTTGGCAAAAAATGACTTTCTGCCGGTTTTAGAGGACATTCCTGAGGCAGTGCTGGCACAATCGAAGCTGATGGTCTTGAGTTATCCCCATAATCCCACTACAGCGATCGCACCTTTGGCATTTTTCCAAAAAGCGGTTGACTTTTGCCGTCAGCATAATTTAGTTTTAATCCACGATTTTCCCTATCTAGACATCTTTTTTGCGGGAACATCGCCCCCCCCGTCAATTTTACAGGCCGATCGAGATAAAACTAATTCGATCGAGTTTTTTACCTTTTCCAAGTCCTATAATATGGGCGGTTTTCGCATCGGTTTCGCCATTGGCAACCCGCAGTTAATTATGGCTTTGCGACAGATTAAAGCCATGGTTGATTTTAATCAGTATTTGGGCATCCTCAACGGTGCGATCGCTGCTTTAACCGGTAATCAAGATTCAGTCAAGGAAACCGTCGCTATCTTCCAAAAACGTCGGGATGTGTTTATTAATGCCCTAAATCGCATCGGTTGGCCAGTTGCCACTCCGGCCGCCACTATGTACGTTTGGGCGAAAATTCCCCCCAGTTGGGCGGGTAATTCCGTCGATTTTTGTCGGCAATTGGTGGCCCAAACCGGTGTCGCTGTTTCCCCCGGTTCCGGTTTTGGTAAGGGTGGCGAGGGTTATGTTCGTTTTGCCCTAGTTCACGATCCCGATATTATAGAGGCTGCTGTGGAGAAAATTGGGGCTTTTTTGGGATCAAATCGATATTCTAAGCAGTGGTTATGCTGCAATGGATAACTTTCGCCTTGTTGCTTCTGATATTTCGGGTGATATTGGTAATGTGTCCACTCCCAAACTTTCTAGTATTATCGGACTAGGCATACTAGGTAGTGGTTTAGTGGTGCGTCGCCTAGCTAAACGTCGTTAATCGGTGTGGGGTGAGGAGACGGTTAAAATTTTCCTAATTCCCCACCCTTTGCGGTTAAAAGCTTTAATTGTGCTGCTGTCTTTGTAATTCCTCGATAGTTGCGGGAGATAAATCGGTAAATTGGGCGATTTCTGGGACAGGAAAGCCAGCAGATAGCATTTTTAGGGCAATTTGTCGAGCTTTTTCTTCTTTGCCTTTTTGTAGTCCCTTCTCCTCGCCTTCCTCTCTGCCTTCCTCTAAAATATCTTGATAGATGACGGATTCTCTCATAATGTCACTCCGAAGGATTTTTTTAATCGTCTCTCGATTGTAATTCCTCGATAGTTGCAGGGGATAAATCGGTAAATCGGGCGATTTCTGGGATAGGAAAACCAGCAGATAGCATTTTTAGGGCAATTTGTCGGGCTTTTTCTTCTTTACCTTCTTGCAATCCTTCTTGTCGTCCTTTTTGTAGTCCCTTCTCCTCGCCTTCCTCTCTGCCTTCCTCTAAAATATCTTGATAAATTACGGATTCTCTCATAATGTCACTCCGAAGGATTTTTTTAATCGTCTCTCGATTTAATACTAACCCAGCGAGAATACTGGTGGCGGCAGCGAGATTGCTTTGCACCTGTTTTTCAGAGATAGTTTCTAAAGAACGGGACACCTGACTTAACACCTGTTCGGGGTCATCGGTATTGCTGAGGACGGCAAAGGGTAATAAACCGGGATGATGGAAAAATTGTGGTGTATTTTCTTCCCAAAGACGGATGACTTGGAAGGAATGAAAGGTTTCCCCCAGACGGAAAGTATTTTCTTGTACTAGGGGAGAGTCGCTGCGTCGCAGATAAATTACCACTTGACGCATTTGTTTTTGGGGATGACGACGATAGACGCGAATGCGATAATCGAGCATTCGGAAAGGAATTTTGGAGTCGGGGTCGGTTTGAAATTCGGTATGGAGAATTAGTTGCTCTGACTGCAAAAAAATCAGAGAATCGGCACGAATGGGGTCTAATTGTAATTCTGTCGGGTCGAGTACGGTTAAGGAGAGGGGAGAACCCAATAACCAAGTGGCTAGATCATCGGAGAAGTTTTCGGCGATAAATTTACAAATATTATCAAACATCTTCAGGGATTACTTTCCGTTTCTCCTAGGATACCCTCGGTCGCCGGTGTTCACATCCTGTATTCGCCGTAACTGTTGCCGAGGAGAATCGTAGCGCGGAATACATTATCGGCAAAATTCAATTCTACTCATCGACTAATTGTATAGATATCGGCAAATTTGTCACATCTTCCCAGAAATTTCTTGACAATTGCTAGAGGAAGGGGTAGGTTACAATCAGTTTAATTTTATGAAGTTTTATGTAATTATCTACGCTTATGAATCACAAAAGTTTAGAGAAGCATAGCTTATCAAAGGCTCGGCTGAAATCCTTTTCCCTAGTCACGGCCACTGCGATCGGATGTATTAGTATCGCCACCAGTGCCACTGCAGCCAGTTTTTCTTTCGCTTTCGGTAGCTCCGGTACGGGGAACGGTGAGTTCAATAACCCCAACGGTATCGCCGTCGGTAGCGGTGATAATATCTATGTAGCCGATTCGTTCAACCATGGCGTACAGGTATTCGACCCCAGAGGTGTCTTCCAGTCCACTTTCGGTAGCTTGGGTACGGGGAACGGTGAGTTCAATAACCCCAACGGTATCGCCGTCGATAGCGGTGATAATATCTATGTAGCCGATGCCGACAACCATGGCGTACAGGTATTCGACCCCAGCGGTGTCTTACAGTCCGCTTTCGGTAGCTCCAGTTCGGGGAACGTTCAGATCAATCGCCCCCGTGGTATCACCGTCGATAGCGGTGATAATATCTATGTAGCCGATGCCGACAACGATGGCGCACAGGCATTCAGCGAGAGTCAGCCGCCAGTGTCCACTCCCGAACTTTTTGGTATTATCGTATTAGGCATACTAGGTAGTGGTTTAGTGGTGCGTCGCCTCGCTAAAAGTCGTTAATCGCGCTTGGGGTGGGGAGATCAGTTAAAATTTTCCTAATTCTCCACCCTTTGCGGTTAAAAGCTTTAATTGTGCTGCTGTCTTTGTAATTGCTCTCACGACGGCTTCGATGCTATTGTTATTCAGTTTTCTTACCCGGTGTCCGTCAACCCCGAGCAAGGCCGATAGCTGGTTAAAACCACTAAGATAGGGCGGCGAGAGTAACTAAAGACGATTTTTTTGGTAAGATCAAAGCTAGACTGACCATCACGCCCCCTTGAGGAAAGATTTATTTATGAGCGATATAGGGTTTATTTTGACGATAATCAACAATTTCCTGCAAATTTACTCGGTAATCCTAATTATTAGGGTTCTACTGACTTGGTTCCAAAATGCCGGTTGGGCCTATCAGATTATGTCTTTTCTTAGCCCGATTACCGATCCCTATTTAAACCTCTTTCGCTCGATTATCCCACCCCTAGGCGGGATGGACTTTTCCCCGATTCTCGCTTTCCTGCTGCTCAACGTCGTTCAGAGTGTCGTAGCCACAGGGGCCGAAAGTCTGGTCAGCAGCGGTTTCTAAATCCGCGGATCCACACTACTGGTAAAACCGGAAGCTTTGAATTTTTCCAGTCGCAAGGGGGTTGGTTGATTGGTAGAAACAGAAATTCTGATCTCGAAATCACTAATCCCCGGCGGCACTTCTGGAATTGCCCCGACTCGGCTACGATTTTGTAAAGCCGGTTCCCCGTTAGCATCGTAAATCCGACCAAAAACATCGGCATCATAGACGGTTTTTCCAGAATTATTTTTAGCTTTGCCGGTGATTAAAAAACAATTAGCCGGAAAACTGGTTCCCCCACTGGTGACACTCCCCTCGGCTAATTCGGGGGGACAGTCTTTATAAGATACATCTAATAGTTGAATTGGGGTCAAAGCCTGAGCAGTAGGGATGATAAGCCAGCTAGACAGCCAGAAAAGAACAGAAAGCAGTAAAACGGTGAGCGAGCGTGGTGTCATAGATGAGTGATTTTACGGTATGATTTCCCCAATACTTAGATTATCGTGGATCGTCACCCTTTGAAATCAGCTTTTTTAGGACTCTGATGGATCGAGATGAGATTGAAACCACTCTCAAAGCGGCTTTTCTCCAGTGTGAGGCTTTATCCTGTCCTCTCAATCAACAACAAAAAGAAATTTTGTTAGAGGTGTTTTTTGAGCGAAATTCCCTCGCTGATGGCAATCCCCTCGACGAATTAACATCTATGCAAAGGGAGATTTTGCTGGAATTTATCCTCAAACAAGAACGGGAAAATTTAGCTTGGAAAAGTTCTCTCCTCAATGATTGGCTTAACGATCGCCCTTCCGGTGCGGTACAATTTATCCGCGATCAGTATGGCTTGGCTTGGTTGAATAGCATAAAACCGATTCATTGGCAAGAATATTTACAAAAATTAAGGTTAACCAGAGAAAAATTACAGGTGGGAGATACGATCGAGGTGTCTAATGGATTATGGGAATGGATTCCCGCAGACGCTGCCGATAGTTGCGACTGGTTTCCCTGTGAGGTAATAGAAGTAAATGAAAGTGAAGATGATTCCCCCCCTGTTAGTTGCCGTATTCGCTTTCAAAACGGTGAAGAATGGGAAATACAAGGAATATATCGGTGGAATCGCCCTAATTGGCGTTTTCTGACCTGAAGGAAGATCACTGCTCGGTTAAGTAGTCGTGCAAAATTAATTTCCTAGTGAAGATAGGCAAGAGGCAAGAGGCAAGAGGCAAGAGGTGGTTAGATATGTGTAATTAATTTTGCTTAGGTACTTATCGGCTAAAATTTAAGATATGTAAAGAAGGAAGATAAATTTTATGGCCGCTAATGTTGAGATCTATACTTGGAGTTCCTGTCCTTTCTGTATCCGCGCTAAAGCATTACTCAAGAAAAAAGGAGTGGAGTTTACTGAATATTGTATCGATGGTGATGAAGGAGCGCGAGCCAAAATGTCCGATCGAGCCAATGGTCGTACAAGTGTACCACAAATTTTCATAAACGATCAACACATCGGGGGCTGCGATGACATCTATGCTTTAGATAGAAGTGGTGGTTTAGCTCCCCTGTTGCAGAATTAAGGATAAAAACTATTAATGAAACTAGCCTTTATTATCGATCCGATCGAGTATCTAGATCCGGGCCATGATACCAGTGTAGCTATCATGGAAGCGTCCCAATTATTAGGCCATGAAGTCTGGATGACTTCCATCACGGATCTCAGTGCGATTGCGGGAAAAGCTTGGGCAAAACTAACTAAAATTGAACTGGTTCCCGTGGAGTTAAAAGATAATCATTGGGTGGCTGTATCTCAATGGTATCAAAGACAAGAGACAGTTTTTACCTGCTTAGAAAACTTCGATTTTGTCTGGATGCGAAAAGACCCACCCGTGACAATTGCCTATCTTTATGCCACCTATTTATTAGACCTGATCGACCCCCAAAAAACCCAAGTAATTAACTCAACTAGGGGTTTACGCCATGCCAATGAAAAGTTATATACTATTCACTTTGCTCAGGTAATGCCCGCTACAATTGTTTCCCAAGATAAAGCAACGATTAGGGAATTTGTCAACCAAAAAGGGGCGGCAGTTATGAAACCTTTAGGGGGTAAAGCAGGGGAGGGAATTTTATTTCTTAGTCCCGAAGATCGCAATCTCAATTCAATGATTGAAATTAGCACAAAATGGGGACAAGAACCGGTAATGATTCAAGATTATTTACCAGCTGCCCAAGAAGGAGATAAACGCATTATTGTCCTCAATG
The DNA here is from genome assembly GCF_032027425.1 of Microcystis wesenbergii NRERC-220. Classification (NCBI taxonomy): domain Bacteria; kingdom Bacillati; phylum Cyanobacteriota; class Cyanophyceae; order Chroococcales; family Microcystaceae; genus Microcystis; species Microcystis wesenbergii. The sequence continues at coordinate 2,659,685 of NZ_JAVSJA010000001.1, read as the reverse complement.
GTGAACCCATCGGGGCAGTTAATCGCATTCCCACCGGTTCGGAATTTCGCGGTAATATGGCGGTGGGTGGACGGGTGGCAAAAACAGAAATCACAGATCGAGAATTAGAAATCTGTGCCACTTTAGCCCCAAAATTACGAGAAGATGGCCTATATTTTGTCGGATTAGATGTGATTGGTGGCTACCTCACCGAAGTTAATGTCACCAGTCCCACTGGCATTCGCGAGATCGATCGATTAAACAATGTTAGTTTAGGTCAACAGGTAATTCAATGGCTAGAAAATTTTTCGGGAAATGGGTAGTATTTTTAGTGATCAGTGATCAGTAAACAGTAATCAGTGAAAAGACAGTAGGAAACTTCTATTTAATACTGCTCACTTAAAACTCAAATCTGATAACTGATAACTTACCCACTGATAACTGATAACTGATAACTGATAACTGTCTCCTGTAAAAAAAATGAATGCTTTATCAATACCGACGTGGATAGTTCATGTATCGAGTGTCGTAGAATGGATAGCGGCGATCTGGTTAGTCTGGACCTATAGCGACATCAGTAGCGATCGATCGTGGCGAATGTTATCTTGGGGAATGTTACCCGCTTTAATTGGGGCAATGTGTGCCTGTACATGGCATTTTTTTGATAATATCAGTGCCTTATCCTGGTTAGTCACCCTACAGGCAGCCATGACTGTCTTAGGAAATTTTACCCTCTGTGCTGCCGGTTGGTGGCTGTGGCGTTCCAGTAAAATCAGCGTTAACAATGAATAAAGAGAGTTTATTTGCCATTTCCCTGTTTCCCTATCTGGGGTTTCTCTGGTTGATCACTCGTTCGGGAAAAATGCCACTTTTAGCCCTAATTGGCTTTTATGTGCTGTTAATCTTCGTTTTTATCACCATTCCTGCCGGTATCTACGCCAAAATCCACTATGGTCAAGAATTAGCTAACGTCGATTGGTTACACGGCAGCGCCGAACTTTTCCTCACCCTCTCCAATATTCTCGTCGTCCTAGGTTTTCGTCAGGCAATTTTAGCCAAAAAGCAAGCAGAGAAAGGGGAACAGGGAGCAGGGAGCAGTGAACAGTAATCAGTGAACTGACAACTCACATCTGATAACTGATAACTGATAACTGATCACTGAATTGTGATACAATCGCCCCAAAACGTCCCCGCGTCAGTCAACTATGTCCCCGATTACACCGTCCATCAGTGTCAATGAACCAAACCCGCAGGCTGCTATCCAGACTTTATCGGTAGTGGTTCCCATTTATAACGAAGTGGACAGTATCCCCCATCTCGTGGAGAGTATCGCCACGATTTTGCGTTCTTATCAAATTAACTACGAGATTATCTGTGTTGACGACGGTTCTAAGGACGGTTCCACCGAGGTTTTAACTAATTTAGCCAAAAATCGCGATGATCTCAAGGCGGTAATATTGCGACGCAACTACGGACAAACCCCCGCCATGGCTGCCGGATTTAATTATGCCGCGGGACAGGTCATCGTTACCCTTGACGGCGATTTGCAGAACGATCCCAATGATATACCCCTATTATTGGCCAAATTAGAGGAAGGTTATGACCTCGTGAGTGGCTGGCGCAAAAATCGCCAAGATGACCGGGTAAAACGGCTTTTACCCTCAAAAATAGCTAATTGGCTAATAGCAAAGGTAACAGGGGTCAAATTACACGACTACGGTTGTTCTTTGAAAGCCTATCGAGCCGAATTAGTGGCCGATATGAATCTTTACGGGGAATTACATCGCTTTTTACCCGCATTGGCTTTTATTGAAGGGGCAAAAATAACCGAAATTCCCGTTAATCACCACGCTAGACGGTTCGGACAGAGTAAATATGGTTTAGGTCGCACAATTCGCGTGATTATGGACTTATTTACTGTCTTTTTTATGAAAAAGTTCCTCACCCGTCCGATGCACATTTTTGGACTCTACGGACTGTTATCCATGGTAGTGGGGATTATTTTAGGCACTTATCTGACTATTCTCAAACTCGGTTTCGGACAAGACATCGGCGATCGACCTTTGTTAATCCTGGCCGTGTTATTCTTTTTAACCGGGGTACAATTACTCTGTTTTGGTCTTTTGGCAGAAATTTTGATGCGGACTTACCATGAATCCCAAAAACGTCCTATCTACCGCGTTCGTACTGTTGTCGGGAATAGGGGATTTTTCAGTGAGCAGTAAACAGTAAACAGTAATCAGTGAAAAGAAATCTCGGAACTTGCCACTTAATAAGTAGTCGTGCAAAATAAATTTCCTAGTGAAGAAAGGCAAAAGGCAAAAGGCAAGAGGCAAGGGGGGGTTAGATATGTGTAATTAATTTTGCTTAGGTACTTATTGTTCACTGAAAACTCAAATCTGATAACTGATAACTGATAACTGATAACTGATAACTGAAAAAAATATGACTATTTGGGAACTTGATTTTTATTCGCGGCCGGTGGTGGATGAAAATAATAAAAAAAGATGGGAATTATTAATCTGTGAAACTCCGGCAACAATCGATCGCTCCTCCGATACACTATTTAAATATGCCAGTTATTGTCCTAATACGATGGTTAATTCCCAATGGTTAGGGGAAGCAATTACTGCAGCTATCAAGGCAGCGGGGGTAACTCCCAAAAAAATTCGCTTTTTCCGTCGTCAGATGAATAACATGATTAGCAAAGCTTGCGAGGATATCGGTATTCCCGCTTCCCCTAGTCGTCGCACTCATGCTCTCACTAGATGGATAGAAGAAAGAATGGTTAATTTCTACCCTCAAGAAGTTGGTTATGATCAAAATTTAACTAAAACCGCTTCCGTGAATTATCCTCCTTTAAATGCTGTTCCCCTTCCCGATGCTGTCCGGGGAGATAAGGCAGATAAATGGGCTTTTGTTACGCTAGAATTGTCTTCTTTTAATGATTTAAAAGATTGGGATATTAGCTTCGGAGAAAATTTGCCTATACTAGGGATGAGATTAGATGAGAATCTAAAAATCCCCGGTTTAGTTATTTTTTCCCCCCGCGCTTTACCCCTAGCTGGTTGGATGTCAGGGTTAGAAATGGCCTATTTAAAGTTAGAAACTGGTTCTCGTCCTCTGCTACGTTTAGAAACGGGTGCTAGTGATAGCTGGATTCTCGTCAATGTCACTAATGCCGAGACTTTAAACGAAGCTAAAAACTTTGAAGAAGCTAAACAAAAAGCCAATAATCTGCATTTTTTAGCCATTCAATCTAACCCTGAATCGGAATCCTTCGCTGGTTTTTGGCTACTACAAGAAGAATAAGCTGTTAAGCATTAAATTACTTGTTGAGATGAGGCAAGAGGCAATAGGCAATAGGCAACACCCCCCCCCTTGCCCCCCCAACCCCCCCGATGTCGGGGGGGCAAGGGGGGGAGATTCAGCTAATTTAAGGATAGGCGCTTAAAATGCGTCGAAGGCTCTCAAGAGTAAAGTTTAGTCAGGGTGGATTGAAAACCCACCCCTAGGGAATTAACTTAAAAACATTGTCTGGTCCAACTACCGTGTAACCCGTAGGGAATATGATGTTTAAGATGGATAACCCCTAGGGAATTAGTGATATCTTTAGCATCTAAGATTACCCCATTCGATCGATGACTAGCCGCATCGTAAGTGACAACCAATAACCAACCATCATCTTCAGCGATTCCATCGGGTTTAGGCACAAAAACTGGCTCACCCGCAAATCCCCGGGGAGCAAAAGAATGTAATTGTTTTTCTCCCGTTAATAGGTCCAGTTTTAAGATTGCTTGCAAAGGAGCATTACCGGTGGCATGATGAGCGGCAGCGATGTATAAATAACGGTAATCTCGACCAACTTTTGCCGGATTGATGCTGGGAAATTCACAACAATGCTCTAGAATACATTCTCTTGTAACGGTATTTTCTGATAAATTTAGTGTAAATCGCCACAGATGTCCGGGAGCTAAACTATCAAAATCTACCGCTTGAAAACTGCTATTTGAATCCAGTTGTGGTAAGGATTGATAACAAATAGAATCAATATAAATTTTCTCCCCCCCTTCGACGTAGCTCGGGGCAAGTTGTTCAAAAGCATTGCTATGATGGAAGACAAAACCTGATGGAGTTTCTAAAACTTTCACTTCTCTTTTGTTAGGATCCCGGGAGATAATAATAATCTTAGTTAACTTGTCCGGTTGATTGATCAGGCATTCTCCCGCACCTTTTAACCCAAAAAGAAAGGGAAAAGGATTATAACCAACCGGGTTTTGGAAAAAGATAGCGTAGTGGGGAGTAATAACAAAATCGTGGATAAAACAAAAGCCCGGTATACTGTGGGTATGACGACGTAATAACTTACCCGTGGGACTAATTTCGTAGAGAGTAATTGAACTAGACAAACCCGTTTTAATGGCAAAATTTACCAGACAAGGTTGATGATTATCGAAAATACAAGCGGGATCGATGCGAGGATGAGCGGCAAAAGAATCGCCTTTTTCTAAGATACCATCGAGATAGTCTAAACCAATAGTATCAAGGGTTTTAGCATCGAGGCGATGGGGTTCGGCCGCTTCCCAAAGTGCCAGTAATTTATCACCCCAGTAGATAACATTAGTATTAGCAATATTTTTCAGACGCAAATCAAAAGCATTGCCGAAAATTCCCCCCGGTTTTTTCGTGCCGAAAACACCGCGATAAAGGGGTTTTCCCGCTTTCTGTTCCTGGAGATAACCCTCAGTTTTAACAAAACGATTACGATAATGTACGCGCCCATGGTTGAAGCTAATCGCGCTGATCATACCATCCCCATCGAAGGGATGAGCGATCGCCGTGCCAGCGATATCGAGTAAACCGGGGCCGTTTTTAAAGACTGTACCCTGTAAATCGGGGGGAATTTGCCCCTCGATGTCTTCTACCTCGTAATCATACTCGTTAGGTTGGGATTGATAGCCTTTTTGCCAATCCTGACGATTATAGGATTTTTCGCCAATTGTCGGAGTTAGTACCATAGTAGTTTTAGATTTATATTTACTTTTCTTAACATAACTTAAAACTACCAGAGCTAACGAAGGCAGGAGGCAGGAGGGAAGAATCTGACTAGAAGGCGAGGTTTTAGACAAGGGTTGTTGGGTGCATCTCACATTTGCAGAAATACCGACAATCAGCAATTATCAGTGACCCTTAAATTATTACAGATATATCAGCAGCTGCCTGTAAGCATCCCACCGAAAAACTAATGCGCTCTAGGGTTTGGGTAGGGTTGATTCATGAATCAACCCTACTATAGAGTTCTTGCATAATTAATTTTTGAGAGGGCAAAAATGAGATGCACCCAGGGTTGTTTCGATAACAGCTAAAAAGAAGGGGGTGACTAATCATTTTTTCAGCTTATTCACCCCCTCCTTGTCGTCATGTTATTTAACAAACAACATTTCTTGATAGGTAGGCAGCGGCCAGAAATTGTCGGCCACTTCCCCTTCCAGTGTGTCGGCATATTCGCGCACCTTATCCATCAAGGGACGGATTGTTTGAGCAGAATACTGCATATGTTCCTCGATCGAGTCAAAATCGTCTTTAGCCATGGCCTCACTCAGTTTGCCAACGCTATCCATCATTAACTTAATCAGATTCGAGAGGGTTTGGGCGTTTTCCTTATTGATCTCGATGCCGATCGCCGCCGCATTAGAGATCGCCAAAGACAATTCCGACAAGTAGCGAACAGCAGCGGGATAAATAATCGTTTTAGCCATACTTACCACCAGTTCCGCCTCCACTTCGATGGCCAGCAAATACTGTTCCGCATAGACATCAAAACGACTTTCCAGTTCAACGGGGGTAAACACACCCATGCGGGTAAACAGTTCTTCAATATAATCGGCTTTCAGCACGGGTAAAGCATCGGCAGTGGTGCGGAGATTCGCTAAACCGCGCTCTTCTACCGCCATTTTGTGCCATTCCGGGGAATATCCGTTACCTCCGAAGATCACATTTCTGTGTTTGTCCATGATCTCCTTGAGAACACCCTGGGCGGCAGTATTGAGGTCTTCCCCGGCTTTCATCCGGCTTTCTAAGTTATCCGCCACCCAAGTCAGGGAATCCGCTAGAATCGTGTTCATCGCCACCAGCGGCCCAGAAACTGACTGATTAGAACCCACGGCGCGGAATTCAAAGCGATTGCCCGTAAAAGCAAAAGGAGAGGTACGATTGCGATCGCCAGGATCCTTGGGGAATACCGGCAGGGTATCGACACCGAGATCCATCAACCCCGGAGCATCAGAACCCTCAATTCGGCCTTGGCTAATTTGGTCGAATACCTTTTCTAACTGGCTGCCCAAATATACCGAAATAATGGCGGGAGGAGCTTCATTTGCCCCCAAACGGTGATCATTGCTGGCGGTAGCCACCACTGCGCGTAAAAGCGGCCCGTACTTGTGAACGCCACGAATCACCGCCCCACAGAATAACAAAAACTGCATATTAGCGTGGGGAGTATCGCCCGGATCCAACAGATTACCCTGGGTAGCGTTGCCGACGGACCAGTTAACGTGTTTTCCCGAACCATTAATTCCCGCAAAGGGTTTTTCATGCAGTAGGCAAACAAAACCGTGTTTTTTAGCCGTACTTTTCAGCAAAGTCATAATTAACTGCTGATGGTCACTGGCCACGTTAGCAGCCTCGAAAAAGGGCGCAATCTCGAACTGTCCGGGGGCGACTTCGTTATGGCGGGTTTTGGCCGGAATGCCGAGGCGATACATTCTTTCCTCCACTTCCTGCATAAACACCTGAACCCGTTCGGGAATCGCGCCAAAATAATGATCGTCGAACTGTTGACCCTTAGCGGCGGGTTTACCAAATAGGGTGCGACCGGTGAGCAGTAAATCGGGGCGACTATGGGCAAAATGAGCATCGACTAGGAAATATTCCTGTTCAGCACCGCAGCTGGAGTTAACGGGGGCGACCTCCGTATGTCCTAAGAGCTTCAGCACCCTGGTGGCGGCTTTACTCATCGATGAAATCGAGCGTAAAAGCGGCGTTTTTTTGTCGAGGGCCTCTCCTGTCCAAGAGATGAAAACCGTGGGGATACACAGGGTGACACCATTATCCGTCTCCATGACGTAGGCGGGACTGGTGACATCCCAAGCGGTGTAACCCCGCGCTTCAAAGGTGGAGCGAAGGCCGCCGTTAGGAAAGGAAGACCCGTCCGGTTCTCCCTGTACTAAGACTTTGCCCGTAAATTCCGTGATCACCGAACCGTCGCTCTGCACGGAGATAAAACCATCGTGTTTTTCGGCGGTGGCGTTGGTCATCGGATAGAAGACGTGGGCATAGTACAGCGCCCCTTTGGACGTGGCCCAATCCTTCATCGCTGCCGCTACCGTACTGGCGATGGAAACGTCTAATTTTCCCCCGGTTAAAATCGTGTTTTTGACCGATTTGAATACGTCTTTCGGAAGACTGGCCTGCATTTTGCTCAGGGTAAAGACATCGGTTGCCCACAGAGCCTCTAAACGTTGAGGAATTTTGCTCGGTAGGGGTTTACGGTCTGTGACTTGAGAGATAGCTTGAACACGGGTTCCATAACTCATAAGTATTTTTCCTATTGTGTTGTGTCGTGGATAAAGGGTTACTTTACTTAGGCGATGACAAGTTTCCTACTAACTTTGATGTTGAATTCCGGTCAGAGGCTATTCTCCGCTTAATAATTTTGATCCCACGGCACAAGCTTCTCTGCGGTTTTTATCTGCTTGCGCCGGCCTCTTTTCCGATCAATTAGCAACACCAGCCTTAATCTTAAGAACAGATGATCGAGAGATTTGTATCAAACATTACAAATATCCTAAACCCGATCTTCCCCAAGCGATCGCACTGATAAAACGGGTTTCTTTGAGAAACCCGTTTTCTGGAGATAAAACTCTATACATCTATGCAATCGATAAAAAAGCGATATTTGACAAAATCGGGGGGGGGGTAGAATGCTGGTGGAATTTGCCCAAAATTGCCCATGAATTTTACAACTAACTTCAAATCTCTCTCTCTGGCTGGTGTTGTCTTCGCTGGCACAGTTAGCGCGATCGCTGGACTGACTATCCTCCCCGTCCAAGCGCTGCCGATCATCTACAATCCGACTCCAACCTTAACGCTTAATGCAGGCACTGCTACTCTCACCGTTGGAGCCTTAGTCAACACTGCCAACGGCAATGGGTTGACTGGACCTGGAAACGCTTTGCAGCAACAGCACGTCGCAGGTAGCGATTTGTCTAATTTCTGGGGAGTACGTTTAGAAATCGGGACGACTCCTGCTGATGTCAATCTTGATTTTGATTTTGGCAGTTCTGTGTTCTTAGATACCTTGGCTTTGTGGAATTACAACGCTTTTAATACCACAGCTACTGATCGCGGAATCAAGGATTTCACACTAATTCTCTCCAATAACTCCGACTTTAGCAGTCCAGTTTATGTATCAGGAACCCTAACACTACCTGAAGGTACGGCAACTAACATACCAGCCACACTTTTTTCCTTTCCTTTAATTCAAGCCCAATATGCTAGAATTGATGTAGCAAACAATTGGTTCGTTGGTTGGACAGCACCAGGGCCTATTGGTCTCTCTGAAGTTCGCTTTGCCCAGACTGTTCCTGTTCCTGAATCAAGTTCTGGCTTAGGTTTGCTGGCCCTAGGCTTACTGGGAACGGCAGCGGCATTTAGGCGCCATTAGGGCAGCCATAGAAAACGGGTTTCTTTGAGAAGAAAACGGGTTTCTTTGAGAAACCCGTTTTCTGGAATAAGATGCGATCGCTAGGGATTGCTAACTCGCGCTAGACTGGAATCAGTAGATTGGCCAGTATGGTAAGCTGAGAAAAATGGCAAAATTATCGCCAGAGTCAAAACAACTGATCATCAATCTGAAAAATAGGCTATTAGACATTGTTGACGAATCTAAAGCTGTAGAATTTGCCATCTTAAACCGTTGTGGTGAAACAGCAGAAACCCTAGACAGTTTAGAGCAACCCACAGAAATTGCCCTCCAAGCAGAATCTCGGTTTTCTCAGCTATCAAACTTAGAAATTCGTGCCGCTCAATCTCAACCGATGATTTCTCCTGACTTGCTAAGATTTATAGAAGAAGTCATTAAGACAACCCAAGTGCGGATTCCTGCCTTGATGCGTAGTGTCGAAGAAATTAAACTTGAATGGAGTTAAATATGGATTTTGTTCCTCAGCTTCCCCAGGATTCTGATCAACTTAAGCAAACTTTGGCAAAAGCACACCGCAATTGTCAAGAGATGGAATTAGTTGGATTACAATTAGAAGAAGCGATTAGTCGCTTAGAAGCGGAAAATCGTCAAAGACGAAGACAGCAGCTAGAAAACCTAGAAAACGGGTTTCTTTGAGAAACCCGTTTTCTGGAGAAACAGGGCAAAATTATCGCCAGGTTCAAAACAACTGATCATCCAATAGAGAATCTTCGAGACAATCACTGAGCTTTATTCCTGTCAATGATGCTAACAAAATATCTAAAACAAGCAATGGAACTGGCAACTTATGAAGTTCTAGAAGACGGTACTTTTTATGGAGAAATTCCGGGATTTGAGGGAGTATATGCTAATGAAACAACTCTCGAAGCTACTAAGGAACAGTTACAGGAAGTTTTAGAAGGCTGGGTTATTTTAGGATTACGCTTACAGCATCAGTTACCGATTATTGACGGTATCAATCTAACCCCTCAAGAAAAAATCGCCTGATGCCACCTTTTGCCCCCATCAAAAGGAAAGAGTTAATTCGCCAGTTGAGAAAGCTGGGATTTTCTGGTCCTCTGGTAGGAGGAAATCATCAATATATGGTGCAGGGAAAATTAAAAATCTGGATTCCTAATCCACACCAAGGAGATATAAGTAAAAGCTTGCTGGCTAAAATTTTACAACAAGCAAATATTAGTAGAGAAGAATGGGAAAAATTACGTTAAACAATTCTGTCTTGGAAAAGTTAAAAACTGTTCTCAATTGAGCAAGATGAAGATGGCAGAAAACGGGTTTCTCAAAGAAACCCGTTTTCTCTCAAAGAAACCCGTTTTCTGGACTGTCAATCTCTTGTGTCGATTAATTCGGGGACAAGTTCAGGAATAAAACCTGGTTCAGCTAAAGAACCGGTAACATGATGTTCAAAGACTTCTGCGGGGGGAAAAGTTTTCTTGACTTCCTGAGATTGCGGATCCGTAGAAGGTAGCCATTTAATTAGGGGTAAAGGTAGGAGAGTAGAGAGATTAGTAATCACTACCAATAACCAAAGGTTATCAAAATTGGTTTCGGTGACTCCCAACCAATGGGTTAATAAAGCGCCGATTTCTTGGGAAACTAATCCTGACATATTCCAGATAGACATTAATAAAGCGAATAGAGATGCTTCAATGCCCACGGGACAAAGACGGGCCGATAAAATTAAGACGGGTAAAAAGGCAATTTGTCCCATGACGGTGAGGATGAGACTATCCCCCAAACTAAACCAATGATCGTCAATACCGAGCGCTCGATTAGTATGGGTAACTAAGAGTAGGGTAGTCATCCCTAAAAGCGCAGAAATCACCGTACTCCAACCCAAAATTAAACGAAAGGAAATCGCTTTTAAAAACCGTTGATATACCCAGATGCCCAGGATCGAGGCTAAACTGGTGACTAAGCGCACTCGTCCTAAAAATTCCGGTTCAAATCCTAACTCGTTGGTGGTGAAGTAAAAAAAGGCAGAATCGGCGCTAGGGGTAGCCTGCCAGAGAAAAATAAAGGCAGTGGGTAATAAAATTGATTTTTGTCTAATTGCTGACCATAATTGCCCGATTTGCTCCTTGACTTTGGGCGTGGATTGTGTATCATCATTATTCTTGACTTTTTCCTCTGTGATTAAAAACGCCATGGCTGAGGCAATCAGGGGAAAAATAGCCGTGAGAGCGAAGACAGGACGAGTACCGAGGTGTGCCAGTAACCAACCACCGAGATAAGCCGTAATTAAGCCGCCTAGGGCCGATATTCCCCAAGTTAAGGACTGTAGAGAACCGGATTGAGTGAAGGACTCTTTGCGCGCTCTTTCTACTACCAAAGAATCGACGATGACATCACTAATGGTGACAGAAAGGGAACCAAGCAGGATCGCAGCCGTAGCTTGCCAAGCATTCTCCACCACAGTGGCTAGGGCCAACCAAGCTAAAACCCCGAGAATTCCCGATAAAATTAGGTAGGGCCGACGACGATAGCCGAAAATAGGCAAACCATCCGAAAGAAAGCCAAAAGCTGGTTTAATCACCCAAGGAATCGCCGCCACTCCGATTAATGCCCCCATCTGGGAGGGACTTAAGGCCAAATCGTCCTTTAAAAAGAAGCTAACCGCTAATCGGGAGAGTCCGAGAATGCCCTGCACAAAATAAACCCCTAAAATGCCAATTAATTCGGGATTAGGGTCATTTCCGAACAAGATACTCTCTTTAAGGAATTTTTTCCCGCGATCGATGCCAAGGCGATTAATAAGCATGAAGTTTCATAAATATTTGTTACTGTCTCTATGATAATTGATCGCTCGATCGGTGCGTTAGCTGTTAGGGTTTAACTGTTGAGCTTTAGGTTTTGGCGGTTGGCTATTGGGTTTTAGGGTTTTAGTTGAATTTCCCCATGTCCCCATTCCCCCACTTCCCTATTCCCCTATTTCCCCATTCCCCCATTCCCCCACTTCCCTGTTACCTCAAAGTGATAACTTCTGTCCCTCACGAGTATGATTATTGCTATAGTGATATCATTTTGCAAAAGTGTTAGGTTTGGATCAGCAACAAACATTGAAAACTAACACATCCAATTGACAAGTTCCATTTCCCTTTTATCTATGCCGTTATCTCGGAACCAGATTGAGAAGACAATAGAAGAAATCGATTACCTAGCTAATCCCTCAAGTGAGCGATATGGGCGATTACTCAACTGGCAAAATCCATTCGATCCGTTTTGGCATTATGGGATCGGTTTGTCAGATCTGCACATCTTCGATACAGGTCGTGGATTATGTCCATTTGAAAAGAGAGAAGCAAAGCTTGTAATTGACATTGACCACATCGCTTTTAAGCCGGCTCAAACAGTTAAGCGACTCAAACACGCTTTCCATGTTTTTGCAGACTGGGAGTACACTTTGACTGGCTGGAATTGCGAACACCTTGGTCGATTAATTGCAACAGATCAACCGAGATGTTATCAAAGTAGTCCCATCTGGTGGTTATGCGACATGACTCCAGAAGGTGATCATAAGGTCGCGCGCCAAATTTTTCAGGATTACTTGAAGGCGGTTGAGCCTAGTCTTTCCAGGTGAGCCTCGTAGGTTGGGTTGAGCGCAACAATACTGGGTCGAAAATAGCTCAAGTCGCTTGTTTAAGCGAAACCCAACCACCCCAAAGGTTACTCTTGGTTGGGTTTCCTAGCGTCAACCCAACCTACAATAGTTGCTGCTCTCGTAGTGGATTGTTTCAGTGCGCTCGCCATGGCCCTAGGGTGCGTTCCCTAAGGTCAGTCCTACTACTGCACCGATAGATTGTTGGGAACGCACCTTGCTCATTCATTGAGGGTGTAAGTCCAGATAATCTAATATCCTCTGTCAGATTAGCAGCTAATTGGGGATAGATCATCTACTTGTTGCATTAATGCGATGCCGAAGGCACGGCGTAGCAGTACGCTGCTCTGGTAGTGGTGGAGGGTTCATAAAAGAATGCCCCAATCGGCATAACAGACTTAACGCGATCTGCAACTAAAAACGACAGAATCAGGGTTCCAGAGGATACTTTATCTCTGCTAATACCATTTTTCTTTATTCTTGGCAGGTATCTTACCCCCCCTTGCCCCCACGAAAAACTTTTTGCCGCAAACCCTACTGATGAAAAATGGTATAATTTCTGAAAGCCTTGTAAATCAAGACTAAAAATATAGTTGCACAAGGGGTGACTTATTGTCGTGTTATTGGGAAAGTTTCTTGCGATCGCTCTATTTGAGAGTAATATACAGAAAGATTTTTTTTAAAATGTGTATTGGGGGTGATGTGTGGAAAGTTGACCTATAATATCTAGTTAGTCCCCAGTGACAAAGCCATTGGATTTTCAATAGATGTTATGCTGACCAGTATTTTGCTGTGGTCGATCGCACTTACCCTGTTGCTAATCAGCTTCACCCCTGGAGTATGGTACAAGCTGTGGTTTTTTGAGATTTTGGGGACAGGCTATCTTTGGTTTGCGGGCTTGACTTTGATCTTGCTGTTGGCTCTGTTTTTACCCAGGTTCCGCCCTTCGCGCCGGAAATTGATGATCACGTTAGCTGTCGGACTGGGGTTTTATGCCAGCACAATTGGTACCTGGTATGTTCCGAGGTTGTCAGATGCTAGAACTGGTGGTATCCCCTTAACTGTAATGACCTATAACGTCAACTACCAACTCTGGGAGACCAGTGCCGTGACTGACCTGGTTCGGGCAAATCCCGTAGATGTATTCGGGTTAGTTGAACCGTTCAAGGAGCAGGCAGCAGAGCTACTAGACAATGTGCAGGATCTTTATCCTTACTATTACCGCGCAACGGGAGGCGGACTGAGTTTATTTAGCCGCTATCCTATTACAGAAGCAACGACTGATAACTTGGGAACCCGCCACCATAGCCTATTCGCCAGCGTTAATGTCAAAGGACATCCGATTCGGGTCGTTGTCGCCCATCCCCCTGTCCCTATATTCATACCTAACTTTATCAATCGTAACCAGGCGATGGTAGCCCTGGCAGACTATGCAGCACAGCAGTCAATCACGACCGTAATAATGGGTGACTTTAACCTCACCTCCTGGTCGATTTATTTTCGCAAATTTATCATTAACTCAGGATTACGCAGTGTCAATCTAGGGCATGGACTAAATCCAACCTGGTTTTATACTGACGAAGCGCGATCACTATCCCATCTCGATCATTGGAAACAAGCTCTAAAAATTCCCATTGACCACATTTTCGTCAGCCAAAATGTCAGGGTTGATCAGGTCATCACACTGCCTTTGGGTGTATCTGATCATCGTCCAGTGATGGCAAAACTACGCGTGATGTAGCTTGTTTTAGCTCCGGTTCATAGCGATCGCATTGCCTCCTATTGTGATCGCCCTAGGGTGCGTTCCCTAATGCAAGTACTACTACTGCACCGATCGATTTTGGGGAACGCACCTTGCTCATATCATTTTTCTTTATTCTTGGCAGGTATCTTACCCCCCTTGCCCCCCCGATGTCGGGGGGGCAAGGGGGGTTAGGGGTGAGGGCAATTAACCATCTCTGCCATTACTTGTGACAAATGGTATCATGTATTCCCGCCAGTAAACAGAGCCTGGTTTAACAATTTCTGGCACAAGAATAGATTGCTCACCTACACTTTCAGGCACTGACCACTGTAGCTTGTCCTTTAGCCACGGTAGCTAAAATAGCTAAAACTTGAGGTGCTAGAGGTTTGAGATCAGCTAAACGATTGGAGGGTGCTTGTAAAACAATTACCGCAATATCAAACTGTGGCAGATTCTGTTGAAATGAGAGATTCCGATCAACGGTAAGGAAAATATCAAACTCTGCCTCTGCAAGGGCAAGAAGTTGTCCGTTCTTGACTCCTGCCCATCCCATTTGCGGAACTGTTTTTACTTCGTAGCCAGGAAATTCTCTTGAAAGCTTGCGATCAATACACTCATCCAACAGGAGCTTCATGCTATACCGTCATACCAATAACCCGTTTCCCGGCCTCTTCCAGTAAGGCGATGACCTGCTCTCTGGTGACAGTTGGAAATCCATCTAAGAAATCGTCTATGGATTCTCCTGCCTTAAGATAGTCCAGTAGCGTTTGAGCAGGAACCCTAGTACCGGTAAACACTGGAGTGCCGCCCATAATCTCAGGGGATGCGCTAATGATTGGGGAGTTCTTAAGCATAGATCTCTGACCTCTGGGTTCTATATTGATATTTTATCTCAAATGTCGGGGTGAAGACCCTCGATTTTAGCGACGGGATGAAACCCCGACCAATATAACACAGCACTTCGACACATTTCGACACGCTCAATGTAAAAGCTCAGTGTCCACATTTCGACACATTTCAACACATTTCAACACATTTCGATACATTTCGACACATTTCGACACATTTCGACAGGCTCAATGTCAAGGCTCAATGTCAAGGCTCAATGTCAAGGCTCAATGTCAAGGCTCAATGTAAAAGCTCAGTGACACGAAGCACGACACTTCGACAAGGCTCAGTGTCAACTAAAATCTTGACAATCTGTGCTGTATAGTTTAATACAAAATAAATTGTTTGAGGTCGATAAACAATGATTGTCTTAGAAATGAAAGCCGTGCTTAAGCCTAGTCAGTGTTCTGCCATTGATGAAGCTATTCGTACAGTACAATTCATCCGTAATAAGGCTTTAAGGCTTTGGATGGATGCCAAGAGAGAAGACAAAATTGATAAATATTCTCTCAATAAATATTGTGCAGTTCTCGCCAAACAGTTCAAGTTTGTCGATACTCTAAATTCTAGGGCTAGACAAGCATCGGCCGAACGGGCCTGGTCAGCTATTGCCCGTTTCTATGACAATTGCAAGAAAAAGGTTAAAGGTAAAAAAGGTTATCCCAAGTTTCAGAAAAATAATCGTTCTGTGGAATCTAAAAACTCTGGATGGAAATTATCAGAGGAGAGAAAGAAAATAACTTTCACGGATAAGAAAAATATTGGGACGGTTAAACTGAAAGGAACTAGAGACCTGAACTTTTACCCTATAGACCAAATTAAACGAGTTAGGATTGTTAAACGAGCGGATGGTTACTATGTCCAATTCTGTCTAAGTGTTGATATTCGGGAATACGCAAAACCTCTAGAACCAACAAAGAAATGTGTGGGATTGGATGTAGGTTTAAAAGTTTTCTACGCTAACAGTGATGGGGAAACAGTAGAGATACCGCAATACTATCGCAAGGCGGAAAAAAGATTAAGCCGTTTGACGCCCGGGGGGGAGATTCCCTCTGACGAATGCTGGATACGTCCTGCCAGATTAAGGAAACTCAGCGGAACCAAGAATCCCTCGCATGAGTGCGACGGGAGTGTCAATGATGAAGCAGGCAGAGTTGGGGGTAATATGATAGATGGGTTGGGTTGAGGCAGAAAACCCAACCCCCCCAACGGTTACTATGAAAGGTTTTAGTCAATCAAGAGGGTAAAAGTGGCATTTGCTAGTCATTGGATCATGTTAGGTTTATTACTGGGTTTTGCTGTCGCCCATAGCGGATTAGCCAGTTTACGAATGGGGGGAGAAGCTATCATCGGTGCGCGACTGTATCGGGTATTATTTGCCCTTGTTAGTATCCCTCTAGCGGTAATTTTAGTAGTTTATTTCTTCAATCATCGTTATGATGGTTTGCTTCTCTGGCAAGTGCAGGGAGTAACCGGAGTTAAAACCCTAGTTTGGATACTTTCGGCCATTTCTTTTTTCTTTCTCTATCCTGCCACCTTTAACCTGCTGGAGATCGCCGCTATCCAAAAACCCCAGGTTCATCTCTACGAAACCGGCATCCTGCGCGTTACCCGTCATCCCCAGATGGTAGGACAGGTGATCTGGTGTATTGCCCATACCCTCTGGTTAGGGACAAGCTTTACCCTATTAACTTCCCTCGGTTTAATTGCCCATCATCTTTTTGCTGTCTGGCATGGCGATCGCCGGTTAGAGAACCGTTACGGAGAGGCATTTTTAAAGGTCAAAGAACGCACCTCAGTGGTTCCCTTTTTAGCGATTATCGATGGTCGGCAAAGCCTAAAATGGCAAGAATTCCTTCGTCCTGCCTATCTAGGAGTAACAGGGTTTATTTTACTCCTCTGGTGGGCGCATCCTTGGCTAATGCAAGCAACAAGTAAAATTTATTGGTGATTTGGCTCCCAACCCCTTTCCTGTTGATCCCGATTGGTGTAAGATGGTTTCTATATCAAAATTAAGTTTTCATAAAATCGGTTTAGACATGATGCTATCTGTCAACGAAGAGAGCTTCCCCAAGCTAGTTTTAGAGTCTTCTCGTCCCGTCCTCGTGTATTTTTGGGCTCCCTGGTGTGGTTTATGTCGTTTAATCCAACCCACCCTCTTGTCTTGGCAAAATGACTGTCAAGGTGCGATTCAATTAGTCGGTGTCAATGCCGATAATAATTTTAAATTAGCTAATAGTTTTCGTCTGCGTAGTCTGCCTACTTTAATTCTCTTCGATCAAGGTGTTCCCGTTCACCGTCTGGAGGAAATTCACAGTCGCGAGGAATTGCAACAAACCCTGCGACTAATAGTCAAAAATCAAATCCGGTTCTTCTCGTTTCCGTGTGGGAACGAGGTCTATACTGAGAGTTTCTTCTGCAAAATAGTCCTAGAAGTCTTGCTCAATAAGCATTTCACTATTCTATAAGCGCAAATTATCACACAAAGTCGAGAAGAGCCTCAAATCCTGCGTTCAGCTTAAGGGAAAGATGTCTTTTCTGATGGGACTGGCAGAGATAATATAATAGGACAAAAAGTAGATAATCCCAATTCCTAAGATACCCATAGTTCCCCCAGTTCAAAAAATTAGGAGGCTTGCAAAAAATGCCGATTGGTGTGGCTGAATTTGTCGAAAATCAGGAAAATCGCTGTCCTGTGGTATTACTACTGGATACCTCTGGTTCAATGTCAGGGGAACCGATTAAGGCTCTCAATCATGGTATCAAAACCTTTCAGCAGGATGTGATGCGGGATACCCAAGCGACGTTGAGTGTAGAAACCGCCATTGTCACCTTTGGTAATGGAGGGGTTAAAACCGTGCAAGATTTTGTCGGGATTGACCAATTTACGCCACCGACTTTAACCGCAGGAGACTTAACCCCCATGGGAGAAGCGATTGAATTGGCTTTAGATTTAATCGAAGATCGTAAGGCGATTTATAAAAGTTATGGTATCCAATATTATCGTCCCTGGATATTTTTAATTACTGATGGTGCGCCTACGGATCAATGGAATCTGGCGGCGCAACGGGTAAAACAAGGAGAAGCAGAAAATCGGGTTTTATTTTTTTCTGTAGGTGTTCAGGGGGCCGATATGGAGAAGCTCAAACAGATTTCTAATAATCCCCCCGTGTTACTCAATGGGTTAGATTTTCGGGATTTATTTCAGTGGTTAAGTAACTCAATGAAACGAGTTTCTGGTGGTAAAATTGGAGAGGCGATCGATTTACCACCAGTGAATTGGGGACAAATTACCACCTAGAGGACAGTTAATTATGTGGAGAACGTTGTGTCAATCGGTAATCGGTAGTTTTCATGTGCAAGGGGGATTACCCTGTCAAGATTATGCTGCTTATAAATTATTGGGTCAGGATGTTTTGATTGGAGCCGTGGCCGATGGGGCCGGTAGTGCCAAACGTTCGGATTTGGGTGCGAAAATAACAGTTAAAGCAGCGCTGCAATTTTTAGAGGAAAATCTCAAAAAAACAGCATTTGCGGCAACTGAAACTGAAGCAGAATTAGAGGAAATATTCCGGCGACTGTTGGCTTATGTTCAGCAAATTCTCCAAGAAGAAACCGAAAAAGAACAGTTAGACATTAATGATCTAGCGACAACTTTACTGGTTGTTTTGGTTACTTCAAAACGGTTAGCGGCGATGCAGATAGGAGATGGTTTTATTGTCTTCAAACCTCTGGGTGGAAATTATCAGTTATTGTTGCAGCCTGACAAGGGGGAATACATCAATGAAACCACTTTTGTTATTTCTAGTAATGCTTTGGAGGATATGCAAATAAAAGTTTTAACCGAGCCAGTTGCCTTTATTTGTGTGGCGACAGATGGAGTGGAAAAGGTATCGATCGATTATAAAAATTGGCAGCCTTTTCCGCCTTTTTTTCAGCCATTAGAGGAATATTTACAACAGACAGAAACGCCATTGCAGGAAGATCTCAAAGAATTTTTAGAGCGGGAGGATTTAAATAAGTTAACAACCGATGATAAAACCTTACTCCTAGCTTTTTGTTTAAGAAACTGAGGGGTTTAAGAAACCGGGTTTGTTTGACAAACCCAGTTTCTGGATCATAGCGTTCCCAGGTAAAACAATCGTGAGCAAAAAATCTATCAAAAGCGACTTGAAGAGAATTGATGCGATGACGGATGAGAATATCGATTATTCTGATATTCCGCCGTTAGGTGATGAATTCTTTACCCAAGAAACAGTATCTTTTTCGCCATCAAAGCAGCAATTAACTATACAACCTATGGCAGATTTAATCGTCCGCAATATCGATGAAGCCATCGTCAAAGCTCTCAAAAAGCGAGCCAGCCAACACGGGATCAGTGCCGAAGCCGAACACCGCCAAATCTTAGAAAAAGCCTTGCTGCAACCGCAACGAAAATCCCTAGCAGAGGTGCTATGCCAGATTCCCAGCGTTGGCAACGATTCAGACTTCGATCGCGTTCAAGATGACACAGCCAAACCAGTATTTGATTGATACTAAGTAGGTAGGCGTTAAAAATTATCAGACACCCCCGTTATCAAGGGTAGGGTTGATTCATGAATCAACCCTACCTTATCAAGGGGGGATCAAGGGGGGATTAAAGGCAAAATCCATTTTTAATTTAATTATAACCAGCTACTTAATATTATTAGTAAGTGAGCAAGATGCTCACACTTATAATAAGTAGGTAGGTGTTAAAAGTTGTCAGGCACCCCCCTTATCAAGGGGGGCAGGGGGGATCCCCCCGCCTATCGGCACCTCCCTTATCAAGGGGGGCAGGGGGGATCGAACCCAAAATCTATTTAATTATAACCAGCTACTTATATCTAACTTATTAGAAACGACTAGATAAAATTTTCTGAACAGCACAAATACTCGGAGATTTTTTGATGTCTTTAACTTATCGCTGTCAACTACAAAATCGCCTGATTACCCTGACGCAAGAATTGGCGAACAGTGGCGAGGCGAAAGTATGGCATACTAACTTTAATGGGTACTTAGCGAAAATCTACCACAATCCCCATAATGAAAGGGTTGATAAATTACAGTTAATGGTGAGAAATCGTCCTGGGGATCCTAATGCTCATCTTAACCATATTTCCTTCGCTTGGCCCTATTCTATCTTGGAAGATAACCAGGGAAAAGTCGCTGGTTTTTTAATGCCAGAAGTGGTGGGTTCAGAAACATTATTAAAGCTTTGTACGCCCAAGTTAAGAAGACAAGACAAGTTAGAAGCTAATTGGTATTTTCTTCATGTAGTAGCGCGGAATATAGCCGCTATTATCCAAGCAATTCACGCTAAAGGTTATGTTTTGGGAGACATCAAGCTAGAAAATATCTTAGTAAATAATCGGGCATTACCTACAATTATTGACACAGATTCATTTCAAGTATCAGATCCCTATAGCGGTAAAATATATCGGTGTTTAGTTGGCTCAGAAGGATTTACACCGGCGGAATTAATTGGAGTGAATATAGCAGATGTAGATCAAACAGAAGTGCATGATCGCTTTCGATTAGGAGTTGTTATTTATTATCTACTATTTAGCGGGCCGCCGTTTCGGGGATTGTGGCAAGGAGCAGGAGATTCCCTGGAACAGTCGGAACTAATTCGACGGGGACTCTGGCCTTTTTCTGGTGATAAATTGGTTGTACCTAGTAATACAACAATCCCATTAAATATTTTACATCGCGACTTACACGCCTTATTTTTGCGCTGTTTCAATGAGGGACATAAATTCCCCCACAGACGACCGACGGCTGAGGAATGGCGCGGTACTTTGGAAGCTGCACTAAAAGAGGTTATACGCTGTGGCAAAGTTGATAATCATTACTACAACCGCAGTTACGGAAAGTGTTATTGGTGTGAGCGATCTAGTGATTTAAATTTTGATATTTTTCCGGGTAAAAGTATCGCTAATGTGACATCTACACCGTCACCTAAAGTATCGCCACCACCGCCCTCTTCGCCACCACCTCCCCCAGCAAAGCTAACTCTATTTACCGAAAACCTACCCAAGGGAATAACACTGGAGATGGTAGGCTTACCAGCAGGTAAATTTCTCATGGGATCTCCTGACAATGATCCCGATGCTAGGGATTCGGAAAAGCCTCAACACCAAGTTAAAGTCAACAGTTTTGCGATTGGGAAATATCCAGTGACTCAGGCGCAATATGAAGCAGTAATGGGAAACAATCCCTCTCGGTTTCAAAACAATCCCCAAAATCCGGTAGAAAAGGTTAGCTGGGACGACGCTCAAGCTTTTTGTCAAAAATTGAGTCAAATAACAGGTAAAACCTATCGCCTACCGACAGAAGCGGAATGGGAATATGCTTGTCGTGCAGGGACAACTACTCGCTATTATTTTGGTGATGATGCTAATCAGTTAGAAGATTATGCTTGGTATAACGGAAATTCTCAAGATACAACTCATCCTGTTGGACAGAAAAAGCCCAATGCTTGGGGATTGTATGACATGAGTGGTAATGTTTGGGAGTGGTGCGAAGACGATTGGCACGATAACTATATCGGAGCGCCAAAGGATGGCAGTGCTTGGCTGACAAATGATAATGATCAAATAGTGCGGGGCGGTTCTTGGTCCGACCATCCGTCTTTCTGCCGTTCTGCGTATCGCCGCGACAACTACTACAACAACAACGGTTTTCGGGTGGTGTGCGTCCCCACTGTGACATCTACACAGTTACCTATCGCTACTGTGACATCTACACCGTTACCTAAAGTAGCGCCTCCAGCGCCCTCTTCGCCACCACCTCCCCCAGCAAAGCTAACTCCATTTACCGAAAAAATATCCAAGGGAATAACACTGGAGATGGTAGGCTTACCAGCAGGTCAATTTCTCATGGGCTCTCCTGACAGTGATCCCGATGCTAAAAGTTATGAAAAGCCTCAACACCCAGTTAAAATAAACAGTTTTGCGATTGGGAAATATCCAGTGACTCAGGCACAATATGAAGCAGTAATGGGAACCAATCCCTCTTGGTTTAAAAACAATCCCCAAAATCCGGTAGAAAAGGTTAGTTGGGATGATGCTCAAGCCTTTTGTCAGAAATTGAGTCAAATAACCGGGAAAACCTATCGCCTACCGACAGAAGCGGAATGGGAATATGCCTGTCGTGCGGGGACTACTACTCGCTTTTATTTCGGTGATGATGCTAATCAGTTAGGAGATTACGCTTGGTATGACGGAAATTCTCAGGATAAAACTCATCCTGTGGGCCAGAAAAGGCCCAATGCTTGGGGACTCTATGACATGAGTGGCAATGTTTGGGAATGGTGCGAAGACAATTCGCACAATAACTATATCGGAGCGCCAAAGGATGGCAGTGCTTGGCTGACAAATGATAATGATTATCACATACTGCGGGGCGGTTCTTGGTACGACTTTCCAAATTACTGCCGTTCCGCTTACGACTTCACCTACTTCCGCCGCGACTACTACTACTACGTCGGTTTTCGGGTGGTGTGCGTCCCCAATGTGACATCTACACAGTTACCTGTCGCTACTGTAACACCTACACCGTCACCTAAAGTAGCGCCTCCAGCGCCCTCTTCGCCACCACCTCCCCCAGCAAAGCTAACTCCATTTACCGAAAAAATATCCAAGGGAATAACACTGGAGATGGTAGGCTTACCAGCAGGTCAATTTCTCATGGGTTCTCCTGACAGTGATCCCGATGCTAGGGATTCGGAAAAGCCTCAACACCAAGTTAAAGTCAACAGTTTTGCGATTGGGAAATATCCAGTGACTCAGGCACAATATGAAGCAGTAATGGGAACCAATCCCTCTTGGTTTAAAAACAATCCCCAAAATCCGGTAGAAAAGGTTCGTTGGAATGATGCTCAAGCCTTTTGCCAAAAATTGAGTCAAATAACCGGGAAAACCTATCGCCTACCGACAGAAGCGGAATGGGAATATGCTTGTCGTGCAGGGACAACTACTCGCTATTATTTCGGTGATAATGCCAATCAGTTAGGAGATTACGCTTGGTATGGCGGAAATTCTCAGCAGACAACTCATCCTGTGGGCCAGAAAAGGCCCAATGGTTGGGGACTCTATGACATGAGTGGCAATGTTTGGGAGTGGTGCGAAGACAATTGGCACGATAACTATATCGGAGCGCCAAGGGATGGCAGTGCTTGGCTGATAAGGGATAATGATTATCAAATACTGCGGGGCGGTTCTTGGTACTTCAATCCGGATTACTGCCGTTCCGCTTTCCGCTACAGCTACGTCCGCCGCTACGACCTCAACTACTTCATCCTCGGTTTTCGGGTGGTGTGCGTCCCCAATGTGACATCTACACAGTTACCTATCGCTACTGTGACATCTACACCGTTACCTAAAGTAGTGCCAACTCCACTGACAAACTTTACCGAAAACCTACCCAAGGGAATAACACTGGAGATGGTAGGCTTACCAGCAGGTCAATTTCTCATGGGTTCTCCTGATAGTGATCCCGATGCTACAAGTTATGAAAAGCCTCAACACCCAGTTAAAATAAACAGTTTTGCGATCGGGAAATATCCTGTCACTCAGGCACAATATCAAGCAGTAATGGGAACAAATCCCTCTCATTTTTCAAATAATCCCCAAAATCCAGTAGAAAGGATTAGTTCGGACGACGCTCAAGCCTTTTGTCAGAAATTGAGTCAAATAACCGGGAAAACCTATCGTCTCCCCACAGAAGCGGAATGGGAATATGCCTGTCGTGGGGGGACTACTACTCGCTATTATTTCGGTGATGATGCTAATCAGTTAGAAGATTACGCTTGGTATGAAGGAAATTCTCAAAATACAACTCATCCTGTGGGTCAGAAAAAGCCCAATGCTTGGGGACTCTATGACATGAGTGGCAATGTTTGGGAGTGGTGCGAGGACAATTGGCATAATAGCTATCAGAATGCGCCAAGTGACGGCAGTGCCTGGGTAACAAATAATAGTAATGTTCACATAATACGTGGCGGCTCTTGGGACGACATTCCCGAGTATTGCCGTTCCACCGATCGCTCCAACGGCGATATCCTCAACCTCAGCATCGGTTTTCGGGTGGTGTGCGTCCCCACTGTGACATCTACACAGTTACCTATCGCTACTGTGACATCTACACCGTTACCTAAAGTAGTGCCAACTCCACTGACAAACTTTACCGAAAACCTACCCAAGGGAATAACACTGGAAATGGTAGGCTTACCAGCAGGTCAATTTCTCATGGGTTCTCCTGATAGTGATCCCGATGCTACAAGTTATGAAAAGCCTCAACACCCAGTTAAAATAAACAGTTTTGCGATCGGGAAATATCCTGTCACTCAGGCACAATATCAAGCAGTAATGGGAACAAATCCCTCTCATTTTAAAAACAATCCCCAAAATCCGGTAGAAATGGTTAGTTGGCATGACGCTCAAGCCTTTTGTCAGAAATTGAGTCAAATAACCGGGAAAACCTATCGCCTACCGACAGAAGCGGAATGGGAATATGCCTGTCGTGCGGGGACTACTACTCGCTATTATTTCGGTGATGATGCTAATCAGTTAGAAGATTACGCTTGGTATAGCGGAAATTCTCAGCAGACAACTCATCCTGTGGGCCAGAAAAGGCCCAATGCTTTCGGCCTCTACGATATGCACGGAAATGTCTGGGAGTGGTGCGAAGACAATTGGCATAATAGCTATCAGAATGCGCCAAGTGACGGCAGTGCTTGGCTGATAAAGGATAATGATTATCAAATAGTGCGGGGCGGTTCTTGGTACGGCCTTCCAAATCTCTGCCGTTCCGCTTACCGCAACTTCAACTACCGCCGGGGCAACATCGTCAACTACTTCGGTTTTCGGGTGGTGTGCGGTGCTGGGAGGACTCTGTAACCCTTATTCTCTTTTTACCCTTTTTTACCCTTTTTTACTTTTTCTCTTTTTCTCTTTTTCCCGCCTAGCGGCGGGTCGATTTTTTTGAGATTTTCTAGGGTGCGTCCCAGGCAGCTTTTGCCTTTTTGACAGCAGCCCGTAGTTGGGTTGACGACTGTTACCCAACACCCTCGGAACCAAGATTAAATAGGGTATGATGGACGTTGGATAGATTTTCTCCTATTGCCGTGAGCGAAAGCGTCTATATTGAAACCAGTATCTTAGGCTACCTAACTGCTCGACCCAGCAGAGATATTATTGTGGCGGCTAATATTGAGATAACGAGGGAATGGTGGGAATTTCGTCGAAACGACTTTATTCTGTACACTTCCGAGGCTGTCCTAGAGGAAGTAACTAAAGGAGATACAGCGATCGCCTCCGAAAGGCTGGATATTTTGCGTGATTTTCCCTTGTTAGCATTGAACGAAGCTGCACAAGGTTTGGCTAAACAATTCTTAACCCGCAGTAATCTGCCTCCAAAAGCGAAAGTTGACGCGATCCACATTGCCGCCGCAACTGTCCACGGTATGGATTATCTGTTAACGTGGAACTGTAAGCATATTGCTAATGCTCAAATTCAGAGAAAATTGGCAGAGATCAGCATTGATTTTGGATACGAGTTACCGATTCTTTGTACACCCAACCAACTGTTAGGAGGTTGATTATGTTTCATGATGAGATCGTCGAAGAGATCCACCGAATCCGTGAAGAGTATGCCAAGTCCTTCAACTATGACTTGGATGCAATCTTTGCAGATCTACGCAAGAAGCAAGCGGAAAGTGGCAGAGAAGTTGTCACCTTGTCGCGAAAACCCGGTCTAGCAAAACGTTGGAGCGGACGACCGAAAGATATTGGTGATGATACAATGGATACCAGTCGCCGCTCAAGTTAGAATGGGATGACGAAGTAAAAGCTTTTTCGGCAAATTGTCCCCAATTAAATTATCAACTTTAGAGCATTGCTGGCCTCAGATATCTTAGGGTGCGTCCCAGGCAGCTTTTGCCTTTTTGGGAGCAGTTTAATCTAATACTAAATCCGTTGAGTATAGGCTACATATCAGGAGAGGCAACAGACAACAGGCAACAGGCAACAGGCAACAGACAACAGGCAAAACGGAGAATAAATAATCAGTTTTTAATAAGCGGATTTAGTATCATCCCCTAAACTGCCTGATTCTGCTCAATGAGTAAATCAATCTCATCTTCATGAGCCGCCGCATATACCCAAGCATTGGCTAAATCCGTAGCTTTAATAGTTGGATAACTTGTTAATAAATCAGCATCACTATAACC
Source organism: Microcystis wesenbergii NRERC-220 (assembly GCF_032027425.1). Lineage (NCBI taxonomy): Bacteria > Bacillati > Cyanobacteriota > Cyanophyceae > Chroococcales > Microcystaceae > Microcystis > Microcystis wesenbergii. Next base: position 2,633,461 of record NZ_JAVSJA010000001.1, on the reverse strand, counting down.
AAGACGACGAGCTTCTACTAACACCCAAACTGGAATTCTTGTATTGGCAATGCAGGCTTGTCCACCACAAACTTTAGGCGTTTTCTCAATTCCCTGCCAATTACCACCAAGACTTTGAGCGAGTAACTGGATTACCTGCACTTTTTCGCTAGGTTTGAGGGCAAGAAGTTGCTCTTCTAACTCTTTGATGATCACAGGCTTAAATCCCCATAAAGTTTTGGCCAATTATCCTCAATCATTTTACCAGAAAATTTGGGTTGAAAAACTCCCACTTTTAGTAGAGTCTAGGGTGCGTGTTTGCGGCTATCAATTCGGTCAAAAAACTCAAATTAACAATCCGCCGTAACGCACCACCTTTATCATTCGGGTTGCCTGTGTCTCCCCAAGACTTTAACCCTTTGCTCTTCTATCTTTCCCGCCTAACATTACCTCGATTTTTTTGAGAAAATTGAGGTAGTGTTAAATTTTGTTAAGGACAATGAAAATGAAACAGTTATCGGTTATCAAAAAGTATTATAATTGTCTTTTCTATCCTAAATCAACAGTTTCTGCTTGTCAATAATTATGAATACCTATCAAACCTATTTAACTATTGAAATTCTCAAAAGATTATCCTCTCTAACTTACCCTTTGAAGCAGCAACAAAGTTAGCCATTAACATTCAAGTGGTTGAGGATGAAAGGACAGAAGCGGATTTTGAAACCTTATTAGATAAAACCAAGGGAATCTGGGCTAGTGGAATATAGCTAGGTAATAGGTGTAGGGCTAATTCCGGAATTAGCCCTACAATAGGCGTTGTCAAATTGAAAGATGCCCCGAATCAGCCCGGAACTGAAATTACTTTGACTTGCCCTGAGCCAAGTCGAAGGGTAGCAAGGATTGCATGGCATCTTTCCTATTCTGATCTGACAACGCCCTTTCCTAGCAAAGTTTTTGAGTATTTTCCCCAATCTTTATCAATAATGCTGGCTAAGTACATAAATTTTCACAACTCGATCGCTACAACTACCCGGCCAAGAACTACAATAACCCTAGGCATCTGTGTGAAAAAAGGCCCATCTATGCAACTTTCGCCCCAAGAAAAAGATAAATTACTCATTTTCACGGCGGCACTGCTCGCCGAAAGACGCAAAAACCGCGGTATTAAGTTAAATTATCCCGAAGCGATCGCCTATATTAGCGCCGCCATCCTCGAAGGTGCTAGGGAAGGTCGTAGCGTGGCTGAATTGATGAGTTACGGCACGACTTTATTAACTCGCGAGGAGGTAATGGAAGGTATCCCGGAAATGATTACGGAAGTGCAGATCGAAGCGACTTTTCCCGATGGTACTAAATTAGTTACCGTTCACAATCCCATTCACTAACAGGAGATTTTTAGCACTTATGATTCCGGGAGAAATTATCACACCATCCGGGGCGATCGAGATTAATGTCGGTCGCGACACCCTGCGTATTTCTGTGGCTAATACAGGCGATCGACCGATTCAAGTGGGTTCCCACTATCATTTTTATGAAGTTAACGAGGCCCTGGAGTTCCAGCGCGAATTAACCAAAGGAACCCATCTGAATATTCCCGCGGGTACATCAGTTAGATTTGAACCGGGAGACACGAAAGAGGTGGAATTAGTTGCCATCGCGGGAACTGAAGAAATTTATGGCTTTAATGGTTTAATTAATGGTTCCCTCAAGGGCAAGAAAAAGAAAAAGTAAGGTCTTGACAGAAAAATTATCATAGTTCGATCGCTCAATTATGGTAACATCAAGGCAACGATAACTAATTCTTTCCAAGACTATGACGACGGTAAAAATTGGCATTATTGGCGGCAGTGGTTTGTATAAAATGGATGCCCTCAAGGATGTGCGGGAAGTATCCCTCGATACTCCTTTTGGTTCTCCTTCCGATGCTTTAATTCTCGGTACTTTAGAGGGAACAGAAGTGGCCTTTTTAGCGCGTCATGGCAGAAGTCACCATTTTTTACCGACCGAATTACCCTTTCGAGCTAATATTCACGCTCTCAAACAATTAGGGGTTGAATATATTATTTCCGCTTCGGCCGTTGGTTCCCTAAAAGCCGAAGTTAAACCCCTAGATTTAGTCATTCCCGATCAATTTATTGACAGAACTAAAGAGAGAATAGCGACTTTTTTTGGGGAAGGAATTGTTGCTCACGTTGCCTTTGGCGATCCCGTTTGTCCCCAATTAGCCGAAATTTTGGGGGATGCCGTCGCTAGTTTAAACCTGCCAGAAGTTACCTTGCATCGGGGCGGTACATACATCTGCATGGAGGGGCCGGCTTTTTCTACTAAAGCGGAATCAAATCTCTATAGAAGTTGGGGGGCAACCGTGATCGGTATGACCAATTTAACCGAGGCCAAATTAGCCCGAGAAGCGGAAATTGCCTATGCTACCTTAGCCCTAGTTACCGATTATGATTGTTGGCATCCCGATCACGATCATGTCACGGTAGAAATGGTGATCGAAAATCTGCACCATAACGCTATTAATGCCCAAAAAGTCATCCAAGAAACGGTGCGCCGTCTAGCAGCTAATCCTCCCGTTTCTGCCGCTCATTCTGCCCTTAAATACGCTATTCTTACCCGTCTAGATTCTGTTCCCGTCGCCACTAAAGAAAAATTAGCTCTCCTGTTGAAAAAATATCTTGAAGAAGTAGAGAAATAGCCGAGAAAAGTGGCCGATGAATCTAGAAGTGGGTCATTTTTCTCGCTGTGATCCAGACGATCAATTTGACCCAAATTCTAAGTTATCTCTGGCTTAACTAGCTAGATATTCTCTGATGTTGCCCTTGCGTTTTCTTAATTTAGCGATCGCTTCTCGTTCGATCTGACGGACTCGTTCACGACTGATATTGAGTCGAACGCCAATTTTTGCTAGGGTGAGGGGCTGCCCATTATCTAAACCAAAACGCAGAGAAATCACTTCTTTTTGTTGAGGGGTGAGGTCTGCCATCAGTTTTTCTAAGTCCACTTGGAGGGAAGAATAGGCAGTGTAATCTTCGGGGGAAAGTCCCTTATCTTCCAAGAGTTCCCCTAATTCCGTGTCTTGATTGTCCCCCACCTTTAAGTCAAGGGAAAGGGGTTGACGGGCCCTTTCCAAGTAGTCTCGCACCTGTTTGGGAGTTAGGTCTAATTCCTCGGCTAATTCGGCAATGGTGGCAGCGCGACCTTTATCTTGAGCTAGTTGACGCTGGGCTTTTTTGATTTTATTCAGTTTTTCGGTGATGTGGATAGGCAGACGGATGGTGCGACTTTTTTCTGCGATCGCCCGGGTGATGGCTTGGCGAATCCACCAATAGGCATAGGTGGAAAAGCGATAGCCTTTGGTGGGATCGAATTTTTCCACCCCTCTTTGCATCCCAATGGTTCCCTCTTGGATGAGGTCCAATAGATCTAGATTGCGTTTTAGGTATTTTTTAGCGACGGAAACCACTAGACGCAGGTTCGCTTCTACCATCTTGCGTTTGGCGAAATCCCCCGCCCCTAATTCTCGACGTAGTTGTTCTTCACTAATTTCCGCCGCTTCTGACCACTGGCGATCGCTGGGGTCGCTGCCGAGTTTAGCTTTTAGGGATTCTTTGATTTTTTCCAGAAAAATTAATCTTTGTACCTGTTTCGCGTAGAGAATTTCTTCTTCATGGGAAAGAAGGGGAACTCGGCCAATTTCTCTGAGATAGGCGCGAACTGGATCGGTGAGGTTTTTCGAGGTTTTCATGAGTGCGCGTCGATTGAGGGTTGATATTCAGGGATTGATGGCGTTTTTAAGATCGCTTCCCCAGGGGCAGTTAAGGAGATGCTATCAGGGTTTTTTCTAGTTTTGTAAAGAGATCGGTAAGTGATTACTCAAGGATAGAGAGAAATCTAATTGACGATTTAATTGGCTCTATAGTCCGGTTTTTAGCTATATGTAGAGTTTATGGGCATAAATGGCAAGTAGTGACAACCTTGTTTATTTAACTAATATTACAACAAGTATTAAATATTGTAAAGTTTATGAGAAAAAAAATCATCCCTCTCAGGAACGCACCGATGAAGGAGAGGTTTGAGTATCTATACTCATAGATTACCCAGAGGTTTCCGATCAGGCTGCAATCTAGATGACAAAATCAGCAATTTTCTCATCTAGATTGCATAGCGATCAGTGAGGGAAGTATTTTCAGTGAACAGTGAACAGTAAACAGTAATCAGTGAACTGAAAACTCACATCTGATAACAAGGGCCGAATCTAAGACCTAATTGGTTAAGCTAAAAGCTTTGATGTGCTTAGTTTCTAACCTTCTTTTTAGGTAGGAGAATTGTCAGATTCTGTCTTTTGCACGAGTGCCTGTTGCCTCTTGCCTTCAGAAGCTGATAACTGTTTACTGATTCAAGGCTGCCTCCTGTCTATTGCCCTTGCCTAGCGGTTCAGGGGGGATTGTGTAAAAATAAGAGAAGATCGGTTTTTTTTCACTAAACCTATGGCCACTTCTTCCATTGCCGTTAGAGAATTACCTCTCTTTCCCCTACCCGAAGTTGTTTTATTTCCGGGTCGTCCTCTGCCCCTGCACATCTTCGAGTTTCGCTATCGGATTATGATGAATACGATATTGGAAGAAGATCGTCGTTTTGGGGTCTTAATGGTAGATCCGGCCACGGGAGAAATCGCTAAAGTGGGCAGTTGTGCGGAAGTTGTCCGTTGTCAACGTCTCCCGGATGATCGGTTAAAAATTCTCACCATCGGTCAACAGCGCTTCCGTGTCCTAGAATACGTCCGGGAAAAACCCTATCGCGTCGGTTTAGTGGAGTGGATTGAAGATGTCCCCACCCCCCAAGATTTGCGACCTCTGGCCAAAGAAGTGGATCGACTGCTGCGGGATGTGGTTCATCTATCAGCCAAATTAACCGCTCAAAAAATTGAACTCCCCGACGATTTGCCCAGTCTTCCCCTGGAATTATCCTACTGGGTGGCGGGTAATCTCTACGGTGTGGCCGGGGAACAACAAGCTTTATTAGAAATGCTCGATACAGTCAGTCGTCTGCAACGAGAATCGGAAATTCTCACCTCGACTCGCAATCATCTGGCCGCTCGCACGGCTCTTAAAGATGCTTTAAATCAATAGACCTCTGGCAAAAATCAAAAATCTGACCTTAGGTGAGGAGTCTCCGAGCCAGTAGTCAGTAGTCAGGAGAATTAAGAATGAGCATTAATCAATTAAATGCTCTATTTAGGGATTTTACGCAATTTTATGCCTATTTTTCTCATTTTTGAACTATCAAAAATTAATTAGGCAAGAACTCTAATGATATTGAGGTTTTCAAGCTTGAGGAGATGGCAGTGGAGGTGTTATTTCAGTAATCAGTAAACAGTGATCAGTAAACAGTGATCAGTAAACAGTAATCAGTAAACAGTAAGTAGGGAGGCACAATTATTTGTAGGATGGGTTAGCGGTAGCGTAAACTATGCGGGCGTTGGGTTTCATGCTTCAACCGTTCGGACCTCGGCGTGAGCTTTTGTCGAACGCAAAAGCTCACGGCCGAAGCCCAACCTACGTTCATCTTATATTTAATTCCACCCACCCACTTAAACAGTGAAAAGACAGCAGAAAACTGCCATTTAATACTGTCCACTGAAAACTCACATCTGATAACTGATAACTGATAACTGATTATTGATAACTCTCAATTACTTGACGAAAATCGCTTTTTTGTTTGACTCCGCGCATTTCTTTTACTAATTCCCGATCCTTAAAGAATTGTACCGTGGGAGTCCCGGTTACTTGACCCATTTTGGCAATTTCTGGGTCAGCTTCGATGTCAATTTCCACAAAATAAATTTTGCCATCGTACTCATCGACAACTTTATCTAAAATCGGTTTCAGGGTTTTACAGGGGCCACAGGTGGGAGAAACATATTTTACCATTAACAAGCGATCGCCATCGTGGAATAATTTCCGTAAAGCATAACCCCCAACGTGACGGGTTTTGTTAATATCAAAAGTTTCCTCCGTATCGGCCGGGGTTTCGCTAACGGTTTTCGTCTCGTAATGTTCAGAAGTGGCTGATTGACGGTATTCTTGGATTAAATTATGCTCCGATAACCATCTTTCTGCCAATAACGCCGCCATACACCCCGTACCTGCGGCAGTGATTGCCTGACGGTATTCGTGGTCCTGCACGTCTCCTGCGGCAAAAACTCCCTCGACGCTGGTAGCAACGGTCCCCGGTTTGACTTTCACATAACCCACCTCGTCTAATTCTAGTTGTCCTTGGAATAGGGAAGTATTGGGAGTGTGACCGATGGCATAAAATAACCCTCTAACGGCTAATTCCCTGATTTCTCCCGTTTGCGAGTTTTTAATGCGTAGTCCTGCCATTTTACTGTCTGTACCGAACACATCCAGTGCTTGGGTGTGAAAATGAACGGTAACTTTCGGATTATTTAACACCCGGTCCTGCATTGCTTTCGAGGCACGCATCGCTTCCCCGCGTATCAATAAATGGACGTGAGAGCCGTATTTAGTCAAATATACGGCTTCTTCCGCCGCCGAGTCACCGCCACCGATTACAGCGAGGTTTTCCTCTCTAAATATCGGTGTAGCACCGTCACAGATAGCACAAGCGGAAATCCCGTTACTCCAGAATTGGGCCTCGCTGGGTAATCCTAAGCGTTTGGCAGTGGCTCCCGTGGCGATAATAATACTATTGGCCTTCACTTCCCGGTCTGTGGAACGAATGGTAAAAGGACGCTGACTTAAATCCACCGAGATAACATCTTCGGTATAGCATTGGGTCCCCCATCTTTCGGCCTGTTCCTTCATTCTTTCCATCAGCTTCGGACCGGTGATTCCTTCGGGAAAACCGGGGAAATTTTCTACTTCTGTGGTGGTCATCAATTGTCCACCCGGAATGCCTCCCGCTTGGAAACCCTCAAACATCAAGGGTTTTAAGTTCGCACGCGCCGCATAAATCGCCGCCGTATATCCCGCCGGTCCCGAACCAATAATGACTAAATTCTCGACAGTCATAACCGTAAATGCAACTCATAACGACTACGCTTTTTAGTATAGCAGCATCAGTTATCAGTGATCAGTTATCAGTTATCAGTGATCAGTGTAATACTAAATCCGGTTATTAAAGACTGATTATTTATTCTTCCTTTTGCATGAGTGCCTGTCTTCATAAGTAGCCTATACTCAACGGATTTAGTATAACAACCCCATCGGGTAATGGACGAAGTTTTAATATTTTTCGTCAGTGACTCTACCAGTGGGTAAAGTCTGCCGCAAATTGAGATAGGGATAACAGCTTAATGCGGGTATCTTGAGCGACCTTTTGGCGCATTTGAGCGGTATTATATCCCCAATCGGCTAAATATAAGCCCACATCGTTTAAATCTGCTTGTTGCTCCACTAATTCCAACGCATCGAGACGATCCTCGACAAACCACAAATTAGCGGGAGATTCGGGTAAATTAGCCAGTATTTGCTGAATAGTCAGGTATTTCGGCTGTTTAATTTCCTTGCCAATTAATCTCGCTGCCGGAAAATTAATTGCTACTTTTTGTAACAATTGCTTGACAAAACGGCTTTCTTTGGTAGTGATGATATAAACCAAAAAATCCGAGTCTAAAAGAGAGGCGAGGCGATTGATCGCGGGTTGATAAAATCGGTGTAAAGTTAACCAAGACTCTAGATCCGACTCAATCCATCGATCCCTAAGACCATCGAGAGCATTTGAGAGAACTTTTTTCGCTATTTTCTCCCTTTCTAGTATATTTTGAGCAATTGACGGCCAATTATTTAAAGCTTCCTCGTCGGGAATACCGAGAACGAGCGATCGCAACAGTAAAGGCATTTCCCAACCGGTTTCGATAACTGGACGAAGTTGCGAAAACCTCGGGAAAAAATCCTCGGGAATTGTTTCCGGCCAAAGGGTTTCATAGGTGCGTTTGCTAATCTGAAAATACTCGATCATGCCATCACAAAGAACACCATCAAAATCGAGTGCTAGAATACGGGGGGATTGACTCATAAATGCTGGTTTAATCTCAATAATGGCAGTATAGCGCAGCTATTAGCTATTCTTTGCTTCATCGTTGACATAACATAGCTGTCTGATGATTTCGGTGACAGAATTTTTCAATCCCTCTACATGAATCCAACCCACATATACAGCATATACAATATTTTGATGATTGTCCTGTATATAAACATGATGAACACGATATAAATCTGAGCTTAAATAAATATAACCACTGGCATCTTTAAATTTACCTTCTAGTAATATTTTTTCTTTTAAAGGTTTCATTTTTACCACATCTTTAGTCACTCCAGATATTTTGGCTATTCTTTCTATGGCAAGCTCAACACAGGTGTTATTGCCGTAACTATTGCCATGATTATAATCGTGCTGATCAAAATAAATTGTCTCTACGATATTTTTGGCCACTTTATCTGATGTTAGGTAATAGGTATGAGCATTAAGGGAATTTAAGACAACGGCAGCAATTTCTACAGAATCAAAAATATTGCCAGTCGCTTCTAGATAATAATCGCTCATTAAAATCTTGGATACATCGGTTATAGAATCAAAAAGAGGACGAATTGGATAAGCGATAATATCGGAGGAATTGATCAGATTATTCCAGAGCAAACGCTGGCCTTGATGCTGGGTAATAAATTTTTCAATTTGATTAGTATCAATGCCTAGAGTTAGATTTAAAAATGGGATCGGTGAACCCATTGTTGTTACACTAGATAGGGAAAGTTTGCCCCGCTCTTTACCGATAATATCACGAATTTCATAAGCGGGATCCTGAGGGTCAAAACGCTCAGAAAATAACAGATCCCAAAGGATTACAGTACCCAAAGAATGGGCGACTATATGTAATTCGGTTTCCCGGGAATGAGCTTGAACAAGATCGATTAATTGATCGGCAATAATGCGGCGAATTTGTTTTCCTCGATCGCTGCCTAAATAGCTAAATGCGTCACCGATAAAATAAGATAAATACTCTTTTCTAAAATTTTGATAGCGAAAGGATTGCTCGGGGTTAAAATTACTATTTTTCTGTTTTTGTATCTGTAATTCTTGGTCGATATCTCGCCATAATTTTTCGGTTCCTTTGAGGACATTTCCCCAAAATCCTGCATAACAGTAGGGAATTGTCCGATTTTTGCGTTTACATTCTTCTTCAATTAGTTTGATTAATTTATTGGCATAACTAGCATCTCTGGTTGCCACTCCATGAATAAAGTAAATAAGCATAATAGGTTGATCTCAATAAGCGGTGATCGGAATCTCTCACCTTCTTAATATACCCTTCTAGCTTCAGAAAAATATCAGTATGTAGCGAGATATAGTAATATATAATTAATTAATGCGATTTGTCAAGAGATGGTCGCTTAGTCCTTGCTAACCCAGCCTACGAATTGCTATATAATATAAATGCCCGCTATTATAAAATTATATTTTTCACTTTTAACTTAGTCCTATGGTTTCACAACTAGATAAAACTAACGTTACTGAAATTATCTACCCCGATAGCGATGGTCAACCCATGGCCGATAATACCCAGCAATTTCGTTGGATCACAACAATTAAAACTAATTTAGACTGGCTATTTCGCCAGCAGTCTGATGTCTTTGTTGCGGGGGATTTACTTTGGTATCCCGTGGAAAATGATCATAAACTGCGTCAAGCGCCGGATATCATGGTGGTTTTTGGGAGACCAAAAGGGGAAAGAGGTTCCTATCGACAATGGCTAGAAAATAACATTAGTCCCCAGGTGGTTTTTGAAATCCTCTCTCCGGGTAACACCCTCACGGAAATGGCCAAAAAACAGCTATTTTATGACCGTTATGGGGTCGAGGAATATTATCTTTATGATCCCCATAAAAATGATGCTAGTGGTGGGATAAGAGGGGAAAATCAGCTAGAAATTCTGGAAACTCTCGATAATTGGGTTAGTCCCCGTTTAGGCATTCGTTTTCAGTTAGGGGAACCGGAAATGTTGCTTTTTTATCCCGATGGACAAGCTTTCACCAGCTATAACGAGGAAAAACAACGAGCGGAACGATTAGCCAACAAACTGCGGGAATTGGGCATTAATCCTGACCAAATCTGAGAGGATGTTTCTGGGCTGCTATTAAAAACGGATTTGCTCTGAGAGTGCCTATTGACTAGAGGTAATACCGCGCTGACGTAATTGGTCGATAAAAAATTCTTCCAGGGAAGCACGAGCTAAATTAAGACTAATCAAGCGAGCATCGATACTAGACAGGGCAGCCAGAAAAGCATCTGGTTCTCCCTGTAGTTGTCCGTGCCAACAATTATCGCGCCAATGCAAACCGAGGAGCCATTGCTGTAGTTGATCCTCCCTACCACCTTGAACAATCACCTGATAGACATCAGCACGACCGAGAATTTGATCGAGGGAACCGACACAGAGTAATTCTCCCCGGGCTAACAGGGCAATGCGATCGCAAATTTGTTCCACATCGGAGAGAATATGAGAGTTAAAAAAGATGGTTTTCCCCCGTTGTTTGAGGGAGTGAATAATTTCTCGCACCTGATAGCGACCGATAGGGTCCAGTCCCGACATCGGTTCATCGAGAAAGACTAATTCTGGATCATTGATTAATGCTTGAGCTATACCGATCCGTTGCATCATCCCCTTAGAATATTGACGCAATTGCTTTTTCTGGGCAGTTTTGCGGTCTAATCCCACTAAATCCAATAATTCAGGAATGCGTTTTTTCTGCACAGAAGAGGGAATTTGAAAAATGCCGCCGATTAATTGTAGGAATTCCCAGCCGGTGAGATAGTCGTAGTAGTAGGCATTTTCGGGAAGATAGCCGATGCGTTGCCTGACCGAGCGATCGCCAATTGGCTGACCGAGAATCAAGGCCCGTCCGGAAGTGGGTCGGACAATCCCCAAAAGGGTTTTTAAGAGCGTGGTTTTGCCGGCCCCGTTCGGGCCTAATAATCCAAAGGTTTCGCCCTCATGGACAATTAAAGTACAGTTTTTCAAGGATTCGATTTTTTTATCTAACCAGAATCCCGTCCGATAAGTTTTTTGTAAGTTTAACGTCTCTAGCACAGTTTGACGGCTGGTATTCGTCATTATTTTGGAATCATCTGAGACAGAATACATGGGTCTGATATCCCTTTTCCGATACTTTGCTTTTATTATCCCCAAATTGTCAGCAGCAATGTCAACAGTATCAAAATAGCACGATTTTGGAACCCAGAAAAATTCCCAACGGTCTTGAGAAGGGGTATCAGTGCGGGCTATTGCCAGCTTTCTTCTCTGGCATTGCCGAAAATTAGCGGCTAAAATCTGTTAGACAGGTAACGTTGACACTTGAGCGGCAACTGGTACAATAGGGCGAACGCTTATGAAAACCAGACTCTTACACAAACACAGCATGAAACAACTCCTCACTTGCCTTAATTCCCTGACAGTGGCCAGTGTAGCCACTATCGCCTTGTCCTACCCCAGCATCGCTCAAGTTAATCTGTCTGTTTATCCCGCTCCTTCCTCGTCGAACGAATCCATAGAATTATACGTTCCCCCGCCGGAAAACAATAACATCGATAATACCTGTACTCAATTGATTGGGGCAAATATCGATAAAATTATCAGTCAAGCTCCCAATCAGTGGGGTATATTAATCGAATCTCTTGATCGCCAAACGGTTATTTATAGTCATAACGCCGATCGCTATTTTATCCCTGCTTCTAATACAAAGTTATTTACCACGGCTGCCGCTTTACAAGCGATGAACCCGGAAACGACGATTCAGAAAAAATCCCTGCGCGATTGGGTTAATATCACTAATCAGAGAAGTAATAATTTCTACGCTGAAACTCTTTTTCGCTTCATCGGCGGTGCTAAAAATGTTACTGCCATCTTGGCACAATTGGGCATCAATCCCAGTGGTTTTCGTTTAGCCGATGGTTCGGGATTATCCCGCCGTAATACCGCTACTCCCCGCTCGATCGTGGAAATTTTGCGGGTGATGTATTATTCTCCTAATCGCGATACTTTCTATGCTTCCTTACCGGTAGCGGGAATTAGTGGCACCCTGAGAAACCGAATGCGTCAGACGGCCGCTACTGGCACAGTTTACGCTAAAACTGGCACTCTCACCGGTGTGCGGGCCCTATCGGGTTATCTAGAAAACCCCCAGCAAGGACCGATGTTATTTAGCATTATCGTTAATAATCAACGGGTTTCTGGACAGGCCCTGGTGAAAGCGATCGATACTATTGTTCTACAGATGACCGAATCTCGTTCCTGTCAAGCTCAGTAGACCGCTTGTAAAAATCGCCCTGTCTCCCGACTCCTAACTCCTGAATTCTGCTGTGTGCAGGAGGTCTAATCCTGAGGCTATTCTAGCCAGTCAATCCGATTCTTTTTCCGGAACTGATGGCCAAATTCCCTTAACCCGAACTGGGGTTAATAATAGCCATAATCTGCTTCAGTTTGGGTTTGGGTTTGGGGGGAGAGATATTCAAAATTGGAAGGATCTCGCAAGAAGCGAAATATTTCTTCTTCAAGACGATGAATTAGATAGGGTTCTATGGAATTAGAATCGCGCAAACAGGCTAAATAGCCTTCCACATATAGCCGGATCTCATCAAAACGCGAGCCACGGTGCCAAAGATCCACCATGTCATCGGTTAGTCTTTGATAGTAACGAATGGATTGGGTATCTTGGAGCATGGGCAGTAGAACAAAAAAGAGAGAGTAGGGGTAAGTGTTTATGGATCATCGTAGGGAGAATTGCTATTCTCGGTCTCCGCTATCTCTATTGTACTCACCAAATCGGCAAAACACAGACGAGGGAATTTTCTGTGATCAGTAAAGGGTGTGGGGTGTGGGGTGTGGGGTGTGGGGTGTGGGGAGAACAAAGCTGCCTTTTGCCTTTTGCATGAGCGCCTTTTGCATGAGCGCCTTTTGCATGAGCGCCTTTTGCATGAGCGCCTTTTGCATGAGCGCCTTTTGCATGAGCGCCTTTTGCATGAGCGCCTTTTGCATGAGCGCCTTTTGCATGAGCGCCTTTTGCATGAGCGCCTTTTGCATGAGCGCCTTCGTATAGATTATTCAGGGTTTCTTTGTCTTTTTGCCCGTTCAATTTCTGCTTGTAGTTCTGCTATTTGTCGCTGCAATCTTTCGCTTTCGCTATCATTAGCATCAACATTAATCGAGCTTTTTACCCCTGTTTTGGCATAGTTTCCCCGGCGAATTTGACGATAGGATTCCGAGTTAAACCATTCCTGTAGATAATGCACTCTTTCTACGGAAAAAGGATGGGTTAAAAAGGAACCATTACCGCCATTATAAATGAGAAATTTATAAATCTGGTTTAAGTTATCTTGGTCTAATTGTCGATAGGCTTCTCCTTGGCGAATAAATTCTTCTAAGTTGCATTCATGCAGGTATTTTTGACTTCCTCCTGCACATTTCATTAAAGTTCTCAGGACTAAATTTAAATCATCGGTGACTAATAAAGCGCCTCTGTCTGCTGATAATTCCGCTTTTCTGCGCCATTCATAAAAGGCATAAACTAGACCGGTAGTAATGGCTTTTCCTAGTCCTAAAGTGATGTCACCAAGGAAATTAGCCGCCCCCATCACCCAAAAAGACATTTGAATTAAAATACTATGATCGCATTTTAAATGTCCTAATTCGTGGGCAAGAATTACCCGAATTTCTTCTTCATCTAAGAGGTCTAAAAGAGCAGTATTAAAGACAATGTAGGGATGTTCAGAACCCAAAGAATAGGCATTCGCTGAAGGGTTTTGACTGACATAAAGATTCGGTTCTGGGGACATATCTAAATCCCGCAGACATTGGCGATAGATACCGTATAAAGTGGCGTATTGACGCGGGCCGACTTTTAGATCATTGCCCATTAATAAAATTTGCTGGGGACGTTCATAGAGATATTCGGAAAAACTTTTCGCTAATAAGTCAAACCCTGGAACCGATCTTAAGGCCTGTTCAGCTTGCTGATCTAGGGGATGTTTAAAAGCTTGACTGGAGATATCAGGATAAGTTGGCATATTAATAAAACCTCTTGTAAAAATCAAAAATTGTTGTTAGGGTTAGGAGTCAGTAGTCAGTAGTCAGGAGAATTAAGAATGAATAATAAGCAATTAAATGGTCTATTTAGAGATTTTATGCCATTTAATCCTTATTTGTGCCGTTTTTGAAACCTCAAAAATTAATTATGCAAGAGGTTTATAGAATAAAAAAGTCAAAATTTGTCCTAAATTGATCCTATACAAATGCTTGATACAGCGGTTATCTTAAAGATAAAGTGTAACCTAATTTGATGTTGACGACCGACTCCTCAAAAGGAAAACTTTGTGCTTCACCATTAAGATAACTGCTACGGATAAACAAGCTGATCTAAAAATTGAAAATCATAGGCCTAGTTTATCAATTTATCAAGTTTATACTGTCCCATTAATCAGTATAATAAAAGTTAAAATCTTTTAAGGCTAATATTCTCTGCTTATTTAAGCGATAATGATAGGCCACACGAAACTTTAACTTTTCCCAGTCGCTTTTTTGAATTCTGTTTTTACCAGAGGAAAACTTAAGATGTTCGACAAATTCATGCTCGATTATGTCAGACCATTCGCTAGGATAGGTAGGTAAACCTGCTTTCGCCGCAGCTAACCCCATTACTGGACCATCTGCACCGTGAAGGCGGTGTATTTCTAAATATTTGGCAATTATTCCCCAATAGTAAATGAATTCTTGTTCTTTTTTCCGATTTTTTCCGACAGCAAAGATAAATTCCCCAACATAGGGAGCGTTTTCAAAATCTATATCCAACTTCTGCGCCACTTTCTCATAATAAGGAATATTTTCGGGTTGATAACGAGTTAGATGAGCTTTTAGATTCTTGATTGTGCCGAAAACTCCGTCAAGATTATTAAATTGTTCAGGAAACACTAAGGATTTTATTAATCGAATATCCGTATCAATTTGAATAGTCATGTCATAGCGTTCTAAGGCTTTCTCAATAGCAAAACGCCTGTCATTATAGGGAAACATGATACTATCCTGAATATGTTTAATGGCAATTACGTTACTTAAATCTTGAAAATCCCTTGGCTCATCAGTCAATATCAGATATTGAATACCGGGATGGTATTTTTCCAGATCCCGCGCTACGTTGACTGCACAGGAACGATACTTTTTGCCGAGAGCTAAACCGCAAAAACAATAACTATTCATTAATCACTGTCTGAATTTTTGTCTGGGTTCAGTCTAGCTTATCTTAGAAAATTCGTCAATCAGTCGATAAAATTGCGTTGAAAAAATCTCTAGTTTTTAGTTGGCAGCAAAACTACAAGGTACTACTTCGGACAAATAAGGAGGGCATCGTAGTTTTCGGAGTTAATTTCGTCAAAAGTGGCGTTAAGGGTGCAATTATGACCGATTTTTTCGCCATAGGTTTGATATCCTTCAAAATCGTGGACGGCAGTACGCACCGATGACCAACCATTTGTAAAGCTTGAAAGGGAACCATTACTTCGTAATCTTCGACGAAATCGCCCACCAGCATGAGGATTTTTTTGCCTGATTACCTATAGTTTTTAGGTAGCATATAAAGTACAAAAGTGAGCAAAACTTTAACTTTTCTTTGCAAGTTTTTCGAGGCAAACGAGCGCATTATAGTCAGGAATTCCTTCTAGAGAAAGTTGGCGTTTATCAAATCAGCAACGCCGACTTTCTCAATAGGTTTTTAATTCTGCAAAATTGCGGATTCTAGAGTTTATTTGGTTGCGGTGACATAGAATAGACCTGTGGGAGAAATGAGCTTTTTTCTTGTTAACTATCCTTAGCAACAATTCCTAGATTCGATAACAAAGCTTGTAGGTTAGTTTGCACGGTAGCGGGTTGGTATCTCTTAATAGTTTCTAGGGAATTATCAGCGAGTTTTTGCCACAATTCCCTATTGTCATAGAGTTCGATCACCCCTCGGGCAAATTCCTCGTCAGTATCGGCAATTAAAACATCTTGGTGGTCAATTAATCCCATACCTTCGGCACCAATTTTTGTGGTAATAGTCGGTAATCCTAGGGAAAGACTTTGACCTATTTTACCCTTCATTCCCGCACCAAATCGCAGGGGGGCAACAAAAATGCGACTCTTTTGGAAATGGGGTTCTACTTCGGGAACATAACCAGTAACAATCACTTTATCACTGGCTAATTCCTTCACTTCATCCTTGAGGTTACTTCCCAATAAATTAACGGTAATATCGGGACGGGATGCCCAAACTAAGGGCATAATTTCTAAACATAACCACTTAACGGCATCAATATTAGGAGGGTGATTGTAGCTACCAATAAATACTAAACCCGATCGCTGGTCAAAGGCAACTTTTTCTGACAGGGAAATTTCTTCATGGATATTGGGGATTACCCAAACATTTTTCACTCCTAAAGAGGATAAAACCTGCTTTTCATCTTCCGTTACTACCACGGTTGCTTCCGCTTGGTTAGCATAGTTTAACTCTAATTTCTGATAGGTTTGCCAACTCCAGCTAGTATTTTGGTAACTGGGATCGAGATAGTCTTTTTGACGTTTTAAACGCAGAAAATGCAGGTCAATTGTATCATAAATAATTGGTACTTTTGTTTTTAAGCGAATTAAATCCATATACTTATCGCACAATTCGGGCCGACACAACCAAACTCCATCTATCAGGGGTAAATATTTGATTAATTTTTCTTCTAGATTATATCTTTGCGGTGTGCCATAAATAACTTCAATTCCCAGCTGTTGCAGTACAGAAGTATAGGGTTGTTCAGGATAGCCATTATCGGGAAAGAATATCACTGAATAGCCCAAATTGAGCAGTAGCTTAAGAATATTTAATAAACGCACACAGCCAGATTCTCGATCGTATAGTGGCACATAGGAATCGATGACTAAAATTGTCGGTTTTCCTTGTAAACGTCGGGCAGCTTTGGGTACATTATTAGCATCGTTATCTAGGTGTTTAGTTAATACCTTTGACCATTTTTCTCGAAACTTAGTTTGATTAATAATTTGATATTGTTTTGTCCCACTGGAAAGGTCTGTTCCCGAGGTAATTCCCTCGTAGTGAATGACGTTAGATTGGGGTTGATAGAGGACTTGATAACCCAATTCTCGGATGGCAAAACATAAGTCTGTATCTTCGTAATATGCGGGGATAAAGTCTTGACAAAAACCACCTAATTGCTTAAATAAATCCGTAGGAACTAATAAACTGGCCCCCGAACAATAGTCCACGGGACGCACATAATTATATTCCGGTTCCTCGGAACTATCTAAGCGTCCATAATTCCAACCATCGGCAGAATTCCAGATAATTCCCCCCGCTTCTTGTTGTTTACTATTAGCATAAATTAACTTAGAACCCACCGCACCAACTCGGGGATTATTGACGATTAATTTCACTAAACTTTCTAGACAATTTTCCAGAATTCTAGTGTCGTTATTGAGAAAATATAGGTATTGACCTTTTGCTTTACTAGCCCCATAATTACAGGAACGGATAAAACCAGAGTTTTCTGTATTGGTTAATACTTTAATTCCTTTAACTAAAGTTGCTAATTGTTCTAAAGTTTCATCGCTGGAAGCATCATTAACAATGATTATTTCATAGGCTAAATCAGAACTTAGGTTAACACTCAAGGATTCCAGACAGTTAAAGGTGTAGGCAAATTGGTTATAAACAGGAATAATAATCGAGACTAAAGGATCATCACTACTGGCAATTTCTAGGGGTCGCGGTTCAGCTAATTTAGCCCTTTCGATCACCTGTTCTTCAAATTCAGAGGAACTCTTTCCTGTGAGAATTTTAATAATTTTTCGTTTCGTCTTTTTGAGTGCTGGTTTCCATCCTTCCTCTTGGAGACTAAAGACAAATTTTTTCAGCAGTTTTTTAAGTTTGAAAATAATCATTATTACCATAAATACTCCTCTAGAGAAACCCAATTTTGTGCTAAATTTAAATCTCTTTCTGCTCTAATAATAGCTCCTTCCTTTAATTGTTGCTTGAGGTAGTTTCTCGGTTGTTTCATAATATATAATTTAATCGCTTCATTGATTAAATTATTATATTCTTTTTCAGGATCATCACTACTCGCTAACCATCGATCGAGAAGTTGCATGGTATCTTCAGGGAGAGTTATCTGAAGTTGTCTGGGCATTTTGTTTTTCCTAACCATATCTAGACAATAACAATTATAAACCCCTAGAGCGATTTTAGTTGCTGTCGGGATAAATTCTCGGGGCTGCGGCGATTAATTTTTGGGTGTAGGGGTGTTGGGGATGGCTAAAAATCTGTTCAGTGTCACCCATTTCAACAATTTTACCCGCAGTCATCACCGCAATTCGATCGCAGAGGAATCTCGCTAACCAAAGATCATGAGTTATAAATAAATAAGTGAGATTAAATAACTTTTGTAACTCTAACATTAACTCTAAAACCTGTGTCTGGACACTAGCATCGAGCATACTAACCGGTTCATCACAAATAACTAATTCTGGATGGGTAATTAAAGCGCGAGCAATGGCTACCCTTTGCTGTTGTCCCCCCGATAACTCCCTAGGATAGCGTCGATAAAACTCCTCTACTGGTGTCAAACCGACTCGATCTAACATTTCTAAAACCTGTTCTTTAGCCGTTTCTAGACTAATTTTTTGATGGATCAAAAGCGGATCGGCGATACTTTCTCCCACCGTCATTAAAGGATTGAGACAAGCGAGGGGATCCTGAAAAATCATCTGCATTAAGCGCCGTTTTGGACGCATTTTTTCCCCCGACAAAGTTGTTAAATCTTCTCCTAAAAATTCCACTTTTCCCCCAGTGGGTTTAATTAACTGTAATAGGGTTCTCGATAGGGTACTTTTCCCACACCCCGACTCCCCAACTAAACCGAAAATTTCCCCTCGATACAGTTCAAAATTGACTTCATCCACCGCTTTAATAAATTTCTTTTTTTTCTTGAAAAAACTATCTAAAAAGTTATCTTCTAGGGTATAATAATGTTTTAAATTATCCACCTTTAACACCGTTTCTTTGCCTTGAATTGCCGTTGATTTTTCCTCCCGTAACTGTAGGTGTAAAGCGGCGGCCAAAAGAGAACGAGTGTAGGGGTGTTGAGGTGTATTAAAAACTGTTTTTACCGCTCCCGATTCGACAATTTTGCCCCCCTTCATCACCGCTAATCGATCGCAATATTCTCCCACCAGCGCTAAATCATGGGAAATTAACAATAATCCCATCTGTTTCTCGCTACATAAACGCTTTAATTCCCGCAGAATTTCCGCCGAAACTGTCACATCTAAACTGGTGGTGGGTTCATCGGCAATAATTAACTTAGGGTTTAATAATAAAGCTAAAGCAATGGCCACTCTTTGCCGCATTCCCCCGCTAAATTCGTGAGGATATTGGGACCACCGATTAGCGGGAATTTTCACTTTTTCTAGGACAGTACAAGCTTCACTTTTAGCTTGACGATAGGTTAAATTCCCTCGATGAGCTTGCAAAGTTTCCACACAATGATCGCCAATAGTCATTAGGGGATCCAGTCGCGTCATCGGATCTTGAAAGACTAATCCCACCGCTTCCCCGCGAAACTTTTCTAACTGTTTGCTAGATAAAGATAAAAGCGATCGCCCTTCAAAGGTAATCTCACCTTCCACGTGAGTGCGATTGGGTAATAACCTTAAAATAGCCTTACCGATGGTCGATTTTCCACAACCGGATTCACCCACTAATCCCAGAGTTTCCCCTTGGCCTATACTAAAAGATACCCCATCGATCGCCCAAGAGGGAGAACTTAATTCGGTCGGGTAGGCAATTTTTAGGTCTTTAATTTCCAACATGACGCGAGCGGTAACGATAAAAGTTAGGACTTAGGGTCAAGTATGCCACACAAACGGCGATCGAGCATTTAATTAGGGTTTGCCGAAAAAGTTTTTCGTGGGGGCAGGGTGTGGGGTGTGGGGTGTGGGGTGTAGGGTTTTACCCATTTTCAGGGGGTCAATTACCTAATTTTTAGGGAAAAAGTCCCTGAATTTTACCCCCGATCACTCTCATATCTGGTACTTTTTGATTGACAAAAAGTCTAAAAGTCTTACCCAACAAGGTTTTTAGATTTATTCAGCAAGCCCTAATTACTAATCGACAACTTCCCCTAACAAAACCCGACAATACCCCTTTAAAGTCGCCACTCGCTCGCTAATTATCTGTAAACGCTTCTCCCGTCCTTGCCGGGCCGAGGCCAAAAATAACCAATCCGTCTCCAGCAATCGCCAGGATCGATATAGTTCCGTCTGGACAGTGCGCCAACGATTAGCCACCTCTGGGCTGAAATTGTCATCATTTAGTGACAATATCTCCCCTTCTAGACAGGTTTGTAAAGCTTGAAAAGATTGTAACCCCGTGGAAGCGTCCCCATCCAGAAGGGCAAGACTGAAATCCTCCAGTTTTCTTAACAAAGATTCGTAGGCTTGACGGTAATTTGTCGGTAGCATCCAATACAAAGCGCGTTAGAATTTGTTACATAAGATTAACGATTTGCCGTCACGGTTGCAAGTCCTCTCTCCTCCCGACCAGAGACAAAAACTTAAAAGAATCGCGTCCTTTTCGCCGATCGATCCGATGCCAGTGTTAGAGAGTTAAGTAATCTGGCATCCCTTCGGCCTAATAGTTTTCTAGTTATCCGTCTCCTCCCCCCCCCTATTATCCCCCCGATCTAACCATGAACGCCATCACTGCCATCCAACCAGAAACCCTCACCGCCCTTCCCCGGGCCACGGAACCGAAAAAAGCGTTAGTTTTACCCGATTGGCTGAAAGAATGCCTAATTACCTACGAAAACGACCCCCAGAATCCCGATAGCGATTTAATCTGTCGGGCCTTTAATTTCGCCCACAAACTCCACGAGGGGCAGTATCGCAAATCTGGGGAACCCTATATCGCCCATCCCATAGCTGTAGCGGGATTACTGCGGGATCTGGGGGGTGATGGGGCAATGATCGCGGCGGGATTCCTTCACGATGTGGTGGAAGATACGGAAGTCACCCCCGAAGAAATCGAGGCTAGATTCGGTGTTGAGGTGCGTAATTTGGTGGAAGCGGTGACAAAACTCTCCAAATTCAACTTTTCTAGCAAAACTGAACGGCAAGCGGAGAATTTTCGCCGAATGTTCCTGGCGATGGCTCAAGATATCCGCGTCATCGTGGTCAAATTAGCCGATCGCCTGCACAATATGCAAACCCTCGAACACCTCACCCCGCAACAGCAGCAACGCATCGCCCTCGAAACTAGAGAAATCTTTGCTCCCCTGGCTAACCGTTTAGGGATTGGGCGATTTAAATGGGAATTAGAAGATTTATGCTTTAAATACCTCGAACCCGATGCTTATCGCGCCGTGCAGTTATTGGTATCGGAAAAACGCATCGATCGAGAGGCCCGCATCGAAACTGTCACTAACACATTGCGGGAAAAATTGCAAGAAATTGGCATAAAAGTTCTTGATTTGCAAGGTCGCCCCAAACATCTCTACGGCATCTATCATAAAATGCACAATCAAGGCAAAGAATTCGAGCAGATTTATGATATAGCCGCCGTCCGCATTATCGTCGAAACCAAAGAGGAATGTTATCGTTGTTTAGCCATAGTTCACGACCAATTTACCCCGATTCCTAACCGTTTTAAAGACTATATCGGTTTACCAAAAGCTAACCGTTATCAATCCCTCCATACCACCGTTGTTGGTTTAAATGCCCGTCCCCTAGAAGTGCAGATTCGCACCCTAGAAATGCACCATGTTGCTGAATACGGTATTGCAGCCCATTGGAAGTATAAAGAAACCGGTTCTAGTCAGACAACTTTAACCGCCGAGGATGAAAAATTTGCTTGGCTGCGTAATCTGCTCGACTGGCAAAAAGACCTTAAAGATGGTCAAGAATACATGGATGGCCTGAAAAATAATTTCTTTGAAGAAGATATCTATGTTTTCACCC
The DNA here is from genome assembly GCF_032027425.1 of Microcystis wesenbergii NRERC-220. Taxonomy (NCBI): domain Bacteria; kingdom Bacillati; phylum Cyanobacteriota; class Cyanophyceae; order Chroococcales; family Microcystaceae; genus Microcystis; species Microcystis wesenbergii. The sequence goes on along the minus strand of NZ_JAVSJA010000001.1, from coordinate 2,611,410 downwards.
CCAAAGGTGATGTGGTGGCCCTTGCCCAAGGTGCGACACCGGTAGATTTTGCCTATCATATTCATAGCGAAGTAGGTAATCAGATGAAAGGGGCAAGAATTAATGGTAAATGGTCAGTTCTTGATGCTCCCTTGCAAAATGGTGATCTGGTGGAAATTCTCACCAGCAAGCATAGTCACCCTAGTTTAGATTGGTTAAATTTTGTCGTTACTCCTAGCGCCAGAAATCGCATCCGGCAATGGTACAAAAAATCGCGACGAGAAGAAAATATTAGCCGTGGTCGTGATTTATTAGAGAAAGAATTGGGTAAAACTGGCTTCGATGCCCTGCTGAAATCGGAACGAATGCAATCCGTGGCTAAACAGTGCAATTATGTGGCAGTAGATGATTTATTGGCGGCCTTAGGTTACGGCGAAGTTACCCTAAAAAATGTGGTTAATCGTCTGCAAGAAGCGGTTAAAAATCAACAGGAAATTTTAACGGTCAAAAATCCGCCCGATGTCTTGACTGATTCCCAATTGATTCTACCACCTTCTCCCGTTCAAAGGGCTTTACCCGTTAGTAAATCACCGATCGCCGGTGTGGAGGGATTAGTCTATCGTTTGGCCGGTTGTTGTTGTCCTTTACCCGGAGAAAATATTACTGGTATAGTTGCCCATGCGGGGGAAGGTATTGTTATTCACCGTCAGGGCTGCTCGAATGTGGAAAAAGCCGAAGCTGAACGCTTAATTCCTGTTAGTTGGAACCCCGTAGATGACCAGGGACGTTATCCAACTTATCCGGTAAATATTCAGATTGAAGTGATTGATCGCGTCGGGGTTTTAAAAGATATTCTCTCTCGTTTAAGTGACCAAAATATTAATGTTCGCAATGCTGGAGTTAAGACTAATTTCGGCAAACCCGCTTTAATTTCCCTGAAAATTGAAGTAAAAGACCTGCAACAATTTGAACGCTGTGTTAGTCAAATTAAGCTGATGAGCGATGTTTTAAACGTTCGTCGCACCAGTCAGGTAAAAAGCGATCGAGAGTAGGTTAAACCTAAAATTGCTGATCATATTCCCCAAAACCCGAAGCGCCTTAGCTTTGGAAGTGGGATGCTGACACTGACTAAAACCACGATGGCAATATCGGCACTTTTTGTCACCGAACAGCGTAGGATCGATAATTAATCTGAGTGCGAAAATCCCTATGTTATTATCCCTACTCTCAGTCATCAGTTTTCTGATTAGTTTTCTGGTGGTTGCCCTGATTAAACAACGTTTTAGTCAACAATTGTTAGATATTCCCAATGAGCGTAGCAGCCATAGTCAACCCACACCTAGGGGGGGTGGACTCGGTTTTGTCGTCGCTTTTGCTCTGACCAGCGGCCTCAGTTATTTTCTCCTTCCTCCTTCCCTACCTCTTATTCCCCTGTGGTTGTCCCTGACTCCTTTAATTATTATCGGCCTTCTCGATGATCGTCGCGGTATTCCCTCTAGTATTCGCTATTTAGTGCAGTTATCCTCCGCTAGTGTTGCGGTCACTTTTTTCGGCGCTTTTCCCCAATCGTGGCTATTAGATTTGGGTTTTGGCGGCAAAATTTTGGCTTTTATTCTCACAATTATCGGCCTGACCGCGATCATTAACTTTTATAATTTTATGGATGGTCTCGATGGCTTGGTGGCTGGCTGTACGGCGGTACAATTAGGATTTCTCGCTCTCTATTTTCAGCAACCAATTTTATGGCTTTTAGTGGCAGCTTTAGGCGGTTTTCTCCTCTGGAATTGGTCGCCAGCGAAAATTTTTATGGGTGATGTGGGTAGCACCAGTCTAGGGGCAATTGTCGCTATGGTTTTACTTAATAACCAGGGGAATCAAAGTCAAGCTTGGTCAGCTTTAACTATCACTTTACCTCTGATTGGTGATGCTATTTATACCCTGATTTGTCGATTATTAAGAAAGGAAAATATCTTCCAAGCTCACCGCAGTCACCTTTATCAAAGATTACAAAAATCTGGCTTGTCTCATCCACAAGTAGCAATTATTTATATGGGGGTAACTCTCCTGATTGCTATTAGTGTTAACTACTTAGGAATCCTAGTATCATGGCTGAGTTTACCTCTGATTCTAGGATTAATTGTTCTCGGAGAAATTTATCTGAACAGGAGAGTTAGCGAGCATAATTTATCAGTGACAAGAAAAGAATAAATTTTTTATGGCTATAGACCTAGGGGTTATTCAAACCTAGAAAATGTTATAAGTAGGTAGGTGTTAAAAATTGTCAGTTCCCCCCTTATCAATGGGAATTAAGGGCGGATCGGCACCCCCCTTATCAAGGGGGGATTAAGGGGGGATCTATCTTCAATTTAATTATAACCAGCTACTTACTGAATCCTGTTTCAAAATTATATGTATCGAGGGTAAGGATCAGAAGTAATCACTCAAATAGTTATTAGCGAAAGTCTTTTATTTCACTCAAAAACTGATGGTTTTAAGCGGGCAAAAACAGAGCTATTTACCTATTATCCCTACTAACCAAGAGAAAAGAAAAAATTAATATTTATCGGCTGGGGTTAGCTGATATGATTAGGGAGATGACTATCATTCCAAGGTCAATGAGCGCAAGAACGTTATTCGATAAAGTCTGGGACGCACACACGGTTAAGATTCTTCCCAGTGGACAGACACAATTATTTATCGGACTGCATCTAGTCCATGAAGTCACCAGTCCGCAAGCTTTTTCGATGCTGAGAGAAAGGGGTTTAAAAGTATTATTTCCAGGACGGACTATTGCCACCGTCGATCACATCGTCCCCACCGAAAATCAGGCGCGTCCTTTCCTTGACGATTTGGCCGAGGAAATGATCCGGGCGATCGAAACTAATGTTCAAACCAATAATATTCCTTTCTACGGCATCGGTTCCGGCAATCAGGGCATAGTTCATGTGATCGCTCCCGAACAGGGTCTAACCCAACCGGGGATGACGATCGCCTGCGGTGACTCCCACACCTCCACCCACGGCGCTTTTGGGGCGATCGCTTTTGGCATCGGCACTTCCCAAGTACGCGATGTTCTTGCTACCCAAACCCTATCCCTATCGAAATTAAAAGTGCGTCGAGTGGAGGTAAACGGCGATTTAAACCCCGGGGTCTATGCTAAAGATGTAATTCTCCATATTATCCGTCAATTGGGCGTTAAAGGCGGTGTTGGTTACGCCTACGAGTATGCTGGTAGTACAATCGAACGGATGTCCATGGAAGAAAGGATGACGATTTGTAACATGGCGATCGAAGGTGGGGCCCGATGTGGTTATATCAACCCCGATCAGATCACCTACGATTACCTCAAAGGTCGTGATTTTGCGCCTAAAGACTGGGAAAGTGCGGTTAATTGGTGGGAAAGCATTAAAAGCGATGCCGATGCGGTTTATGACGATGTGGTGGTCTTTGATGCCGGCGAAATCGAACCCACCGTTACTTGGGGTATCACCCCGGGCCAAGGAATCGGGGTTAACGAAGTCATTCCCACTCCCGAAAGTTTACCGGCCAGTGAAAGAGCGATCGCAGAGGAAGCCTATCAATACATGAAACTCACCCCCGGCGCCCCGATTAAAGGCACAAAAATCGATGTCTGCTTCGTCGGTAGCTGTACTAACGGCCGGATCAGTGATCTGCGCGAAGCGGCCAAATTTGCCCAAGGTCATCGTGTGGCCCCCCATGTGAAAGCTTTTATCGTCCCCGGTTCCGAAAGAGTCAAAAAACAAGCGGAAGCAGAAGGATTAGACCAAATTTTCCTAGCATCGGGCTTTGAATGGCGCGAGGCTGGCTGTTCCATGTGTTTAGCCATGAATCCCGATAAATTGCAGGGAGATCAGATCAGCGCTTCCTCCTCCAATCGTAACTTTAAAGGTCGTCAAGGTTCCGCTTCTGGGCGTACTTTGTTGATGAGTCCGGCGATGGTGGTAGCGGCAGCAATTAAAGGGGAAGTCACCGATCCCAGGGAGTTGTTACAGTAGTTGTCTCAATGGTGAGATAGGAGTCAGTATTCAGTTATCAGTTATCAGTTATCAGTTCACTGAGAAAACTCCCCACACCCCACACCCTACACCCCACACCCCACACCCCACACCCCACACCCCACACCCCCCTCCCATCTCCCTTCTCTACAATAATTACTCGCAACCAGAAATACCTTGGGTTCCTATCATACTTTGTGCTTTTTGTCAAAAAAACTTTTTTTTTGCAATAAAACTACATAAAAAAAAGATCATCGTTGCGGGTGAAATTGACTAATTTACCCGTCTTAATTAGGATCACCTTCTAGGTGTGGCAAGGGTTTCAACCATTGCTGCCCAAAAAAGCATAGAATATCCCATTATGAAATTCTATCAAATCGCTGTAACTAGCATAACGTCGTTGTTAAATAAAAATCTTTCTCAATTAATTCTTAAGAATTTATAAATATTGCGGAATGTTAATTTAAATATTCTCAAGTTTTTGCATTCAATAAATAACTTTTGCTTATCTTTGTCCAACATTGGGTTAGAAGTCAGGAGTCAGTTATCAGTTATCAGTTATCAGTTATCAGTTCACTGAGAAAACTCCCCACACCCTACACCCCACACCCTACACCCTACACCCTACACCCTACACCCTACACCCCACTCTATTTTAATTTGACTGCCATAATTGCCAAGCTTTAACGAGATTTCCTCCCATCAAGGCAGCCACTGCATTTAAAGTCTTAATTTCCTCACTATCCGGATTTAATTTTCTGGCCTGATCTAAGACTTTTTGGGCTGCTTGCGGTTGCCAATCGTAGAGATAAATAAAACCTTGATAAGCATAATGATAGGGATTATGGGGGTCAATTTTAATCATTTCCTCCGTGGCTTTTATTGCCCCTGCTACATCCTGTTGTAGTACCTTAGAAATTGCTAATCCGTAGGCTAAAGATAATTTATCGGGGGGGTTTTGTTGCTGTAAACGATAGGAAAAAGCCTTGTCTGCTTGCAGCACATAATCCTGAATCGAATCGTATTGATTGATACGATTAGTTAACTGAAAAATTGGCTCAATACCCGTTAATCCTTGACCAATATTAGCAGACTTTAAGCGCAATTGGGTCACTAAATCTAATTGGGGCGTTGCTAACTTGGAGACTTGAGGATCGATAGTAATTTGAGCATTAGTTTTAATCGGATAGGTTTCGCCAGTTTCCCGATTGAGATAGACAGCAGATAAGCGATAAACTCCGGGGGTTGCTGCCGACTGCATGGCGGTTTTTTCAGTGACTTCAAAACCTTTTTGTTGCTCTTCTGGAGTTAATTTTTCTGCCATTAATCCCCCCATAGCAATACCATGATCGTGCATCCAATAATCCTTACCGTCCACTTCTTGCCAAGTTAAAATTACTATTCCTGACTTTAATTGTTGCCAGTCTCCGGCCCATTTATAAACCACGGGAATGGGTTGATTAGGAGAAGCTTTTTCGGCAATAGCAATCTCTCTTAATTCCACCCGTTTTGGCGCATTTTCAAGGGGGTTAACCGTGACGGAAGGATATATTTTTCGGTGTAGGGACAGGGTGCTATCATCCGGTAGCTGCCAAGTTTTTTCCACTTGGAAATCTGGCCCAGTGGCGACTCGATTAACAATTTTTTTCTGGACATCGGGGACGGAACCCTGTTCACCAGTTTTAGTTAAAAACCAATCTAAAGAATTGACATCCTTTTCTATATCTTCTTCCCTAACTCCCACCTGTCTGCCGGCAACCTGGGAATTATGTTTACCACCGTAGAAAGAGAAAGTATGTTGATTTAATTCCGGGGTGGAAGGTAAAACCCCTAGGGTGCTGCGAAGATAGGGAGAATCGCCTAGAATCTCTTTAACTACTTCTTCCTGCTGCCAGCCAGTTTTTAAATAGGGATGGTGTTGTAATTCGGGACTGAAAACGTTAGTAATTATATCTCCCCCCAAGGGGAATAAATTTAAACTGGTGAGGATAGCGGCAATAGTTATCGTTCCCCAACGGATACTGGGGGCAAAACGACCGCGCCAAGATAATAAACCGACGGATAAAATTAAGGATAAAGTCGGTAAAAGCGGCAAAATATAACGAGCATCTTTATTGATATTTAGGGATGATAATAGGTATCCCCCCAGCAGAAAAACTCCTAACCAAATCCACACAGGACGATTAACCTTATCTTCGGTTTTTCTATGACGTAAGGAGATTAATAATCCCACCACGGGAACTAATAACAATACCCAAGAAAGAAAATAGGGTAAAACTTGGGCGTAAAATGTCCAGGCATCTGGACTGGTAAGAGGCGGATCTCCCTCCAAAATCGCCGAATCTACCGTGGCACGTTTGCCCGCAGTTAACATTAATAACCAATTCGTCCGATACCAGGGAAACATTAACCATGCTGCCGTCAAAAAACTCAGCATTAATTGCGCTAGATTGCCCCAACGTTTTCGCCGGAGATTTTCGCCCAATACCCACAAAATCGGTAAAAAGAGGAAAAATAGGGCGGTTTGTTTGACTAACATCCCTAAACCGAAAGAAATCCCGAAAGCGATCGCTTTTAGCCAGCCTTGACCACTAAATCGCCACCATGTCAAGCAAAAGTAAGAAAACGTTACAATTGCCGCTAAGGGAAAATCTAAGAGATATTCGAGGCGATAATAGTATAAACCGGGTAGAAATTGACAGATTAAGACCGCCCATAAAGCCACAGTCCCATTAAAGAGGATAATTCCCAATCCGTACACAGAAAAGAGCAGTAGGGCGCTATAGATAGCCATTACCCACATACCCGCGTCAAGACTAATACCAAAGAGATTAAAGAAGGGAATCGTTAAAAGATAGGTTAAAGGGGGAATTTTCGGGGACATTAGCCATAAACTGCGCCACCAATCCCCATCAAACCAGCGCGGATTTTGGAAAGCTTGGGTATAGATAATGCCACCGTTGAGATAATCGGCCTGATCCCAAGCGGGAACGGTATGATCGAGACTAAACCAGAATCTATCGACTAATATCCCCAATATCCAAATAATACTGACAATAATTAATCCCTGTCTCCCATCTAGCGATCGCTTCAAAATGACTTCTCCCTAGTGCAACTCTCAATTATTCTGCCACGCCCTCAAGCGACCCTGAAAAAATCGCCAGCGAGAAACACCAGACGGATCGGGGTAAAATAAAGATTTAGTGAAAAATTGTAACAGGAACTTGACAAATGCGAGTGGTGATCGTTGGTGCAGGATTAGCGGGAATGGCAACAGCTATCGATCTGGTCGATGCGGGCTGTACAGTAGAAATATTAGAATCTCGTCCCTTTGTCGGGGGAAAAGTCGGTAGTTGGGTAGATGCGGACGGTAATCACATCGAGATGGGCCTGCACGTCTTTTTTGGCTGTTACTATAATCTTTTTGAGTTAATGAAAAAAGTGGGCGCTTTTCAATCCCTACTACTCAAAGAACACACCCACACTTTTATCAACGAAGGGGGAAAAATCGGCGAATTAGACTTCCGTTTCGTCGCAGGTGCGCCTTTTAACGGTTTAAAAGCCTTTTTTACCTCCTCCCAACTCTCGGCAGCCGATAAAATCTTTAATTCTCTGGCCCTAGGTACCAGTCCCATCGTCCGTGGTCTGATAGACTTTCAAGGAGCGATGAAAACGATTCGGGATCTAGACTCGATTAGCTTTGCCGATTGGTTTCGTAGCCATGGCGGTAATGACGGCAGTTTAAAAAAAATGTGGAATCCGATCGCCTATGCCCTAGGATTTATCGATACGGAAAATATCTCGGCCCGTTGTATGCTGACGATTTTCCAATTTTTTGCCGCTAAAACCGAAGCTTCCGTCCTGCGGATGTTGGAAGGTTCCCCCCACGAATACCTACATAAACCGATTATTAACTATCTGGAAGCTCGGGGTGCCAAAATCTCTACCCGTCGTCAGGTGCGGGAAATTCTCTATTCTGGAGAGGGCGAAAATCTGCAAGTTAATGGCATGATCGTCGCTAACGGAGAAACCACAGAAACTATCACCGCAGATGCCTATGTTTGCGCTGGTGATGTCCCCGGTATTCAGCGTCTTATTCCCCAAGATTGGCGGAAAATGCCGATTTTTGACAATATTTTCCGACTAGAAGCCGTCCCCGTCGCCACGGTACAATTGCGTTTTGACGGTTGGGTGACGGAGTTAAATGATGCCGAAAAACGCCGACAACTGCAAAAAGCGGTGGGAATTGACAATCTTTTGTACACCCACCAAGCGGATTTCTCCTGTTTTGCAGATCTTGCCCTCACCAGTCCTAGGGATTATTATCGCCCCGGAGAAGGTTCTTTATTACAGTTGGTTTTAACCCCTGGGGATCCTTTTATTAAAGCTAAAAATGAAGATATTGCCCAGCACGTTTTAGCGCAAGTCCATCAGTTATTTCCCTCCTCGCGGGAGTTAAAGATGACTTGGTTTAGTGTGGTGAAATTGGCCCAGAGTCTCTATCGGGAAGCACCGGGGATGGATGTCTATCGTCCCTCGCAAGCGACTCCTATTGCTAACTTTTTCCTTGCCGGTAGTTATACCCAACAGGATTACATTGATAGCATGGAAGGGGCCACTTTATCGGGTAAACAGGCAGCCAGGGCCATCTTACAACAGGCCGAGCGCTGGAAATCTTTAGCCACGGTTTGAGCAAACAGCCGGCAATCTCCTCTCTTGAGAAGGGATTGCCTTTTACCTCATCTCAACCAGTAATTTAAATACGCAGGCAGCTGATTCTCTCTTGGGTTTGGTGGGTAAAATGTATTTTAAGATACAGTCCTGCTGGCGAGGGAGTGGAAGGAACCACAAAGACACAAAGAACACAAAGATCGATCGCTCCTATATAAGTTAAACTGGTCGCAACGCGCTCGCTACGCGAGATCACACAAAGAAGAAGAGAGCCGATTTTACCTATCCACAACTAGAATACTAGAACTACTGAATAGAACGCCATATCTTTAATTGTCAAGGCTGCTCCAATATGAAAGATCGAGCGAATTCCCTGTATGAATCCGACTTCTACGGGTGGACAGAGCTACAAGCGAAAGTTCTAGCCAACCGACAGGTAGAAGCTCTGGACTGGCAAAACTTACGGGAGGAAATCATTTCCTTGGGTAAACAAGAATATCGAGAACTGGTGAGCCGTCTAACCGTTTTGGTAGGACATCTTCTCAAATGGGAATATCAGCCGGATAAACGTTCTCGCAGCTGGTTTTTGACGATTAGAGAACAGAGACGAGGGATCAGACGGCATCTAGAGGGTAATCCTAGTTTAAAATCCCGGATACCGACGGCTTTATCCGATGCTTTCGAGGCCGGAGTCGATTTGGCTTTACGCGAGACGGATTTACCGATACGGACTTTTCCCTCTCACTGTCCCTTCACCTTCGAGGACATCATGGCCGACCATTTCCTCTGCGATACGAGTCAGGATTGGCCGTAAATTTAACGGTTATACCGCCTCGACGGGTATCTGTATCTCAACAAGTAATTTAAATACGCAGGCAGCTGATTCTTTTTTTTTACTCTCTCCCCTCAATAATTTTAATTTCTTCCTCGCTTAATCCATAGAGTTTATAAACAATTAGATCGATCAATTCATCGGTGGCGCTTAATTGTTGTTTTAGTGGCAAAAGTTTATCTAGACTGGTTTGATATTCTTTTTCTAGGGTTTCCTGTATTTGACGATCGAGTAAGTTAACGGTAATTTTCTTTTTGTTCTTTTTCAGTATCTCCCACAGTTGATCGCAGCTAAGATGAGGTTCGCTTTTTTGGTAGTCACCGAGATAGTTTTGGATTTTTGATTTGTTGGTTAAATTATCGATCGCACTGCCGATTATTCTCTCTAAATATCTTAAAAAGCTTTTGATTTCTTTTTGTTTTTCCCGATTTATCTCGATCATCTGTTCTGCTAAGTAGGCCAAAATATCATGGACTATATCGGTTTCTTCTCTCCTAATATGCTCCTCGATTTCTTTTAATATTTCTTGCTTTTCTTGATAACTTTTGATAAGTTTCTCTAAACTCTGTTGACGGCGATCGCTATTAGTGCTAAAAGATATTTTAGGAATAAAAATTACGTTTAGTTCGTAGGCATTAATATGATTAGTCGTACTTGTAAGGCTGAATCTCCATTCCAATAATTTTGAATTTAAAAAAGCTAGAACTGTTTCTAGTTTATATTGTGTATCTACAATATAACCAACTGTGTCAGAACAAAAAAATCCCTCTTGAATAGTTGTTGCTATTATCCGTCGATAATTATCGATTGCTGCACCTCTTTGATAGGCGATTCTTCTCTTTAAATGATCGTATGCTTTAACTTCTTTATTTGTACCACGTTTTTCAAGGAATTTTGTTTTATTTAAATACACTGGGTTTCCTTGTTTTGGCTTTTCGTAAAACTCATAACGACCTATATGCGCTCCACGAAGAACTATTTCACCTGGAGGATCATCTGATATAAATTCTTTGAATTGCTGATTGAACATAATCTCTCCAGGAGTCGGATAACCAATGGTTTTAAATAAAACACATCTAGGATTTTCACATAGGTTTAATAACAATTTCCAAGACTCCTGATTGACTGTTGGTATAGATAAATTATCAGGATCAAATTTATCGATTTTTTCAGCATTAGCATAATATCGACGAGAATGATCTAGAATATCTTTGCCCTCATGAGTTCTCATCGAGAAATCTAGCGGTAATATGCCATTAAAAAGAACATACACACAAGTGGATAATTTTGCTTCACGAAAAACCCGATTATTGGGGTCATCTTTTTGCGGAAAAGCTTCAATACATATCAAACTGGTTTTTTGTAAAAGCTTACGTCTTAACTCAAATGTAAAACGATCACCTAGCAGTGACATAGGAACAATAAAGCTATGATAGCCATTTTTCTTAGCGAGACTTATAGCTTTGGCAACAAATAAACGATATAAGTTAACTCTAAATGCTCTAGCTTCTTTATAAATTTCTGTATTATCTATAAATTGTTTTTCGTCAATTACTCTACCGAGAGCGGATTCTGACAATTCATCATAAGGAGGATTACCGATTACTGCATCAAAACCGGGGTTATCCTTCCAAGAAGCGGAATCAAGATCGATAAAAACTTCAGGAAATTCCAGATCCCAATGAAAAAAGCGCTTACTTTTATATAAACTAGCTGCCTGGTCTAAAATTCCTTGATCTGATCGGGGTAACTTATCCCAATTAATTGCCGATATATTGCCACCGTAGCGCTGCAGAAACTCGATAGCAGTTTTAACCCCAAAAAAGCGAGAGAGGAAAACATCTAATAAACGCTTGTAGGGTTTAGCTTGACTATCAAAATCACGGAATAACTGTTCACTTGCTTCCACTTCAGCAAAAGTCGCATCGCTGAGGGTACTAATTCCCCGCATAATTTCTGCTGCCCGAAGTAACCCAACAAAAGGGCCAGTTAAAAGAGTTAATTGACCACCTTCTTCCTCAATCATAGCGGCTTCTGCGTCCTTGGCGGTAGTTCCGATCAGAGAATTACCACAACGTAAATGATGATCCAAAAAACTCAAAGGTGCGCCCACTGTGAAAGAATGTAACCAGAGACTAACCTTGGCCAATTCTACAGCCATCGGATTGATATCCACCCCATAAATACAGCGCTTCATCACCACTCTCTGTAATAATTGCGTGGGTTCAAGGGTGGGAGAATCGAGAATAATTCCCTGTTGTCGGAGATTGTCGATAATGTTTTGTCGGGTGGTTTCCAACATGGTTAAAACGGGATTATCTTCGGGATAAAGATTGAGAATCTGGATTAACTCATCGGTGAGATAGTCCACTGCTTCTACTAAAAAATGTCCGCTTCCCATGGCGGGGTCACAGAGTTTAAGATCAAGTAAGGTAGTGATCGCTTTTTTTTCTAAGCGTTGTAGCTCTTTTTCTAATCCCTGCTGACTGAGATTTCCTAAACGTCTATCGCTGCTTTCTTGTCTTCGGGTGGCGATTTCTGTCATCACATCCCCGAACTGTTGCGCTCTTTGCTCTAAAATTGGTTTGAGGGTATGACTGACAATATATTTAACAATGTAATCGGGAGTGTAATAGGAACCGGTGGCTTTTCTTTCTCCCCGATCATTTTCCAGATGCACCGATTCCCCCTCAATCACGATGCGATATTCCAGTAATCCTTCGTAAATTGATCCTAACTGTCGCACACCTAAAAAACTATAGTCGATCGGCTGTCCCTCAAAACGTGCTAACTTGTCTAAGATGGGCGCTAAAACCGCATCGGATAACTTGTATTGACCGAGAAAACAATTCACCCGGCCTTCTTCCATGTCAAATAAACCCCCGTTGTAACGAGGTACGGCTAAATTAGCATCCCCTCGATCGACAATGCGAAATAAACTGAGGAGAGCATCGTATATTCCCGTCGAGGTGCCACTAAAGGCCTGCTGACGATCGATTTTAACGGCAATTTCTCGCGTCTTTTGCAATAAGCTGTAATCGCGATAGTCTCCCCTCACCGGCAGCAAGTCCCGCGCTTCTGCGTAGAGCAGAAATAATAATTTATACAGCAGGGATAAACTCGCTTCATACAATAAATCTGGCTGTATGTCTGTATTTAATGATACAAAACCCTTAGAAATATCGGGAAAAATGCGATCGAAGACTAACTCTTTTAACTCGTTACCCACTCTGGTGGCATAGGTGGTACTCTCCTCCCGGACCCGTTCAAGGAAATTCTGAGCGTGAATATCCTTAATAAAAGCCTCTTGACGGAAAAATAACCAGAAATACCGAAATTTTTGCCGGTCTCCCCCTTCTAATAGTTCCATCAAGTCCACTGGATAAAATTCCGTGGCTGTGGAGGACGCTTGACGGTAATATAAGCGCCATTCTCGACCATTGGTGAGAATACCCCAATCTACTCCCGTCCCCGTCAGATAATTGGTGATCTGAAAGGAAGGATTACTATTTTTCCAGATATCTCGCTGATCATTCTTAGAAACGTCACTAAGAGAACGTTGCCAGTATTTGGCCTCAGCGATCGCTAAAACTTGACTATAAAAGGCTCTTTCATTATTCTGGAGAGAATAGGCTTGATAACGGTCATTTTCTCCGGCAAATAGGGCATAATCTGGCCTTTCTGACCTTCCTTTTCCCCTACTGCTTACTTGCGGTATATAACTAAAACCGAGAATTTCTAGAATCGGTTGTATTAATTCTGCTTCCGTTTGCGCTTCGTTAAGAGTCGGCAAAATCGCCTTTTTTTGTTGATAAAGACTCTCTAAGCGGGAAAATGCCACCGATACATCCTCTTGCCATTCCGGAGAATCCGGCAGCCGATGCTCAAGATAGTGTTGAGAAAAAAGTGGTTTATTGCCCGTTTGTCCTGACATGGCCGATTATCCTAACATTGAGGGTATCTAGCCTAAAAATGAAGGGTTCGCAGGCAGGCACGGATTCCCATTATACAAAAAGTATATGTCAAGTCTCCGATTTTGTCAAGGGTTTTGGCCAAAAAAAAATCGCCTCTGGGAGGCGGGGGTGAAAGGTATCACCCTGGAGAAATAATTAGGGTTTGCTGAAAAAGTTTGTTGGTGGGGGCAGGGTGTGGGGTGTGGGGTGTGGGGTGTAGGGTTTTACCCATTTTCAGGCGGTCAATTACCTAATTTTCAGGGAAAAAGTGCCTAAATTTCCCCCCGATCACTCCCATATCCGGTACTTTTTGATTGACAAAATGTCTAAAAGTCTTATCCAACAAGGTTTTTAGATTTATTCAGCAAGCCCTAATTAAACGCCGAAAGACTTACCACAGCCGCAGGTTTGACTGGCGTTAGGATTAGTGAATTGGAAACCGCCGCCGATCATCGCGTTGCTGTAATCTAACATGAGACCGTAGAGATAGAGCAGACTTTTTTTATCAGAGACAATTTTAAAGCCATCGTAATCGAAAACCTCATCTTGGGGGCCAATATTGCTAGGATGCTCAAAATCCATCATATAGGACATTCCCGAACAACCACCCTGACGCACACCCACGCGCAGACATAAATCCTTGCCCTGTTGCTTTTTGAGCATGGTAAGGTGTTTGAGGGCAGCCTCACTGAGTAAAATTCCTTTTCCTTGAATCTGAGTAGCTTGTGTCATCGTTAGCAGGAACTCCTAAACGTAGATAAAACTTTGCCTTCTCCTATCCATCTTAACGATAGTTGAGGACTGATGACTGGATTACTGTTTACTTTTCCCGGCCTCGCAGGAGTTGCAGGGCAAAAAGAAGCAAAAAAATGGGATTATTAATTAAATAGCGTTGCCAGAGACGACCAGGTTCTTGAAACAAACGATAGAGCCATTCTAAGCCGATTTTCATCACCCAACCGGGTGCTTGAGACACTTCACCACTGTGGAAACGAAAAGCGGCGCCGACTCCCAACATAACAGCCTTTAATTTTCCCTGTTGTCGGGCCATCCACTGTTCTTGTTTGGGACATCCCAACCCGACAAAAACCAATTTAGCCCCGGATTGCTGGATTCTGTCCCTATCTTGCGCTTCTTCATCGTCGCTGAGGGGACGAAAAGGGGGGGAATAGCTACCAGCGATAATTAAATCAGGAAAACGCTGTTTAAGATTGGCTTGCAGATCAATTAGGGTCTTTTCTGTGGCACCGTAGAGATAGATGGGGATTTGGCAGCGGGCAGCCCGCTCGCAACAGGCTAACATAAGATCAGGGCCATAGACGCGACTTTGTTGTTTAATCCCCAGTAAGCGCAATCCCCAGACGAGAGGCATTCCATCCGGTGTCACCAGATTAGCGCCATTAATCAGACGACGATAGGCTTTGTGCCAATAACCCATCATCACCAGATGGACGTTAGCGGCGACAATATAGCAGGAGAGATTATTTTCCACCCAGGACTGAATGCGATCGCAAGCATCTTGATAACTGGTGGCATCCAAACGAGTGCCAATAATCGATCGATGTGCTAAAAACATATTGTCTCCTGCTGCCGGACTAACTGCTTTGAGGATGCCCAAAAAGCAGCCAGAAAAGATCAAGGGAAATTGAGAAATTCACTTTTCTAAGCGGAGATTAGCGCCACTGCTATTGGTGCGATAAACCCAAGTTTTTTGGTTATCAGTCAGAACAATTCGCCATCCTGGCACCAGTGCTTGAGTACATAATTCTCCCGGTTTAGCTAATCCTAAACAACCGTCGGGCCAGGTTTGTCGTTGTGCTGCTTGAATTTGCAAGCGATTAACGGATATCTTGGTTTTCTGACTCAAATCTTGACGGGCGGCCTCGATGACCGAATTAGGTGGCCCAGGAGATGCTAAACTAGGTTGTACCAAGAGGAGAGAAAGCAGACTCCCTAGTATTAAAATAGCAGTTGCTCCCTGAACGATTCTCGTTGTACCGATTGGCCCTGGCCGGTTCTGGCTAAAATTCTTTCTAGATATCATGTTTAGTCCTGTCTCTTTTCTGGGATTGATAGTCTGATCATATCTTCCTGTTTATTATCAGTGTAATCGAAACTATGTTCCCTCTCTGGTTGTCGAGTCCATCGGTGTTTTCTCAAGAAAATTCCATCGTCCAAGTTCCTTCTCCTGAACCGGCGGTTGAAATCTCTCCCTCCAATTCTCCTTGGCTTTATAGCACAATTGCCTTAACTATTGCTTTGATCGGTTTAATTATTTACGGCAAATTCAAAATAGAACAGATCAAGAAACAAGTTAGGATTGAACAATTTAAAAGTAAAGAGTTGAAAAAAAAGTTGAAGTTAGCACTTCATACCATCAAAAAAATGGAAACCGACCCCGATCTTGTCCATTCTAGGGCATTTAATCTCGATTATTTGCGGATGAGGATGGATGAGGCGGTTTTTCGTTCCGTCATTTTTAACCAGATTAAGATGAAAATAACTAACTTAATCGGCGAAGCTTTACGACCAAATACAGCAAAAAATGCCGGAGGAATTGTCGGTGCAGGAAGACAGATTAATGAAACTTTTGATGTCACCTACGAAGTGGAAGCACAGGAAGGAAAATCGAATAAAGGGGTTTTATTTCGGATTCAGATTAAACTGACAAAACTTCCCACCCAAACCAGTTCCGCTACCGTTAACGAGATTACTAATTGTATAGAAACCTTTCTTTCTGCGGACTCAGATAAAGCTAATTGGCAACCAACTATTCATGGACAAATAGTTTTAATGAGTTGGGATGAAAAAGCGAAACCGACTCCTTTATTGGTATTGGAACAATCAGAAGAAGGAGTCAATATCACTTTTCGTTCCCATCCCCTGAAAACCGGCATCCCTTTAAGTGGCGATGTCGATTAAAATAGATGAGGATGAACTATCTTAGATGGATGGACTTATGTTATCTTTTTTCCTCCGTTGGTTGATTACCGCCGTCTCTTTATTGATTACAGCGCAAATAGTACCAGGTATAGAAATTAAAAATTTTACCGTGGCTTTGATAGCTGCTGTCGTCTTGGGTTTAATTAATGCTATTATTAGACCCCTGTTGATTCTTTTTACCCTGCCTTTAACTATTTTGACCCTAGGGTTATTTATTTTTGTGGTCAATGCCATTTCCTTTTCTTTAGCCTCCTATTTTATCCCTGGTTTTCAGGTAGAATCATTCTTTGCTGCTTTATTCGGTTCGATCGTGGTTTCGATCGTTTCAGGAGTTTTAAATAGCATTTTCAGTGACTAAAGTGGGCAAAATTCGGTTGTTTAAAACAGCTTGGCTTACTCTAATCGATTAATTTCTGATCTAGAGACGTTGCTATAATCAACGTCTCTCTATTTTTTGGAGATGAGGAAATCTCTACTGATTTGCTGTGGCTTTTGTCGTTAAGTAGCTGGTTATAATTAAATTGAAGATAGATCCCCCCTTAATCCCCCCTTAATCCTAGGGTTGATTCATCGTAGGGTTGATTCATGAATCAACCCTACCCTTAATCCATCTTTAACAAGGGGACATCTCAACGTTTTTAACACCTACCTACTTAAAAATCAGGAAAATTTAATCCCAAGATTTCCATCTCAAGCAGCCAGAGCAAGTTCAATTACTGTTAAAATAACTGGAATTGTTGAGCTAAGTAGATTAACTAATCTCCAGTCAGTTTTTCTTGATTCCCCTACACCCTACACCCTGATCACTAAAAATCGATGAACCAATTAAACTTAGAAGTTGCGGGAAAAAAAGAACGTTTAGATGCTTGGATGGGGTCACAATTGCCCGATTTATCGAGATCGAGGCTGCAAAAACTGATAGAACAGGGATATATACAGTTAAATGGTCAAATTTGTACTAATAAAAATACTAAAGTTGCTCAAGGCGATCGCTTAAAGATTACCATTCCCGACAGTCAACCCCTGCAATTAAGCGCCGAGGCGATCGATCTTGATATTCTTTACGAAGACGAATATCTGATTATTATCAATAAACCGGCCGATTTAGTGGTTCATCCGGCCCCCGGCCACGAATCGGGAACCTTGGTCAACGCTTTACTGCATCACTGCCCAAATTTAGCCGGAATCGGTGGAATTCAACGGCCCGGAATAGTTCACCGCTTAGATAAGGATACCACGGGTGCGATCGTTATTGCCAAAACCGACCAGGCCCATCAACACCTACAGGCACAACTAAAAACCAAAACTGCCCGCCGGGAATACATCGCCCTCGTCCACGGTGTCCCCAAAACGGAGACAGGTACAATTGATCTGCCGATCGGTCGTCACCGCAGCGATCGCCAAAAGATGGCTATTATTGCCGTGGAAAAAGGCGGTAGAAATGCCGTCACTCACTGGCAAGTCAAGGAAAGACTAGGCAACTACACCTTAATGGAATTTCGCCTAGAAACTGGCAGAACTCATCAAATTCGGGTTCATAGCAGCCACATCGGTCATCCGATTCTTGGGGATCCCCTTTATAGTTCCGGTCGTTCCATCGGGATTAATCTACCCGGGCAATTACTCCACGCCCATCGTCTAATTTTAATACATCCGGTCACGGGAGAGAGCCTAGAAGCGATCGCTCCCTTACCCGCTATTTTCCCGAAAGTTTTAGCTATTTTACGGCAGAGAAACCCTTAGCGCACAAATTGCGGCATAATCTCCGCTGCTGTCCATAATCCGTAGATACCGCGACGATGCAGGGAAACCCCCGCTTTCAGATAACCGAAAGCCGGCCCGCAGACATTAGCCGCCATACTGGTTTCATCGCCTAAAGTGAAGGTATGGGTGGAAATTTTGCCTTCAAAAGTCCGCCCCGTGACTTTAACATTGGTACTTAACGGCTTTTTCGGGTTGCGCGTATCCACCACACCCCCGACGGAAACCCGATCGCGTCCACAGATTCCGGCCAATTCCAGCATAATATCGTCCGCGTGTTCCATATTTTCGAGGCTGAGAATGCCATTGGTTTTATTTAACAGCATTTCCACTTCCGCATCACTCATCCGGTGCGCCGTTTCTGGGTCGTAACCGGGTAAATGGGCGATATCTTCGCGAATAGTGGCACGATAAGCCTCCCAGTTGGCAATTCCCACGCCAAAGGTAATTTTAACGCTATGAATCTCCCCATAACTCTGGGCAGCTAGGGCAGCGGCCGCAGTTAACAGTCCGGGGGTAGCGCCGCAGCCGGTCATGTAGGTGATGCCGGCGGCTTCTAGGTCTGCTTGTAGTGCTAAGATTTGTTCCATGGCGCTGGTACGTTTGAGGGCATCGACTAAAACTCCGCGCCAACCTAAGCGAATGAAAGTTTTAGCGATATCGGCCATGAAATTGTTAGGTAAATTCGGTAAGGCGAGAAAATAGCCCTCTACATCGGCAGTTTTGATTAATTCCTCGATACTTTTCTCGCTGAGACTGCCGTAATTTTCCAGATAACCGATCGAACCCCGGTCATGATAAATTTTGTTACAGGTATTGACATCTAGACCGTCTTTGTGGTATGCAAAACCAGCTTTATCGGCGGCGGCAGTCCAGAGCATTTCCTGTTTGGGGGCGAGAATTCTAGCGGCGGCCTGTCCCAAACCACCAAAACCTAAAACACCGATCCGAAGGCGATCGCCTGCTGTTTGTTTATTCATATTTGTTCTGATTCCTATAGACAAAATTCTCCGATCTCGGCGGTCGTGGTTCGCCGTTGCATCTCCTTTATTTTCAATTTATCGCTTCAGGTCGTCTTTTTTGTGTAGTTTTGTTAAATTATGCCCTCCGGGGACAGGTTTGCCCTTGACGGTAAAGAAAAGTTACGGGAAACTTACAAAAAATGAAAGTGGTTGGCCGAGATAATATAAAGTTTTGCTAAAATTTTAACCAGATTGCTACGATTAGCAAACTATCGTAAATTAAAACGATAGGGAGCTTTGCAAACCCCAGATCACGCCGAGAAGACCTATGAGCATGGAAAGCCTAGAGTTTATCATCTATCCCGATGGTCGCGTCATGGAAAAGGTGACAGGCATAGTCGGTTCATCTTGTCAAGAGGTGACGGCGGCGATCGAGGCACAACTCGGGCAGCTGATGTCTCAAGAGAAAACCTCGGATTATTACCATCAAACCGTCAGCCAGTCAGAGAAAGTCAGCAACGCAGCCACTTTTAGCGACTGGTAATTTTTCATCTTTCCCAATCCCTTTATTTAAGCCACTGAAAAACCATGTCACACTTTAGCAATATCAAAACCAAAATCCGCGATCTATCCTACCTAAAAGCCGCCCTCAGCGATATGGGTATGGAATGGAAAGAGGGTTCCCACCCCGTCAAAGGTTATCAAGGTCAAACTTTAACCGCAGAGGTGGTAATCGAGCAAGATAACAATTACGATATCGGTTTTCGCTGGAATGGTAACGAGTACGAGTTGGTTGCCGATTTGCAATACTGGCAACAACCCCTAACCGTAGAAGGATTTTTAAGAAAAGTAAATCAAGGTTATGCCTACCACACCATTCTGGCAGAAACTGCTAAACAGGGTTTTCAGGTGGCAGCACAGGAAAAAAATACTGATGGTTCTATTCGTCTAGTGGTACAACGTTGGAGTGCCTAATGGCTGATTTTTCTCCCAAACGCTCTGGTTTTGAACCAGAGTTAGGGGGATTCCTAAGAGATTCCCCCGATCGCACCGGTTTTGAACCAGAATTGGGCGGTTTACTGCGCCAGAAAGCGGTTTACGTCGATGAGGTCACTTGTATCGGTTGTAAACACTGCGCCCACGTTGCCCCCAATACCTTTTTTATTGAAGGTGAATACGGTCGCTCTCGCGTCTATAATCAGGACGGTGACGAAGAAGAAATTATTCAAGAAGCGATCGAGACTTGTCCGGTTAACTGTATTCACTGGGTTAATTATAATAATTTGCAATTCCTTGAGGAAGAACGCAAACATCAAGTGATTAAACAGTTAGGTTTTCCTCAGATTCACAAGAAATTTAGCCCCGCAGATTTAGATATCTAGGGTGGATAGGTGCAGCCTCATCCACCTATTATTTCCTAGAAGTCAAGTTTGTTAAGTAAAGAGCCGCTATGTACGTTTTAATTGGTGGGGCGGGAATGATGGGGCTAGGTTTAGCCCAACAACTTTTAGACTTGGGACACACCGTAGCCATCGTTGATGTAGACCCTTTAGCTTGTCGGTTTGCCCGGGAAAAAATTGGTGTCATGGCCTTTGAGGGGAGTGCTGTCAGCACGAAAGTTCTGCTGGAGGCGGGGATTCGACAAGCTAACGCAGTTGTTGCCGCCCTGAGGGACGATGCCATGAATCTAGCCCTAGTCACCCTGTCTAGAAGTTATGGCATTTCCCATATTGTGGTGAGAATGTGCGATCGCGAATTTCTCGAGGCCTATCGTCTTGCTAGAGCTAGTCACATCATCAGCACGATTGATTTAGCCGTTGCCACCATGGCCAATGCGATCGAATACCCTGAAGTAGAATCGATGATGCACTTTGAACAGGGACAAGTGGAGGTGCTAAAGCTGCCCGTCCCCAAGGATTGTTATGTAGCTGGGCGTACCGTTGCCCAAATCGCTCAAGATGCCAACTTTCCGACCGGTTCGCTGATTATTGGCTATCAGTGTCACCCTTGTGCCAGTTTAGAGATTCCCAACGGCAATACCGTCCTAGAAGCAGGTTCAACTATTCTAGTGGTCACTCGTCCGGAATACGTCAAACCGATGATCGATTACCTCGGCATTCAAACTAATCATCGTCCAACGATAGAAGTTTCTCATCCAAACCTTTAACGTAGGATTGTACCAAGTCTTCCGGGACGATACGTTTGCGAAGTGCATCCCCCAGGGCTGCCTTCTCAGCGAGGAACAATCGTCGTCGAATGGCATCTAGTTGACCGTTGTTAGGCTCCATTTGCCCCGATCGAGACTGATTATAAGCATCCCGCAGCACCCGTTCCGATACCGCCACTTTTGCCTGATAAGATGCCCACAGTTCTTCGTACACTGCTTTCGGTAAAACGCCCGATTTCAGTAAATTGGCTAACTCATCCTGTGCCGCTTTCGACGCAATCAACTGCAGCTGCAACTGCCCAATCTCCCGTGTTACTGCCGAAACCTGACTAATATCGAGCTTTTTAATTAACCAGGGTAAGGCTAATCCTTGGATGACCAGAGAAAATAACACAGCCCCAAAGACTAGCTCGATGATCAATTCCCGCCCTGTTAGAGTCAAAGGAATAGCAACCGCTAGGGCCATGGAGAGGGAACCCTTGATGTTGCCCAAAATCAGAATATGTTGCCAGCGCAAGGGGATCGGTCGATCAATCCAGCGAAGTACCCATAGTAAAGAATACACTGACAGAATACGCCCCAATTGATAAGCCAAAATGACCAGCACAATCGATGGCAAGGTTTGCCATAGGGTCAAGGGGTTGATTTCAATGCCAATAAGCAGAAAAATAAAGGTATTGACTATAAAACCGGCATATTCCCAAAAACTGATCAGGGTAATGCGATCGGATGCAGAGGCGCTGCGAGGCAGCCCCAAGTTACCAAAGACAAGTCCGGCAATAACTACCGCCACCGCTCCCGATACACCCAAAAACTGCCCAAGTTGAAAAGCTCCCAAGGCAAGCGCAACCGTAAGAAGCAGGCTACTCAGAGGATCCCGTAAGCGCACATAGATAGGCAGACACAGGTAGCCTAGGACAGCGCCCACTAATCCCCCACCCAGAGCAACGATCAACACTTCCTTGATGACTTGTGTAGTGCTGATGGTTCCAGTCGCGTAAATCACCAAGAGCAAATTAAAGGTGACGAGTGCGGCTGCATCATTAAATAGTGTTTCCCCTTCCACAATAGTCAAGAGCCTAGAGGGAACCCGAATTTCTTTAAAGACGGCAATTATCGAGACAGTATCCGTGTTTGCCAGAATCACTCCCACCAGTAAGGCGGGAATCCAATCTAGACCCAGGCCAAATTTTACCAGAACTGCAATAATCGCCGCAGAAAAAACCGAGCCGGGACCTGCGAGCAGTGCGATCGGTTTAAAGGTACTGCGAAGACGGCTGATATCGGTATTAATCGCCGCTTCAAAAATCAGAATCGGCAGAAAAAGGTTAAGCACTAAAAACGGATCTAAGCCAATACGATGAGATAACAGATCGGTAATCGGTAATCCTGCTAAGACTAAACCTGCCACATAGGAAATGCGTAATCGCTGGGTTACTAGAGCAACGGCAGTGGCAATCAGTAGCAGCAGGATCAAGACAAGAACCAGTTCAGGAATGTCTCCCACCGTTTGGCTGTTCACAGCAGAATTGCTATCCAAGGATTTTTGTTGTGCTGCCCAGGCTACTAATAATTCTCCCCTCATAGGACGATATTCTCGGTAAGACCGACAATTAAGAACTTGGCTATTTTTATAATATAAGGGAGGTTATGGCAGTTACAGCCTTTCTCAGATTGATGAGGTTAGTTATTGTTGCTAAAATACTTGATGAGTAAGGATTAATCTGTACTTCATCTTTAGGAGAAAGAATGAGAAATTTTCTACTTACCCGGTGATTGCTGTGGGGAGGGAAAAGTTAGAGGCAATCGGGGCAAAATGATAAGTATTTTATATGCAAATACCTTCAATACTTAAAAATATTTAAATTTACAATTAGTAATATTTATTTTTACTCAAGAATTTATTGAGAATAATTTCTATTTATTTACGAGGTTGCAATACTTCCAGCGATTTTGGTATAATTTTGCATTATGCTAGGATGGTTTCTTCTTGTCTTTTTTGAAGTTTTCAAGGTCTAGCTTGCCTTGAAACCACTGCTAAATCTAGACTTTCCCTTTTAGCAAAACCAAACACTTTCGCCAATTGCCCCTTTTTTCCCGAACAACGTTGATCTAATTTTTGTGTAGTTTTGTTGCAAAGTCAAATTTTTTTTGACAAAATGGCTAAATTGTGGTATGGAGATAGATTGTTGATAGGTGGCAATTCAAACCGAGGCAATCAATAATTAGGGGAGGGTTAGGGAATTTAACCGAAAATTGGGAAGATTCAGAAGAATTAGCCGAAGAACTGGATAATATCTTGGACGAGAGAACCTGATGGCTTATCTCTTTAATACCGATGCTATTGCCGAAAAATCAGCGATAAAAACCTTTTTTACCGATCTAGCCAGGCTCTAACCCTTGGCAAGAGGGGAAAAATCCTCAGTCGAAGCGAAAGGAAACTAGCTTAATCAAAAAATGTGCTATAATCAGAATGTAAGCACAAGGGGCCGTAACGGTTTCGACAGGTTAGCGAAAGCTCCCCCGTGATACAGGTCGAGAGTGAGTCTCCTCTCGTAAATCAAAGGCTCAAACAAAAAGTAAATGCGAACAACATCGTTCCTTTCGCTCGTAAAGCCGCTCCTGTAGCTGCCTAATAGTCTCTAATCGACTCGAGCATTCATAGTTTGACTCCGTTAAGGACTATGGATCAACCCCCAACGGATGCCACGTTTAACTTTCTCTAGTTAGTTAACCGTCTAAGCTTTAACTAGAGCATCCCACTGTCCGGGATAAGTGACAGTCCCCGTTTCGAGGGTAATCGAAACTAAACCTGTGAATGAACGGACAGTCAATACCTAATTTGGACAGCAGTTCGACTCTGCTCGGCTCCATTGATTAGTTTAATGAAAAACCTTCTCTCCCGCATGGACGGGGTGCAAACGCCGATCATTCCCGTGGTCGGTCAATTAATTAAAGCGAACCCCGGCACTATTTCCCTAGGTCAAGGGGTTGTTTCCTATGATCCACCCCGGGAAGCGATCGAATCTCTATCTTTATTCTTAGCTAATCCCAAAAATCATCAATATCAATCTGTGGCGGGAATTCCCCCCTTATTAGCAGTAATTCGGGAAAAACTAGCCGAAGATAATCGGATAGAAATCAGCGATAAACAGGCAATTTTTGTGACGGCGGGCAGTAATATGGCTTTTATCGAAAATTTGGGTTAAAACCCCGTCGTTTTACGACGGCTTTTCCTGATTTTTGATGTAGCACTTAAGAACTTCCAGTGGCGCACCTCCTACAGAAGATACAAAATAATTGGGCGACCAAAGAGCGTCTTTCCCCTATGGCTTAGGATATCCAGCTTGTCCATATCTACGACTAGAGACTCCTTTTAAAGAATTGACCATTACAGAAATAGATAGTTTCGGCGGGTATTCAATCAATGCGTGTACATGATCGGACTCCCCGTTAAATTCCAATATCTGAAAATTCATCTTTTCCGCAACTTCCCTAAAAGATTTTTCAACCAAAGTCAGACTTTTACCCGTAAAGACCTTTCTTCTGTATTTTGTCACACAGACCAAGTGTATCTTTAGATCGGAAACAGAGTTTCTTTCTCTTCGTAACTGACTTGACATTATCAACAGACCTAGTTAGAATAGACTACAGACACACACATCTTAACCCAATGAAAGCGAGGTATCAATACCGTATTTACCCAACAGACCAACAAAAGAGGCTTTTGTCTCAGTTGTTTGGGTGTGTGCGTGTTGTCTGGAACGATACTTTAGCTTACTGCCAAGAACTCTATCGACAAGGGGAGAAAAAGCCAAAATATACTGAGTTATCTAAAAGACTAACTCAAGTCAAAAAAACAGAAGAAAGACGGTGGTTAACCGAGGTTTCTTCTATTCCTTTACAACAGTCTTTGAGAGACTTAGAGACTGCTTACTCTAACTTCTTTACATCTTGTAAGGGCGAGAGAAAAGGAAAGAAAGTCAAACCTCCCAAGTTTAAAAAACGTAAATCTAAACAATCAGCAAGATTTACCGATAATGGTTTTACCGTTAACCAACACTGCGTTACTTTAGCAAAAATCGGTGATTTAAGAATCGTTTGGAGTCGTCCATTACCTTCTAAACCTTCTAGTGTCACCGTGATTAAAGACGCATCAGATCGCTATTTTCTTAGTTTTGTCGTCGAGGTTCAGCCCGAAATACTTCCTGATAATGGGGAGTCAGTGGGAATTGATCTAGGGATTGCTACCTTTGCTACCCTCTCAACAGGGGAAAAGATAGACGCACCGAAACCGCTAAAGAAACGATTAAAACGACTAAGAAAAGCACAGAAAAACCTTTCTAGAAAACAGAAAGGAAGTAACCGACGGGAAAAAGCTAGGAAACGAGTAGCTAAAATCCATGCAAAGATTAAAGACACTCGCACTGATTTCTTGCAGAAACTATCCACTAGAGTTGTTCGTGAAAATCAAACGATAATTTTAGAGGATTTAAACACATCGGGAATGGTTAAAAATCGCAAGTTATCTCGTGCCATATCAGATTTAGGATGGCGTTCTTTCCGAGATATGCTATCGGCAAAATCTGATAAATATGGGCGTAATTTTCGGATAATTTCTCGATGGGAGCCAACGTCTCAAAGGTGTTCCTGTTGTGGGAATATCGGCGGTAAGAAAGCATTAAATATCCGTGAGTGGGAATGTCTTTTTTGTGGGACTTTTCATGATAGGGATGTAAACGCCGCAATTAATATCAAGGTCGCCGGTGGGCAATCGGAGACTTTAAACGGACGTGGAGGAAAGTGTAAGACTTCTGTTAAAGAAGCATCATCCCGTGAAGCGTCAACCGTTCGGCTGAGCTCACGGCCGAAGCCCAACCGAAGATCGTTCAATTAAGTTTGTTTGATCTGCCGGGAATCACCGTCCGGCCCCGGCGGTGAGGATGTCAAGAATGCCATTTTGGCCATTACTTCCCCGGGGGATGAAATTATTCTCAACACTCCCTTTTATTTCAATCATGAAATGGCCATAAAAATGGCTGATTGTCAAGTTATTTTGGTCGCCACAGACAAAAATTATCAATTGCGTCCAGCCGCCATTGAAGAGGCAATCACTGCAAAAACTAAGGCAGTGGTGACGATTTCTCCTAATAATCCCACGGGAGTAGTTTATCCAGAAAATACCCTAAGAGAAGTCAATCGAATCTGTCAAAAAAAGGGCATCTATCACATTCATGATGAGGCTTATGAATATTTTACCTATAACCATGCTCGCCACTTTTCTCCGGCGGCAATTGTTGGTAGTGAATCCTGGACTATTTCCTTATTTAGTCTCTCAAAAGCCTACGGTTTTGCCAGTTGGCGCATTGGTTATATGGTAGTACCAGAACATTTATCTGAGGCGATTAATAAGATTCAGGATACTATTTTAATCTGTCCGCCGGTGGTTTCGCAATACGCGGCCCTAGGGGCGTTACAGGTGGGTAAAAGCTATCCTTTAGAACAGTTAAAAACCATCAGTCAAGTTAGAGAAATTTGCCTGAATGCTCTAGAATCAATCGGCGATATCTGTGATGTTGCCACTGCGGAAGGGGCTTTTTATTTCTTCCTGAAAATTCCCACAGACAAGAATGATTTTCAGTTAGTTAAAAGTTTAATCGAGCGGCAGCGGGTGGCGGTGTTACCCGGTTCAACTTTTGGGATAACAGAAGGCTGTTATTTGCGTCTTGCCTACGGTGCTTTATCTCCAGAAACGGCTTTAGCGGCAGTGGAAAGATTGGTAAAAGGACTGCGTTATTTTAGTCAATGATTTTCAAGAATAAATACCAGCTTTCTTTCTTGGTTTTTATAGTTATTTCAAATAAGAACGAGACACTAGGCGACACAATAAGTACGAATAATTTCATCAAGGGGTGTACCCACAGGAGCATACATTCTTGCCCTCTTTAATGCACTAAAATCATGTTCGATATCATTTAAATCAGGAGAGTATTTTGGCAAAAACACTACCTGATGACCTGCTTCCTCTACCAGTTGTTTAATGACTGTCTTCCGATGAATTGGTGCCTTATCCATAATTAATACTGATGTTATGGTTAGAGAGGGCAACAAATATAAAGATAACCACCCTTCAAAACCTTCTGCATTCAGGCTTCTCGTAAATATCATCGGTGCAATAAAGTCTTTTTTTCCCTTTCTTCTCCCAGCGACAAGGTTCTCTCTTTTTCCTCGTTTTCCTTGTCTATCTCCCAATACTTTCTTCCCTTTTTGTGCATCGGGCATAAAAACAGGTTTGAAATTCTTCAAACCCTGATTCATCAATAAATACAAGGCTTTTACTTCCATATATTTTAATCAATTCTCTCAGCACTCTGTAGTATTTCATTCTTTCTTCTCGGTTTCTTTCTTTATAACGAAGTTACTTCTTTTTTCTGGTAACTTTCATTTTTTTTTAGGCATAGCAAATGGCACTTGGTCTCACTCCAAACTTCTCGGCTCTGTCTCTTAATCTTGCCTCGGGATTTTCTTGGACATCTTTTGACAGTGCTTTCCAGTCCAGCTTTCTCTGACGGTGTTTTACCTTTGTTGCTTCTAGTTTTTCCCTACTCAGCCATCTATATATTGTGGCTCTTCCTATATTAAATAGAGCGGCGGCTTTGGTTATGCTTCCTCCATTCTCTACATAATCAATTACTTTTTTTCTCAAGTCTAGGCTATAGGACATTTTTCTGTATGGGTTGCTTGTTTCTCCTTATTTTACCTTATTTTTTACTTGTATCATACTTATTTGAAATGACTATACTTTAAGCTCAGACTAAATCCAGTTATTAAAAACTGATTATTTCTTCTCCCTTTTGCCTGTTGCCTTTTGCCTCATCTCAATAAGCAATTTAAATTAAGAACAGCTTATCTTTTGGGCTATTCTTAGTTTAGCCGAACGAGAACGGGGATTTTTAGCCTGTTCTTCCCGGCTGGGAATAATCGGCTTTTTCGTGATAATTTTCAAGGAATTATCTTCGCGAAAGCCATACTTGATCAGACGATCTTCTAGACTATGAAAACTGATCATAGCGATAATTCCCCCAGATTTTAGCCACTGGGGGGCTTGATTTAACAATTTTTGCAGAGAATCTAATTCTTGATTAACAGCGATGCGTAGGGATTGAAAAACCCGCGTTGCTGGATGAATACGTCCATAACGGTAACTAGCGGGGACAGAACTAGCGATGACAGCCGCTAATTCTGTAGTGGTAGTAAAAGGACGTTTTTGGACGATCGATCGAGCAATAGGACGAGATAAACGTTCTTCTCCGTATTGATAAAAAAGATCTGCTAATTCTTTTTCCTGCCAATGGTTGATAATATCGGCTGCCGTCAGGGATTGACAGCGATCCATCCGCATATCTAAGGCTGCCGTGTGGCGAAAACTAAAGCCGCGCTCGCTCTGATCGAATTGGGGAGAACTGACTCCTAAATCGGCGATAATGCCATCAAAACTGCTATTTTGTCCATCATAATCGGCGAAGTTCCCCCACCAGAGGGTTAAACGGCTATCTAGATAGGGGGCGAGACTAATTTTAGCGGCTTCTAGGGCGCTTTGATCGCGATCGATGGCGGTTACTGTGGTTTCGGGATGGGCTTCTAAAAGCAAGCGGCTGTGTCCACCACCGCCTAGGGTAAGATCGAGATAATGCCCCCCGGGTTGAATATTTAAGCCGGCGATTAATTCTTGACTCAAAACGGAAATATGGGGAAAATCTTGATTCATCTGTACTGATAACTTCCTGAAAATGGCGATTTAACCTAGGGTTTGCGGCAAAAAGTTTGTTGGTGGGGGCAGGGTGTGGGGTGTGGGGTGTGGGGTGTAGGGTGTAGGGTTTTACCGATTTTGAGGTAGTCAGTTACCTAATTTTCAGGGAAAAAGTGCCTGAATTTTACCCCCGATCACTCCAATGGTCAGCACTTTTTGAGGGGAAAAAAGTCTAAAAGCCTTATCCAACAAGGTTTTTAGATTTATTCAGCCAACTCTAACCTAAAAACAACTGATAGGCAGGATTTTGACTTTCATCCCAATAGCGATAGCCGAGAGTATCGAGAAAAGCTTGCCATTGATTCATTTCATCGGGGGGGACCTGTATGCCCACGACGATGCGCCCATAATCGGCCCCGTTATTGCGATAATGGAAAACGCTGATATTCCAGTGGGGACTCATGGAGGCGACAAATTTCATTAAAGCCCCCGGTCGTTCGGGAAACTCGAAGCGATAAAATAATTCATGCTCGGCTAAATGCGATCGCCCTCCCACCATGTGGCGCAGATGCAGTTTAGTCAATTCATCATCGCTAATATCGAGGGTTTTAAAGCCGCAAGCTTCAAAACTCTCGGCTAATTTCTTGGCATCGGTGCGATTTTCGATCTGGGCGCCGACAAAAATATGCGCTTCTTTTTCATCGGCAATGCGATAACTAAATTCGGTTAAATTGCGTTTGCCGACACATTCGCAAAAACGCCGTAAACTGCCCGGTTGTTCGGGAATAGTCACAGCATACAACGCCTCGCGCCGTTCCCCTAATTCCGCCCTTTCCGCCACAAACCGCAGACGATCAAAGTTCATATTCGCCCCACAAGCCACAGCAACGAGGGTTTTATCCTCAATTCCTTCTCTTTCTACATAAGCTTTCGCTCCTGCTACCGCTAACGCCCCCGCAGGTTCTAAAATCGAGCGTGTATCTTGAAAAACATCCTTAATCGCGGCACAAATATCATCCGTATCCACGAGGATAATCTCATCCACATACTGCTGACAGAGACGAAAAGTCTCCTCTCCCACCTGGCGCACCGCCACCCCATCGGCAAATAATCCCACTTGAGACAAACGCACCCGATAACCGGCTTTTAGGGATTGATTCATCGCGTCTGAGTCCACAGGTTCCACCCCGATAATTTTAATTTCTGGGCGTAAACGCTTGACATAGGCTGCAATACCTGATATTAAGCCACCGCCACCAATAGCGACAAAAATCGCCTCGATCGGTTGCTGATATTGTCGTAAAATTTCCATACCGATCGTACCCTGGCCGGCGATTACCTCCGGGTCATCGAAGGGATGGATAAAAGTTAAGCCTTTTTCCGCTTCTAATTGCCGCGCGTAGGTGTAGGCATCATCGTAGGTGTCACCGTGCAGGACAACAATCCCGCCCCGAGCTTTTACCGCGTCGATTTTGACTTGCGGAGTGGTGACAGGCATAACGATAATCGCTTGGGTTCCCAATTGCCGCGCCCCCAAAGCGACTCCCTGGGCATGATTTCCCGCCGAAGCAGCAATTACACCTTTTTGTAACAAATCCCTTGACAAATGCGCCATTTTATTGTATGCGCCGCGCAGTTTAAAAGAGAAAACCGACTGCATATCCTCGCGCTTGAGTAAAAGCTGATTGTGCAAGCGTTGGGAGAGATTGGGGGCAAGTTCTAAGGGGGTTTCTTGGGCGACATCGTAGACGCGTGCGGTGAGGATTTGAACCAGGTAATCGCAGTACATTATTCTTTTTTGGCGGTGGGGATTCGCGAGTCGGGCTAGGATCCAGAATAGATCATCGTCGGTCCGATTAGCAATAAAGATGCGATCAGCCATCAGACTTGAATCAGTTATCAGTGATCAGTGATCAGATGCGAGTTATCAGTTCACTGATTACTGATTACTGTTTACTGATCACTGAAAAAAGCTCCCCGCTGCCCTGAAGCTGGATAAAGATTTAACAAAGAATTGATCGCAGAATTAACCACAGCAGCCACACAGGGAATTGCCACACTATTACCCGTTAATTTTCGCATAGTTTGATAACTGCCGACAATTTGATAATTATCGGGAAAACCTTGTAAACGTAGCATTTCTCTTGCTGTTAAGCGTCTTTTCCCATCCACTAACAAATAATTATAGGATGCTCCTGCTCGCAAGGCACAGGAATAGGGATAAGCACTCACATTACCTCCTTTATTTTCGTGCCAGATAGTCGGTTCACTATAAGGTTTTTTTCCCTCTCTTTTCAGGAAGCGACTTTTTTGAATTCTTTCGGAAGCATAATAAAAATCCGAGACATTTTCCTCTAAGATTTCCGTTAAACTTGTTCTAGATAAAGCCGGTTTTGGCCAGATAAAACCCCGCAATTCTCGGAAACCAACGATAAAAATCCGTTCCCGTTTTTGCGGTAAACCAAAATTAAGCGCATTCAAAACCCGATAATCGGTATAGTAATCTAAATCTTGCAAAGTATCGAGAATAACTTCTAAGGTTTTTCCCTGTTGATGTCCCTGCAATTGCTTGACATTTTCCAGAATAAATGCTGCGGGTTGTTTGGCTTTTAAAATACGGGCAATCTCAAAAAATAGCGTGCCTCTGGTATCTTCAAACCCCTTTAAATCACCACAAATACTAAAGGGTTGACAGGGAAATCCCGCCATTAAAATATCGTGATTGGGAATATCTAGGGCAGCAATTTCGGTAATATCTCCCCGGGGTTGGTCGCCAAAATTAGCGTGATAAATTGACCGAGCGTGTTTATCTATATCACAGGAAAAAACACAATCAGATTCTAAGTTTTGTTGGCGACAAACTTGTTCAATAGCGACTCGAAACCCTCCCAAACCAGAAAAGAGGTCAATAAAACGAATTTTTTTACTATCTTTCAGGAGATTCATCGATAATTAAAATTGTAGCGATAGGGATATTCTCTTTGATTTTAACTTATTCAACTTTCACCAAAGAGCGGACGGTAAATATTTCATTGGCGCTTGAGAGTAACAAACTGAAAACAGTCGTCATCCCTGGGGACATACATAAAAAAAGAATAACAGAATTATATAATTTGCAATTCATCCTGTTTAAGATTTTGAATCGATTCAATCTTGGAAACTTCTACAGCGATAACTGTATAGGCTTTTCCCTGATTATTTAACACTTCTAAAACATAGCCATCCTCTTGGCCTTCGGGTCGAGGACAATAATCCACGATAATCGCGTGAGTGCCACGAGACAAATTAGATTCTGGCAAATCTTCGGTTAATTGAACTTCGGAAAACATATCAAATTTCATAGTCTAACTCTTTTAATCTGGTAATAAAGTCACAAATCTTGTTTCTTTCGTAAGTGAGTCGATAATCCAATAAGTAGAGACTCGTAAGTTTATCCCGTTCACCCCTTGTAAAAGTCCTTTAATTTCATAAATATCACCGAACTTTGTTTGTTTATTTAAGGTGGCCTCGTTGAGAAGAATACGTCTTAAATCTTGTTCCAATACCTGCCAGTTGTCTAAATTATATCCCGCTTGTGCCAGAAAGCCTGATTTATCATCTTTGGGTTGTAAAACTAGCAAATACCGGGTTAATTTAGCTGGTGGGATTGTCGCATTGGGATTTAAATAAGGCATTTATATTGTAATTTAGCCAATTTCTTTATAGACTTCTATAAAATAGATTTTACAGTATATACCGGCAGTATTGCCAGGCTTTTTCTTTGTCTAGGATTTGATCATTTTCAACTTCTTCGATGAGTTTTCCTAGTCCGTAATTCTCTAGGATTTCTTCGATTTTTTCAAATTCAGCAATGGGAATCTGAACGGCAATCGGCTTTTGATCCTTGTCTAATACATAGTTTTTGTTAATTTCTAGCATTTGGTTTTCCCTCCGATACAATTCTTAAAAATTGGCTGTTACCTTTATATGTTACATTTTACAAGTCTCGACGCGAGAGAAGAGATCAAAACACCCCACCTACGCCTGTAATCCTTAGATTTTACATTTTGCAAGTCTCGACGCGAGAGAATAAAATAAAGACCCAGTTCCACCACCAACTCCTCCCCAATTCCACAAATCAAAGATTCGGCATGGTAGATGTCCTCTAGGTGCATTTATATCGAAAATAGCCCTGTCGTATCTAATGTTTTTATTCTCCTTTCGCCATCCTATAATCAAACCGAAGTCATCCCAGAGCTTATCATTATATTGTTGACCATTATCAAGCTGATCAAATATTTGTTTTTGAATCGAAAAGCCAAATTTTTCTTGGCTATAGTTTAACCATAATTGATCAATTATTTGTAAGTCTTCACAAGGGAAAATATCTATATCTTTAACTCTTAAAAATCCATGTCTGTTACAAATTCTCAGCATAGTTTCAAAAGTTATTATGTCCGCTTCCTTCCATTGCTGCCGTTTCAATAAAT
Organism: Microcystis wesenbergii NRERC-220; assembly: GCF_032027425.1. Taxonomy (NCBI): domain Bacteria; kingdom Bacillati; phylum Cyanobacteriota; class Cyanophyceae; order Chroococcales; family Microcystaceae; genus Microcystis; species Microcystis wesenbergii. The sequence goes on along the minus strand of NZ_JAVSJA010000001.1, from coordinate 2,577,907 downwards.
CTTCTAAGTTCCGATAATCGATTCCTTTGGCGCTTTTAAGCTGGATAGATGGGGGAGTTTGAGGAACGGAAATAATGGGAGGTTGAATAATTGTTGCTACAGGTTGTTTTTGATTAATAATCTGGTGACTAGAAGTCTGACAAACAAATATTCTTGAGGTTAGATGATAGATAATATAACTTCCTTCTCCCTTATAACCGTAGCGTATTAGCGGCAAATGACCTTGAGGTGCTTGCCAACTATAATTAATATCTTGCCAATTCCAACTATTATTTTTTTGCCAGCCTACCAAACTGCCAAAAATATCCCAATTTCTTTCATTATATTCTTCCATGCCACCGATTTCTCGATAGATTTGCCCCTGCACAGAAAAGCCAAATTTTCCGTTACTGTAATAAACCCATAATTGGTCAATAGTTCGCAAATCCTCGCAGGGAAATTTCTGTATATCTTCATCTCTTAACCAGTCTTTGACACGATTAGTTACTTTTCGTACCAAGTTCGCAGTTTCCTCGTCCGCTTCTTTCCATTGCTGCCGTTTCAGTAAATCCTCTAAGTTCCGATAATCGATTCCTTTGGCACTTTTAAGCTGAATAGATGGGGGAGTTTGTGTAATAGTTGTCTGGGGTATAGAGACTGATGTTTTTATCTGCAAAGCTTGCAACACTTCCGAGGCAGATTGATAGCGTTTTTTTGTACCAAACTCGATTAATTTATCCAGAATATTCCCTGAATCATTACTAACAGGATTATTAACCAACCACTGTCGCCATACCCATTGGTGTTCCCCCCCATCGAATAAATCAAAGGGAGATATTCCTGTTAATAAATAAAGGCAAGTTACACCCAAACTATACAAATCACTGGCATTAACTGCTTTCCCGTTCCCCTGTTCTGGTGCGATGTATTCCGCAGAACCGATAATTGTTCCTGTCATGGAACGATTTAAAGGACTGACAAATTTTGCCGCTCCAAAGTCCACTAAAATCAATTTATTATCGCTTTTTCTGCGAATAATATTTTCGGGTTTAATGTCGCGATGAATTACTTGTTTACTATGAATAAATTCTAGAATCGGTAAAATCTCTGACAAAAGATGTTTAATTTTGGCTTCATTAAATACTCCTTCCTGTTTTAATTCTTGTTCGAGATTTTGTCCTTCGATATATTCCTGCACGAGATATTGTCGCCCGTCATTACCGGTAAAATAGGCGTAAAGTTCGGGGATTTGTGGGTATCTTCCCAAACTATCTAAACGAATCGCTTCTTCTTTAAATAATTCTGCTGCTTTTTGTAAAGTTCCTGTTCCCTGTGCTGACGGGAAAAATTGTTTAATCACACAATAGGGTTTTGAAGGTTTATCCTCATCTATCGCTTGAAATGTTTTACCAAAACCCCCTTGACCGATTAATTTTAGCGCTCGATAACGTTCTCTGAGCAGTAATTGAGAACCGCACTTATGACAGAATTTATCCGTGGGGGTGTTTTGGTGCGAACAATCGGGATTGAGACAGAGACTCATAGCCGTTTGACAAGTGTGGGAAGATTAACCCCTATTATACTAAATCCGTTGAGTAACGCACAGAAAACGGGTTTCTCCGAGAAACCCGTTTTCTGCTCATGCACTCATGCAAAAAAGGGAATAAATAATCAGTCTTTAAGTAGGTAGGCGTTAAAAATTATCAGACACCACCCTTATCAAGGGGGGACTAAGGGTAGGGTTGATTCATGAATCAACCCTACTATGAATCAAACCTAGTACTAAGGGGCGATCAAACCTAAAACACATTTTTAATTTAATTATAACCAGCTACTTAATAACCAGATTTAGTATTATAGAAAAAGAAAGCAAGCTAGGGCGACTCTAGTGGGCAAATTTTCTCCGATAATTGGTTGAAAATATCGATAAAAATAGGTGAGTTAGCAAAGCGTAACCCACCCGATATCTATTTTGGGTTTTAAACCGTTTCTACCAAGGGACGGGTTAACTTATCCAACTGTTGGGTTAACAGACTCAGGAATAAACCCACATCGGTGACGATACCGACGGATTCTACAGAACCTCGATCGCTTAATTTTGTCACCACGGCCGGGTTAATATCAACACAGACCATTTTCACCCCCGCCGGTGTCATATTGCCCACACCGATGGAATGGAGCATACTAGAGAGCATGAGAATCATGTCTGCACCTTGAATTAAGCGGGAATATTCTTCCTGTGATTTAATTAAATCCATCTCCGTATCCGGAAGCGGACCATCATCGCGAATTGAACCGGCCAAACTGAAGGGGACATTATTCTTGACGCATTCATACATTACACCTTTTGTCAATACCCCGGCCGATACAGCTTTAGCGATGCTGCCGTGGCGACGGATGAGGTTGATAATCTTGAGGTGGTGACGATGGCCACCGCGCACGGGGATGCCTTTCTGCATATCTACCCCTAAAGAAGTACCCATGATCGCCTGTTCCATGTCGTGAACTGCGATCGCATTTCCCCCCAGTAAAGCGTGAACGTAACCATCGCGGATTAAACGGGAGAGATGTTGCGCTCCTCCAGTGTGAATGACCACCGGACCTGCCGTTACTACCACTTTACCGCCCTGGTCGCGAATTTGGCGCATTTCCCAGGCAATCTGCTCCACGGTTAACTCGACTCGGCGCTCGCTGGAAACCCCCGCACCCATAAAGGTAAATTCCTGGGTGCTGTTGCGTTGTTCCCTGGATTCCGCCTGTCGGATAGTACGGATGCCCTCAACTCCCACCATGACGCGATCGCCAGCTTTTAAATCCCGCAGCAGAGTACATTTTGCCGTTTTGCCTTCCGGACTTTCAGTGACGACGATGGCTGCATCCATGCGTTGATTTTCCACCCGCACCCATTCACAGTTAACCCGCACTTCCGTGGGATAGATGGTGCTGACATAAAAATCATCGGGAGCGACCCCATCTTGTGCCACCACTGCGGTATTGACATCACAGATTTCTTGAGGACGAGCGGCCGCACCGAGGTCGATCAATTGTACCATGATCTCCTCCATTACCTCGTGAGAGGGTGCAGAAACGCGCACTTCGGCCGAGGAGGTACTTTGGCGCTCAATCCCTAAGGTGAAGTTTAAAACCTTGAAGCTGCCCCCATTTCCTACCACAACATCGAGAGCTTTATTCATAATTCCCGCGTCGAGCAGATGACCTTCTAACTGGAGAATGCGACTTTCAATGGTGACATTAGCGTGATGGTCTGGAATTAAGGGTTCGGTGGTACGCAGGGTTAAACATTTAGCGGCTCCTCCTGCTTTTAAGAACTCCGTTAGGGGAGTTTGTACCACTTCAAACCCTTTTGACGCTAACTTATATTGTAAATCGTCACTAATTTTATTCATGACGATTACTTGACCGATATTCACTGCATTACAAGCAAAGTTAACCGCATCGGCTTCTTCAACGATAATGCGTTTTTCTTCGGGAATTTTTAACTCAATTAACCGATTAGAATAGGCATCGAAAGCATCGGGATAGTAGAGTAGATAACCGCCACTAAGGGGACAAAAACAGGTATCAAGGTGATAGAAACGTTCATCGATTAAACGTAGGGATAAAACCTCGATATCGAGCCATTTAGCGATTAAAGGGTGGGAATCTAACTCGGTTCTGAAGCCATATCCTGCCCATAACCAACGTCCTTCCCGATCTAATAATGCGTCTCCTGCACCTTCAAAGGGTAAATCTTTTGGCAGTTCGTGAACCGTAAAACCGTTATCTTCAAACCACTGCTTAAAATAGGGTTCTTCTCCCTGTCTTTCTTTGTGTAAAAAGCGACTGAGAACGACAGTTTTTTCCAGAACTAAACCTGCATTAGCGGTAAAAACCATGTCAGGCCAGCCTTTTTCTGGTGGGACTAAATCCACAAGCGCCCGATCTTTGAGAACATGATAAAGCTGCTGCCATTGTTGCCTAGCTTTTTCCTGGGAAGATTTGTGAATGTTGCCCTCCATCCAAGGATTAATCACATAATCCACATCGTAATGATCGGGAGAACACATCAAAAAGCGAATAGTTTCAGTCATATTTTTTGACAATGAATATTCAGTATAAGTAGTCTGGAGATAAGTTTAGACCAATCTTCCATTATACTCCACTTTGCCCCAAAATATCACTAAGCCTAAGATTAGGACAATTTCCACTCTACAAGCTAAAAACAGCCTGATTCTAGCCGATAACTGACGGCTAGAAGCTTAAATTATTGTAAATCCTGATATTTAAATAACCCCATAAATTTCGATTTGCGTCCGTGTTCCTTAATTAAATTTTCTCGATAGGTTTGCCATTCTTCTCGTCTTCCCGACATATAAAAGGCATTACGAGCTTTTTTTAGCCATTTAATCGCTTCTTCGTAGCGATCAGCCTTTTTTTCGTCGAGTATCTTTTCCGCAGGAGGACGTGCGCGATCGATCACCCAGTTAGGATCGACGGTAGCAGCCGCATCCATTATCCGCCAAATTAGGTGAGACTGCACATAGGAATTATCAGAAACGACTTTAATTGCATCTCTAACTAAATTTTCGTGGAGAAATATATCGATTTTAGCCTCTGTGGAACGTCCACCGCTAAACTCGCGCAAGTAATCTAACAAGTCTAATTTTAAATCGGGCCAATCTTCCCCCGCTAAAGACTCAATTGTTTGGTAATGGGAGAAGGACGGTTGGTCTTGAAACGCCTTAATTCTAGCAGCCAAAGCTGTATCTATATCCCCTAAAGATTCTGCTAGTTCACTTGTCCAGAGAGCTAATTGATAATGATAATTACCTGGAAAATTTAGACCAGTTCGGGCAATTATTAAGGCCGATTCTGGTGCGGATTCATCGCGTAAAGCTTTGGCAAAAAAGAAGGCTTCATCGTTTTTAGTTATCATGTTTTTTGCCGATGCAATCGCTTCGTCAATGCGATCAAGATAGACTAACTTAGTTAGGTATTCTACCACTTGTCCTGAAGCTAAAGCTAGATTCAAATATTCCTGATCTTTTTCCTGTTTCTCGAAAATTTCTAAGCGAATAGAGGTCAATGTTTGGGCATAATAGGGTATATTCCCTGACCACATTTCTGAAAAATTATCCGATTCTCCCCGTAAAATCTTCTCTAAAACTGGATCGTCCCATCCCTGTTGTAAGGCTGCTAAACTCATCTCAAAATCGGCACTCCATTCATCCTGCCATTGCTCGATTTTTTCCCTTAAATCTTGATTTTCTTGGGGATTAAATTCCTTGCTTAAAATTGCTGCCGTTAGAACTCGATCGATTCTAGCACTTAAATCATCATTAACAGCACCGTAATCTTCTAAATCATCCCATTCCTCGATACAGGCGCTAATAATTGCTTCCAAAATAGCGATCGCGTTATCCGGTTCGCCCTTTTGATAATAATCTTGGGCCTCATCCACCAAGGCATAAATTTCATCAGAAATTGGATCTTCTTCGTAGTAATCTTCTTCGATCGCTCGCAGGGATTGCCGCAGTTCATTACGGACAGTATTACGATAAGCTTTGATATTAATAGTTATCTTCCCTCCCGCTTTATTAACTGGGGTAGCTGGCACTAAAAACTTATCAATTGTCTCGATAATTTCTGGGTGTTTAGCCACTAAATGATTAAGCAATTTTCTTATTTTACTTTCATTGATTGGTGTCAATAACTCCTCTAGAGAGGCTTTTTTGATAATTAATTCTGGTTGACGAGAACAGGTTAATAAAACTGCCACAATATGCTTACACCAACCTTCATAATCGTAGGGACAGGAACAGGAGATATTCTCAAGGTTTTCTTGGTTAAAAGCGATAGCAACTCGATAGGGTTTAACCTCACTACCACGGACTAAAGCTTGCAGGTTTTGCCCCCGTTGCCAAAGAGAAATAACTGCACCGCTATCGTAATAATCCCGACCGCGCTGATAGGAAGCATTGGTGGTATTTTGCCGGATAATTTTTTCATTGATAGGAGGAATAGTCATAGTCAGAAAAGGAGAGGATTGGGTGATAAAATCTTGTCTGTGGCAAGAAAACTACCGGCAGCGAGGCGGACCACTGCATCAGCAACCGAGTCCACTTATCTTCAGTTTAGCCTAAATGTGCTATAGTAAAAACACTATGGAAATTAAAAACATTCCTCTGTCCCAAATTCGTCGTCCTTTACCGCGACAAACCGATCCCGAAAAAGTTAATCAGTTGATGCAATCGATCGCTGAGAAGGGATTACGAGAACCGATCGATGTTTTGGAGGTGGATGGTAACTACTACGGTTTTTCCGGTTGCCATCGCTTTGCAGCTCATCAGCGTCTCGGTAAAGAAACAATTCTCTGTCGAGTTCGTCGCGCTCCTAAATCTGTTTTAGCTAAACACATCGCTTAAGCTGAGAAGTCCCATGAATGAGTCCTTATATAAATATCATCGGCAAAAATTAGAGCAGTTAATGGCAGAAATTGGCTGTAAAAACCTAGAAGAATTGAGTCGGTTATCGGGTCTATCTTCTTGGCAATTGCAGAGAGTTCGCCATGGTTTAATCGCCAAATTATCCTCTGAATCTTTGGTGAAATTAGCTAATGGGCTGCAGCTGCCAGTTAGCGATCTTCTCGCTCATTTTCAAATCCCGACGATGGGGACAGAGGATCGTTCAGGGGAATCAAAAATTCTCGAACAAGAGTATCAAAATTTACAGCAAAAATTAGACAAGCAAAAAGAAGAATTAGCCGCAGAATTTCAACGTCAAAGCATCGAAGCGATCGAATCTTGGTTAGTTCAATGGCCCACGGCCGAGGCCGTTGCCCGCAAAAATCCCGACCTAGCAGCCGTCAAAATCCTCTCCCTAGTTAAACCGATTATGCAGTTACTGGAGCGCTGGGGAGTGCAACCAATTGACAGTGTCGGTGATCATGTTAGTTATGATCCGCAAATCCATCAATTGATCGATGGTCAAGCAGCAATTGGTACACCCGTTATAGTGCGTTATCGGGGCTATCGTCATGGGGAAAAACTACTTTATCGTGCTAGAGTGAGTTTAATTAAAGTAGAAATGCCGGAAATTCAACCAGCAGAAACAGAAAATGTCACCGCTTAAAGTGATAATTCTTACATAGCTTCAGCGCCGCGAAAACGTCTTCGGAGAAGTTCTCTGAAAACGATATCGATAATTGATCGCAAAGGTAAAGAAATTGTTTCTGGCATCTTGACAAATTTGCTTATATGTGCTGTGAAAACTTCTCTCACGGTCTGCTTTTATCTCATCGGTAAAGATTGCAATCCAAAACAAAGACCTTGACACACTCGTGTTAGGAAATTTAAGTCTAAAGTAGCGATTGTATCCCGAGAACTATGATAATAGGGATTACGCATATTAGCCGTATCTGTCACCATAATTGCCGAATAACCGCGACTCCAAAAAGGAGAATGATCGCTGCGTCGAGTATCGGGGACGATATAACCTCCAAAAATTACGGGCAACCACTCGCAGGGAGTCTGATTTTCCCGCAGGACTCGACTGAGAAAATTTAAATCCTTGCGGGTTTTGAGATTGCCAATCAAAGCGATAAAATCCCCAGTGTTGGGGTAAAAATATTCTAGAAAAGCCGGATATTTTTGAGAATGGGGATTTTTATCACAGTAACCGAGCATTTCTAAGGATAACATTAACCTTAAATCCTGCTTAGTTTGTTTTAATTTTTCCGCGTAGGCAATGCTCCCCAGTAATCCGTATTCTTCTAGATCGAAGGCAAGTAAACGAATTGGATAATTAGCCTGATTCTCCCCAAAAAACCTCGCTAATTCTAATAATACCGCTAATCCCGTAGCGTTATCGTCGGCCCCCGGCGACCCCGGCACCGTGTCATAATGAGCGCCAATTAAAATCGGAGGTTTTTGACTGTTGTTAGGCAAATCCAAGATTAAATTTTCGTAAGCTTTTCCCCGAAAATGGAAAAAATGTGATTCAACCTTTCCCCACTGTCCTAACTCTTGTCGCAGGTATTCTCGCACATAAAAATGTCCTTGACTAGAGAAAAAAGGGTTTCTTTCTCGGACAATTTGTTCTAGGTGTTGGCTTAAGCGATCGCTAAGAAGATCAAACATTGATAGCAGCAGATAATTTAATTAAAAGAGCCAATGGATAGAGAAACTGAGGCAAAAATCGGAGAAAATAACAATTGTTAATGATCAAGTATTCTGTGGAGCTAAAATCATGACAAATCTCCAATTGACTAGCTATGAGTGTATCGTGATCGGGGCGGGATTAGCAGGATTAATCGCCGCGCGTAATCTCCAGAGGCGAGGTCATCAAGTTCTGGTAATCGAAGCGCGAAATCGTTACGGTGGCAGAATGTCTGGTCAATATCTCCCCTCCGGACAGTGGATCGATCGAGGTGGTCAGTGGGTGGGCCCAACCCAAGAGCGTTTTTTAGCCCTCCTTGATGAGTATCAAATACGTCGTTTTCCCTCTCCCAATCAGGGAAAAACCGTCCTAGTCTTTAACAAAAAACGCTATGAATTCAACGGTTTTTTTCAAGGTTTCCACGAGGGAGAAATACCGGATATCGGCCCGGCAGAATGGCAAGATGCGATGTCAGCATGGGCGCGTTTTCAAGAACTAGCCAAAACCCTACCTTCCGGTTATCCCCAAAGCAACGATCACACCAAAAAACTAGACAGTAAAACTTTTGCCCAGTGGATTGAAGAAAACACCACCACAGATTTTGGTCAATGGTATTTTGCTTATATGGCCCGTGCAGTGGGGTTTCTCGGGCCGGCCGAACCCAACCAAGTATCACTGCTGCACGTTCTTTGGGGACAAAATTGCGCCGCTCAAGCTGAACATCCAGAAGCCGAACTGATCCATGGCGGAGCGGGACAAATTCCCGACAAGATCGCGGCGGAGTTAGGAGGGCGAATTCGACTGGGGGAACCGGTTTTTCGCCTTAATTATGACTCGGCCGGCGTGACCGTAGAAACCAGCCAGAACACTTTTACCGCCAAATTTGCCATCATTGCCATGCCGCCCCATCTTGCCGGCCGCATTATTTATCATCCCCCGCTGCCACCCCAGCGAGAACAACTAACCCAACGAGTACCGATGGGATGCTGCGCTAAAGTCCTGATTTCCTATGAACAACCTTTCTGGCGAAAACAGGGACTAGCGGGACTTGCTCAAGGGAATTGTCAATGGTTGGAACTCTGTGCTGATAGTTCCGATCCCGAAACCGGCGTGGGGGTAATGGCCACCTTCCTAGTTGGCGATCGCTATAGTCGTTGGCGCTCGATGAGTGGCCCGGCGCGCCGTGCCGCCGTCCTCTCGGATTTAGCTATTTATTTCGGTCAAGAGGCCCTTTTCCCGATCAGTTACGATGAGGTGGATTGGCCCGGGGAGCCCTGGACTGGTGGCGCATATTCCGCTTTTATGCCCCCCGGAGTCTGGACAAGTTTCGGCGAGGCTCTTTTTACTCCCGTCGGACCGATTCACTGGGCCGGCACAGAAATGGCCGATCGCTGGCCGGGATTTTTTGAGGGAGCGATCCGCACCGGTGAGGCAGCGGCCGATCGAATCGCCTTGCTTTTCCGCGAAAAATGAGCATCTACAGGGCTACGCACCTCCTTAGGTCAAAAAAGTCATCATAGTCAATTTTCGTGGATAATAGGGCAGAAAAATCCTAAATCATCACTATTTCGCCCTGGTAATGTTCGACGAAATATTGGACACGATGACGATATTCTTTAATTGTCCGATCGACCCATTCCCGATGTTCACTGTTAGCGTAGATATGCACTAAAGGTTCTCCGGCATCGGGTAAAATCAATACCCAGTCATCATTAAGGGGATTAATCACCTTCACCCCATCGATCAACTCTAGATTATCGGTAGCGTGAGTTTCCACCAGATAGCGCATCAAGGATCCCTTTACTTTCCAAGGACAACGCACCGCCGTATTCTTATTATAAATGCGCGGTAACTCGGCCCGCACCTGAGCTAGAGAACGTTCCTGAATGGTTAACATCTCCAAAAGTTTCGCCACGCTGAACATGGCATCGAAACCAGGATGTAATTGCGGAAAAATAAAGCCAGTTTGCCCTGATCCTCCTAAAACCACATTAGGATTGGTTTGACATCCTTCCATTAAAGCGCTAGGACTGGCTTTTGTCCGCACCACCCGGCCATCGTGACGACGCGCGATCTGTTCCACGGCACTAGAAGCATGAACCGGCACTACCACTGTACCGCGAGGATGGGCGGTCAGAATTGTATTCACCATTAAAGCGGTTAATTGTTCCCCGCGAATCGATAAACCACTCTCATCGACGAGGACTAATTGTTCCCCGTTGGCCGAAACTTGTACGCCTAAGTTCGCTTTCAGGGCCTCCACCACATGGCCCAATTGATGGATCAGTAACTCTCTTTCCTGCATGGAAAGGGCATTCTGACGTAAACTGGCATTGAGAACCACGGCATCACAGCCAAATTTGGCCAGTAATTCTGGTAAAATTGCCCCTGAGACTCCGTAGGCGTAATCAATGACGATTTTGGAACCACTATTGCGAATGGCCTCCACATTTAGCTGAGTTTCAAAGGTTTTGCGGTAATTATCGAGAATATCAGCCGGATAGGACATACTGCCGATTTCCTGCATTCCCACCCGTCGCAGATCTTCTTTGAAATAAGCACCTTCGATTTTCTTTTCCTTGGCTTTGGAAACATTAATCCCTTTTTCGTCTAAAAACTCGATTAAGAGAAAATCCGGGCGATCCGGGTGGATACGAACGTGAATGCCACCGACTACGTTTAATTTAGCCACTAAAGTCCTGGAAATCGGTAAAGCATTCGCTTGTAGGTTTTGGATATTCACCCCCACGGACATTAAACCGGCAATCAGCGAGCGACTGACCATGCGCGAGACACTACGTTGATCCCGGGAGACGATTACCGTTGACCCCGGTTTCAGGATGGAACCGTAGGATGCCCCCAGTTTAACGGCGAATTCGGGCGTGATATCGATGTTAGCGAGGCCCGATACTCCTCGTTGACCGAAGAGGTTTTTATGGGCAGTATTTCCCCAAATCAGGTTAATATTGAGGATGGCTCCCGATTCGATCTGTTTACTCGGCCAGACTCTGACCCCAGAATTGATCTGCGCTTCTTCCCCCACGATCGATAATTGTCCGATCACCGCACCTTCGTGTACCTGGGACCGTCGATCGATTCTGGTTCCCCTAGCGATCGTACAAGCGGCTAAATTGACCTCATCCCCGATCACCACACCATTCCAGAGGATGGGACGTTTCAGATCGGAACCAGCACCGATGGTGACATTATCGCCGATAACCGAACCCCTCTCGATCAGAACATTTGCACCAATACGGCAATGATTGCCGATCATGGCCGGTGCCTCGATCTGGGCGCTAGGATCGATATAGGTATTAGTGCCGACCCACACCCCGGGGGATTTTTCTCGATAGGGAAATTCTAGGTTAACTTTGCCGGATAAAGCATCGTATTGCGCTTCTCGGTAGGCCTCCAGATGACCGACATCGCACCAATAACCATCGGCCACATAACCATACATAGGTTCGCCCCTTTGCAGCAGCAGCGGAAACAAATCTTTAGAAAAGTCGGTTTCTTCTTTGTAGGGGAGATAATCGAGGACTTCTGGTTCGAGAATATAGGTTCCGGTGTTGACAGTATCGGAAAAAATCTCGCTGGTGGATGGTTTTTCGATAAAACGGCGAATTCTGCCTTCTTTGTCGGTAATCACTACCCCAAATTCGATCGGATTGGCAACCCGCGTCAGGACGAGGGTTGCTTTCGAGTTTTTACTTTTATGGAATGCGATCGCTTTTTGCAGGTCAAAATCGGTGATACTATCGCCACTAATCACCAGAAAGGTATCATCTAACCATTCGGCAATATTTTTCACACATCCTGCGGTGCCTAGGGGTTGATCCTCCTCGACAGCGTAGGTAATTTTTACCCCAAAGTCGCTGCCGTCTTGAAAGTAGTCGCGCATGACATCGGGAAGATAGTGCAGGGTGGTGATAATTTCGGTAATGTCATGTTTTCGTAGTAAATTGATAATATGTTCGGCGATCGGACGGTTGAGAATCGGGACCATCGGTTTGGGAAGATCACAAGTAAGCGGACGTAATCTTGTCCCCGAACCACCTGCCATTAATACCGCTCGCATAATTTCCTCCCAAGGCTATCTTTTCGCCGTTTTTAAATATTTTTTTCAAATTCTGGCTTGAGTTTCCCGACCTCGATCGAGCTAGTCCCTAACCGGCATTCTAACACCGTCCCCCCGATTCAGAACAATATTTTCTTTTCCCAAGCCAGCAAAACCAAAGCTTAAAATAGGAGATGTGAATTGTCTAAATCTAAGGATGAGATGGCATGAGACTGGTTATTTTTCTCTTAATAATTGTTTATGGTGCCGGTGGTTGGAAATTCTGGAATGGATACAGAAGCACTAATTTTAGTTCCAGTTTACCCAATCGTTTAGCTCTAACGCTGTTCTGGCCGCTTCTGTTGGCTGTTAATCCCGCCTATCGCAAGAATTTTCAAAAAGCCCTCAAGGGCAAATAAAATTAACATACTGCCAAGGTCACGGCCATAAAACAGAAAGTGGGTGGGTATCGAGGCGTTTTCTGCCGGATTAGTCGAGATTACCCCCCCCAAAAAACCCTAAATAATCCATGGCAATCGGCAATTTAGCTGTGGATGGCTTATTATGGTTAGGGAAAAAAAGGGGTCGTAGCTCAGTTGGATAGAGCGAGTGCCTCCTAAGCACTAGGCCGCCGGTTCGATCCCGGCCGATCCCGCCTTTTTCAGTGTTGCCAAAGGCACGGCGTAGCCGTCCAGTGATCAGTAAACAGTGAAAAGATGCTGGGAAACTGCTATTTAATACTGCTCACTTAAAACTCAAAACTTAAAACTGATAACTGATCACTGATCACTGATCACTGATATTTATCTTCTCATTCTGCCCTTAACTTGATACCAAAGCCTTCTTAAACGTAGATCGAGAGAAAAACCCCGACTGGTGGGAATAACAATCGTGCCACCGATGCGATCGTGGAAAGCGCGGTTAAATTGCTCATCACCGATCGCCATACCACAGTCGGCGAAAAGGGGCGAAGATAATAAAATCAAACTTAAAGGATTGCCAAAAAAAGTATTTAACCCTACCATCATTAAAGCTGCCCCGCCACCAGCGATCGCCTCTCGTTTGCTTAACTCCAAAATTCCGGGTAAACGCTGAAGTTGTAGATCGATGATCTTCATATCCAGGGCCCAACGTCCTAAACTCTGACCCTGATTCTGCGCTACCAATAACACCCGCAAACACCACCAAATCAGGAGAAAAAGGAAAAATTGCAGTACAGGCGCACTATTAGCAAAGGAGCTTAAAAACCAGATCGAGGCAAAGTCGATCAGGAAAGCATAGGCGCGACGATCTAAGGGAATTTTCGGAAATTTTTGCGGTAGATTATCTTCAGGCGGGATGGGGTAAACCATAAAAGACCTCTTGTAAAAATCAAAAATTGTTGTTAGGGTTAGGGGTCAGTAGCCAGTAGTCAGGAGTCAGGAGAATTAAGAATGAATGATAATCAGTTAAATAATCTATTTACAGACTTTATGCCATTTAATTCTTATTTTTGCCGTTTTTGAACCCTGAAAAATTAATTATGCAAGAGATTTAAAGTAAATTCTCGGAAAAATCCTGCTGTTTATCTTCCACTTTAATCGGGAAATTGGCAATTCTAGGATAGTTGTCTCTTGTCTTTTTTCTCCCCCCGTCTCGGAGTCTTCTGTCTGGGGGTCTCCTCACCTAAGGTCAGATTTTTGATTTTTGCAGGAGATATAATTATTAATCGACTCGGAGATCTAAGCTACCATTGAGCAAAGGTAGCCCAGAATACAGGGATAATCATGGAGCAAGATTCATTAACAACGGAGGTTATTCTGACCCATCCGCGGCAAAGTTTGGGAGAGATACAGTTGGATTGGATGCCACAACCGGGTAATTATTTGGCCTTAAAAGGACAAACCTATGCGGTTTTGGAACGTCACCACCAGTATCAATACAAGATTGGTGGCTATTGTTTACGCAAAATATCCCTTTATGTACAAACTGCTCCCACTCCTAACGAAAAAAGTTTTATTGAAGGACGTTGGGTGATGGGGGATGCTAGTTGTCGTTTTAACGCCAGATCCGAACTGTTACGCTGTGCGATTAACCCCTCCGGTCCCTGTCAAGATTGTCGTTTTTACGAAACTATTAACCCTTAAAAGAGCCTTTTTCGGCAACAATCTGGCTATTTTCCCCAGCTAAGCTAAGACGCATTTAAACCGCTTACTCTTAGATTAGCCGAACCGCCCCCAATCCCTTTACTGTTGCCTTTTGCCTCTTGCCTCTTGCCTCGTCTCAACAAGCAATTTAAATTAAGAACAGCTTAATCGCTATATTGATCAATCGCCTATGAATCATCCTTATTCTTGGATCGAGGATAGCTTAAAAACCCTCCATCGGGCCAATTGGTATCGAAGGGTTAAAACCATTCAAGGCCGGGGCGGAGCCGTTATAGAATTAGAGGGTCGATCGCTGCTCAATTTTGCCAGTAATGATTATCTGGGATTAGCAGCCGATGAAAGAATGATCGCGGCAGCCATAGCAGCGACACAAAGCTATGGAACCGGAAGCACCGGCTCGCGTCTATTAAGTGGACACCGAGATCTTCATCGAGACTTAGAATTAGCGATCGCATCTTTTAAAAATAGCGAAGACGCGATCGTTTTTAGTTCGGGATATTTAGCCAATTTGGGGACAATTACCTGTTTAGTGGGGCAGAAAGACCTGATTTTAGGCGATCAATACAATCACTCTAGCCTCAAAAATGGAGCCAAGTTAAGCGGTGCCACGGTGAAAGAATACCAGCACAATAGTCTCGAAGATTTAGAAAATCAGTTATTAGCCCACCGTCATCACTATCGTCATTGTTTACTGCTCACCGATACAGTGTTTAGTATGGATGGGGATATCTGTCCCCTAGCGGGAATTCTCGCTCTAGCCGAGATTTATAATTGCATGGTTTTGGTGGATGAGGCCCACGCTACCGGAGTTATGGGGGAAAATGGCACAGGTTGCGTGGAATATTGTGGTTGTCAGGGACGGGAATTAATTCAGATGGGAACCCTGAGTAAAGCTTTGGGCAGTTTAGGGGGCTATGTGACCGGAAACGCCAAAATTATCGATTTTATCCGCAATCGCGCCGCCACCTGGATTTATACTACCGGTTTATCCCCCGCCGACACCGCCGCCGCTAGAATGGCTTTAGAGATTATTGGTCTGGAACCGGAACGTCGCCAACGCTTACACCAAAATATTAATTTTGTCAAGAGTAACTTAAATAATCTTAATATATTGCCTTCGGAAGCGGCGATTTTATGTTTACCGGTAGCCAATCCGGGTCAAGCCCTAGAATTATCACAAAAACTGCTAGAAAAAGGGATTTTTGCCCCCGCCATTCGTCCTCCTACCGTTCCCACCAGTCGTCTGCGGTTTACTGCCATGGCTACCCATAGCCTCGCCCATCTAGAGGTTCTTGTCCAGTCTATTGGCGAATCTTTCCCCACATAGGGAAAAAGTTTTTGGTGGGAGCAGGGTATGGGAACGGCTTATGCTGCGGCAGGTTTAGGGACTCTTGAAAGGATTGACAATTTTCAGCCCATCAATGTCTGAATAGCCAAAGTCTTCTGTATAGAGAGTTTCGACGTTTGCTTCCAAACAAGCAGCAACCACCATCGAATCCCAATGAGACAAACTAAAACGGCTGATCAAGTCCTCAGCACGATTAATCACAGCCCAAGTTGGCAAAGCTGTGTACCAAACCTGTTGCAAATCTCGAATGTACTGATAGGCTTGCGCTCTGTCATACCCAAATGGCTCAAGTTTGCGGCTTGCCGCTAAATATTCGCAGGCAACCCGCCAAATTAAAACTCCCTCTGTCAGATTAGCTACTAGAGAAGCTGCGATTGCCTGCTCACTAGGATAACGCGAATCATTGACGTAAATTAAAACATTTGTGTCAACGGCGTTCATGCAACATATCTCTCGTAAACTGGGGAGCATTAGAGGGAATGGGGTTTTGTTGCATTCGCTCAACAAGCAGCCTTAAAAAATTCTGCCTAGCCGCAATATCGGTAATCTTTGGGGGAATAATTTGAGGTGATTTTACAAAAAGCTCCACCTCAGTGCCTTCAGGTAAATCGTAAGCTGTTTGAAGGATGAACGTACCACTATGATAAATCGCTTTCAAAGCTTGGGGCATGGGGAAATCTCTATCACAAGAATTAGGGGTGATTTAGTTAGCTGCTTACAGTCTAGCCTACAGGATTGCCCCTCTATTTTAACCAAAGCTAACATTCCTCAACTTGGCCCACCAGATCAGCATTGCACTTTAACCCACAGCTTCAATCAATGTGCATGGTGCGTTCCCCCAAAAATCGATCGGTGAAGCAGTAGGAGCCACATTAGGGAACGCACCCCACCAGATCAGCGTGCTGCTACGCAGTGCCTTCGGCATCGCACTTTGTAAAATGGGTTGAAATAAATATTGCAATAGACTCATTCTCCCGCAATTGTCAAAACCTTTCTGTAGAGTGTTTCGCTAATTCGGAATTCTGCTTTTGAGATTAGCTGATCAACAATCGGTTTAATATTCATAATCAATTCTTTTTGCTTGGCTTCGAGTAAAACGCCCAATATTCCAGTAATATTTAGCCCAAGAGATCGTGCAACTTTGCGTCCTTTTCTTTCATCCAAAATTAATATATCTGCGCCTAATTCTAGCGCTAAAATAATCCCTTCTGATTCTCCTCGGTCTAATTTATTGAGTAGTTGATTAACTTGGTTTTGCTGGGTGACGGGCCGTGTTTCTATCCAAGATAAGGTCATGATTTCAATCGTGCCAGGAACGGCGTAACCTAAACTCGCCATTTCCTCATAAACGGCTTGAGGAATGATAATTGTTCCATAGAGTTGATGCAAAAGGGTTAACTGGTTAACGGCGGCTAGGTTGGTAATGGGTGAGGTGTCACTCACGACGATCATAGTCTGCCTAGTTTTTGTAAGGTTTGGATGTCTTCTTCTAATTCTTCAAGGTCATAATGGACACAAATCTCTCGTAGATTAAGTTCGTGTTGAAATTGGAGGAGGTTCATGCCTGCAAGATGACGGGCTTTGCCGATGCTGATTTTGTCTTGTTTAAAGAGCATGATGGCGATTTCTAGTTTTAGCTCGTCTTCGGAGAGTCCTGATGCGGTCAGTATGTCATTAGGAATAACTACGCTCATAATTTTTAGGGGTTGGCGATTGTCAAATCAGCGATGGTTTTATGATAGCTCGCTTGTGTCTAGTGCCTTGAGGGAGGTTTATGATTTCTCCAATCTCCGTTAAAAAGAAGCAAATATCAAATAATCCTCTTTTAAATAGCAAAAAAAGAGACCCTTGCGGTTCTCCTGTTGTAATCCCTTCAATTAAAGCTTAGTTTTTGTCTGCCTGAGTGGGGCGGCGCTTGAAGCCAGCCCCCAGAGCGACGACAGCCCCCAGACCAACGAGGGCAGAGGGTTCCGGGGTTTGAGCGGGGGGAGCGGCATCGCACTTAAACCCACAGTAAATGTGCATGGTGCGTTCCCCAAAAATCTATTAGTGGAGCAGTAGGAGCCACATTAGGGAACGCACCCCACGGCTGCGTTGTTAGACCGCACCTCACCGAATCTCTTCTAGCACTGGCTCATAAGGCTTCAATCTTGACCTTACCGCCCTCAATGTTATCGACCTGCAACCGATATCTGTAAAGCAGCGCCATTCCTAGTAGAGGCTCTGTTTCTGATTCTGCAATATCAATCTCTTGGTACTGCCCATCCCATATCACAGTCCCAGTGTACAGATCAAAATAAGTTTCACTGCCATCACCCAGCGTGACAAAATCAGAACCACTCCAAGGTAAATTTAATGTAGCGATGATTGTAGAGGGCAAAGATAAAAATCCATTGAACCCGGTATCAATCACCGCGTCAACCGCTTGCAGTTGCCGATTTGAGTTTCCGACTACAATCGTTAGCGTGGCTTCACGCCGCCAATTGACAACACCTTCCATCATGGATTTTTCTTCAAACTCCGTGCCCCGAAATGATAAACAGCGCGATGTCCGATACGAATGATCCAAGGTTGGGCATCGGGGTGACGTTCAAAGAGCCGATTAGTTGCAGGCACAACGTTTTCATCGACTTCAAACTCTCCAGTTTCAATGTCGATCGCTACAATCTTACCTTCATTACCGGCTTCGACTTGCTGCCGAATGCCAGATTCGTAGAGTTTTTGCCCTCGCTCGGCTAACTCATCTTTGGGATAACGCCGTTGACGAACTGCCATCTGGTTGACCTCAACTCAGTATTTTGCCTTAATTATACTCTGATTTATTCTAACGAAGTGCTCCCGCTCTACTACTGATGAGCCGCCTCATCGGAAGCCCCCCAGTGGTGCACTTCAAATTTGAATCGGCGCTTCAATCAATGTGCATGGTGCGTTCCCCAAAAATCGATCAGTGGAGCAGTAGGACTTGCATTAGGGAACGCACCCTACAAGATCAGCGTGCTGCTACGCAGTGCCTTCGGCATCGCACTACAAATCATCAATCGTTACCAACCCACCTTCCGTAAACTGAATCACAAGTTCATAGCTATCTAATAAAGCAGTTCCAACCAGGGGTCGCCGCCCTGTGGCAAATACACGAGTTTCTCACTCCTCACCATTCCAGATAATAATTGCTTTGTGAAGAGGCAGCATTACTTGGCTGTTGTCTGCTAAATTCGCACGCATATCGTACCTGAAAGGAAGATTCAGTAATGCTACTGCTTCGGGTGGTAAACAAAGCTCATCTGTAAATCCTGTATCTACTACAAACTCAATCGGAAAGTCAGCGCGATTTGGAATCCGAAATGGGATAGTGATAAGCGGGTGTCCATTAGCCACAATACCTGAAATCACTTAACTACACGCTCCATAACACCCCCACCAAAAGCGGCAGCAACGTTGTAGCCAATTTTGATCCCAAAGAGCCGAGCATGGGGGTGTTTCTCGCTCAATAAGTCAGCAGCGTGTAAGCCATTTTTATCAACTTTGTAGTCACCTGTTTCAATGTCAATGATGACCATCTTGCCAATGTTTTCTTCAACTTCCACCTCTTGGCGGATTCTGCTTTCGTACAGTTTCTCTGCCCGTTGAGCAACTTCTTCACGGCTTAAAAGGATTGCTTGCATATACTAACTCCCGATTACGGCTTTTCTATTTAATTAATATCCCCAGCGAGTGGGGACTAAAACAATTATCTTTATTAATTCTAAAGGGATATGTGTTTCCATGCAATTAAGGTCCCCAGCGAGTGGAACGGTGGATCGAATCTAAACGTCGGTGGGATTCTAAGTGGTTTCCATTCAATTAAGGTCCCCAGCGAGTGGGAACTCCTATGGGTAGTATGATTGAAGATAAAGATAGCTTCAAATGTTTCCATTCAATTAAGGTCCCCAGCGAGTGGGAACAAAGCCATTAATCAACAATTACCCAATAAACAGATGGTTTCCATTCAATTAAAGTCCCCAGCGAGTGGGAACTTTACATTTCTTCAAATAATCAAAAAGGATTACTGATTAGATAGACTTAAAGTACAAACTCGTCGCAACATATTCTGACTAGCAATACTATCAGCGGGAACTAGAAAATATTGAGGCCAATAATCTATAAAAGTAGTGTAGGTTTTCCAGCTAGGATTAGCACTTAATTTACCATGATTACAGGACTTGGTATAAGCATTTCTTGTTCTGCCACCAATACTGTATTCAAAGATAACAACTTTTACCTTTGGGTATGTATCATTCTCGCTATAAAATCCATCTTCATTATTGAGAGTATCGTCAGCTAACATAATTTCAAATTTGACACTACGCTCATTTAATTTTATGATTTCACCGTTATTAGTTTGACCAAAATCTACCCACTTTTCTTGTTTATTTTGAGCTAATACAGGTGTTGTGAATATAGGTAGACAAGAAATTGCGATCGCTGTAGTGTATTTGATTAGTTGCATAATTTTAGAACCTCACAATGAATTAAATATAGTTTCCATTCAATTAAGGTCCCCAGCGAGTGGGAACTCAAATCACCTCAGTCTAAAAATAAGGGGGAATTAGTTGATGTTTCCATTCAATTAAGGTCCCCAGCGCGTGGGACGCACCCTACCAGATCGGCGATCGCACTTCCCGGTCCGAGATTCCGGGGGATTCCACCCTAATCCACAGGACATCATGGCCATTTTGTACTAGGGCTTCAACCGCATCAAGGGGGAAATTTTCGTTCGCTAGAAAACGCATCAGTTAAGCAGGAATAGCATAGACTTTCTCAGATTTGAGCATTACACTAGCATAGCTAAGACAAGCTTGAATATCTTCTACTGTAATACCTGGGTAGTTTCGCAGAATTTCATCAATACTCCAACCTTGGGCGAGAAGATCGATGATAAATTCAACCGCAATCCTTGTTCCTTTAATGATAGGTTTTCCCACCAAAATATCGGGATTTAGTGTAATTCGAGTTTCCCAGTCCATAGCTACATCATTGAAAGTGTTTTCAAAAAGGTCAAGGCTGCGTGGGACGCACCCTATATCTCGTTTTATTATAACAGGATTTGGTATCACAGTTTCAATCAATGGGCATGGTGCGTTCCCCAAAAATCGATCGATCAGTGGAGCAGTAGGAGTCACATTAAGGAACGCACCCTACAAGATCGGCGATCGCACTACAAGATATGCGATCGCACTCATAAATCAAATATCTGCTCAAATTTTTCAGGATCAAAATATTTAATAATCATTTCATTGCACTTGAAAAAGTGTGAGATAAGGTCGCTCCAGATCTCTAACTTTATGTCCCCGTCAATGCGCCAAAGCTTTACTTTACAATGACTCTTGAACTCTTTTGGCATAAAAGAATTCTTTCTATTTTGATAACTATCTCTAAGATAAACTTTAACCGCTCCATCCAAATGACGAAATGCTTTTATTTGAATGTCACGTTCACTATGCACATACCGATTAAAGTAGTAATGATCAAATATATAACTATCGCCTGAAATTTCCTCAGCCTCAAATGTTTTAATTCCATCACGATAACTCCAATAGAACTCAGTACGGTCAAGGCTACACGTCTGTTCAAATAATGAATTTTTGTTTCGCTCTACAACAGTCAAGCCAATATAATTTTGGTCATCCAACTTGTTTTTATCAAATGGTAAACCACGCCATCCGTCCATCTCAATAACTTGGCGATAAAACTCTTTTAACATGATTCGTCGGTGATCAATGGCAATCCGAAACTGATTTTCATTTTTTGTATATCGGTAGTACCTTATAAATCCATCTAGAAAATCAAAGTTTGGATTAGATCGGTATCCTCGTCTGAGAAGTTGATGATAATAAAGAATGTGGTCTTTATATTGAATTCCGCCATCAAAAAGAACAAAATTAGAATCTATATGAAGTAATCCATCTTTATCAAACTTATCAGCTAATTCTGGATATATTTTTATCACTTCACTTTGTAATAAATCTTGCTCAAGTACCCCCTTAAAGGAAAAATAGCTTCGCTCGACTTCTGATGAAACATAATAAAGGGCAAATCTTCGCCGCTGCTGCTCAGTCTCTACCTCTAATTTTATATCAAATAACGTTCTGTAGCCACGAGGCATAGCACTTAGAAGTTCTTCAATTTCACTTTGACTACAAGCTGATAAATATTCGTATGCATCGTTAACCAATTCACCTAGATGCTCACTAATTGGATGGGATTGAGCTTCAGGCATATATTGGGATAAAAACATAGGGGAAATATTATAGTGCCTAGTCTTCTTTATCAAGACTTCAAGCTTTCTGGAATCGAGCGGCAAACTTTGTAAACTCATTGTTTGTATAACCTTAAATAACCAAATAATAAAGTTTTTGAAAGGATGTAAAGCACATAAGAGATAAACTAGGACACCTAACCATTTATTATACGAAAACTTTCCGTAAAAAACTCTCCAGAGTAACGATATGGGTCAACTTTCGGCATATCACCCTATTTAGGCGCGATCGCCAAAACTTTTCCCCATATCACGCCCAAAAGCGTGTTAGCCAGATTAGCTTACTGCAAACAATCTCTTTTTAAGGAGACTTATCACAGAAGCTTTCTAGAAAGCTAGCAAAGATTCTTGTATCTGGCTGCACTTTGTCACAAAATTTCACTATTATTTCGGGTAAGGTATGGTAAATCTCTTGATAGATTCAATCGGGACTAACTTCTGGGAAAACCGCTATAGTTCTCCTGCAAAAATCAAAAATCTGACCTTAGGTGAGGAGAATCCGAGACAGGAGGAGAAAAAAGACATAAAAAATTTAGTACAAATGCTCTGTTCTCCCTGCTCTGGCGCTCCCTAGCTTACCAGAGGTCGATTGCGACGACAATTATCACAATGACCACAGCGAAAATTATCGGCATTTTCCTGAAAACCAAAGGCATTTAAGAGAAAGTGCCAACGACAGCGACGGGTATAGAGGTAGGGAAACATCTCATTTTTGGGGTTAAAAGTCATCTTGGCTGAATTATGGCGATAAATAAGCCGATAATGAAAAGGATCGAGCCATTCTAGGCGATCAAGACTGTGTAAAAGGGAGAGAATGAGCGCACCATCGGGAAATTCGGCACTAATCGCCTCTAATTTGCCCTCTAGGGGAATTTGGGCTAAAATTTGCCAAGCTTGTCGGTATTGGCGTTCCTGTTGCAAGTTAAAGAATTTTTGCTGGTTTTTATCGCTATTATCTAACCATCCCGTCGGTTCACTAATTAAGGTGAGAGCCTGCATTTTACCGCCATCGCGACCACCGCGGCCGATTTCCTGTAGGTATTCCGATAGTAAAGCTGGGGGTTGGTAGTGGACAACCCAACGCACATCGGGTTTATTGATACCCATGCCAAAAGCTGAGGTACAGACAACAAAAGTTAAATCCCCCCGCAGCCAATTTTGTTCTATTTCCCGACGCTGAAAGGGGGATAAACCGGCATGATAGGCACTGGTGCGATAGTGGAGAGATTGCAACCATGCCGCTAAATTTTCACTGTGGCGACGGGAACGAGTATAGATCAGGCCGGATTGTCGAGGTTGACCGGTGAGGAAGTTTAATAGTTGATGACGACGACAACCGGGGCTAATACATATTTTGGTGCTTAAGTCAAGGTTTTGACGGTAAGGATTTATTAAGAAAAGCTGCGGTTTTTCTAGTTGTAAGACGCGGGTGAGAGTCTCACGGGTAGCGGGGTTAGCGGTGGCGGTAAAAGCAGCGATCGCTATTTGGCTGCCGGCCGGTTTCGATTGTAGAAGAGCGGGACGGACAGCCCCAAGACGACGGTAGGCAGGACGAAAATTATCGCCCCACTGGGTTAAACAATGGGCCTCGTCGAGGATGAGAGCGTTAATTTTAACGTGGGGAAGGGTTAATTTTGACCAGAGGGGCGGACTTAAGAGGGTTTCCGGCGAAAGATAGAGAAGTCGCAGGGTTTGATCTGCGATCGCATCTAAAGTTTTCTTTCTCTGTTGTCGGGGGATTTCGTGATGAATCAGGGCGACGGGTAGTTTTCTGGCTAATAATTCCTCCACCTGATTTTCCATTAGGGCAACCAGGGGAGAAATCACTAGGGTTAAGCCGGTTTTTAATAAAGCGGGCAATTGAAAACAGATAGATTTACCGAATCCCGTGGGCATGACAATCAGAGCATCTTTTGCCGCTAGAATTGTCTCGATAATCTCCTGTTGGGGAAAGCGAAAGCTATCATAGCCCCAAATTTTTTGAAAAATAGTCTGGATGCTTTCGGGATATTGGGAAGACATGGTTAGACTGCTGGGGTGTGGGGTGTGGGGTGTGGGGGAGAGGAGAGCATTTGTATCAAAATTCAGGGTACTGTTTAAAGGCGCAACTGGTTAGAAACCTCTGGGTTAAACAGTTTGAGCGGTTTTGACTATCCCGAAAGGGGAACAATTTTTCCCCGTACTTAAATTTTTTTTACACTTTTTTAATAATCTGTTACACTTATAGCGAATCAATCTTTGTCTGGGGAATTACTGATGACTGAACCTGTTAGTGCCACCGACCCCGCAGTAGAAACCGCCACCGAAGCGCAACCCAGTTACGTCAAGCTGGCGATGCGGAATATGGTCAAGAAAAAAGGCATCTCTTTAAAACACTTTTTTTTGACTACGGCAGCCTTACTGGCCTTTTTTGTCGGTGTTTCTTATCTGACGCGTCCCTAGGATGAAATCTGGTGAGTGAGACTTTGCCCCTAGTGGTGGATTTATGCCTACAGGATAATTATTTTGCTCCCGGAAATAGTCCTGTGGATGGGGAAACTTGGCACTATTGGTTGGAGACATGGTTAGGCTATCTATCGGATTATCTCCCCGTTGCCGCCGGTTATGAAATAAGTTTGCGCTTAACAGACGATCGAGAAATTCAGACCTATAATTGCCAATATCGCCACAAAGATCAACCGACGGATGTTCTCGCTTTTGCCACTCTCGAAGTGGATTTACCAGTCGATGAGCGCATTTTAGAGACAGAACCTTTATATTTGGGGGATATTATCATTTCTGTCGAGACAGCACAACAACAGGCTTTAACACAAAATCATCCTTTGGCGCGAGAATTGGCCTGGTTAACTGCCCACGCTTGTTTACATCTTTTAGGTTGGGACCATCCCGATGAAACAAGTCTGTTAGAAATGCTATCTTTACAGGAAACTTTATTAGAGACCGTCAAAATTGCCGATACATAGTTAGTTATTTTTGTCAAGCATTATTGAGGAATATGAAGACAAATTATCATCAAGCCAACCAATCTGCCAGCATATCTAATCCCTATCTCAATAATAATTTTATCCCTCGATCGGGACGGGTGGATGAGGGCAACAATTCGACTCAAAGAGAATACGCTTGGCAAGTCGCCTCGAATCTGTTAGTCAGTTTTCGCTACGCTTGGGCAGGAGTCCGTTATGCTTTTGTCAGTCAGAGAAATTTTCGCATTCACACCCTGATTACCCTAGTAGCGATTAGTTGGGGCTTATTTTTGCGAGTTAATGTCCTGGAAATGGCGATTGTCACCCTTACCTGCGCCCTGGTGATGGTCTTAGAATTAATTAACACTGCTCTAGAATCAGTGGTGGACTTGACGGTGGGGCAATCCTACCATGATTTAGCCAAAATAGCGAAAGATTGTGCCGCTGGTGCCGTTTTAATCGCCTCGATCGCAGCTTTACTCGTAGCGGCTTTTATTTTTATTCCCCATTTATTAGTTTAAGCTGGAAGCTTTTTTCAGTGTTGCCAAAGGCACGGCGTAGCCGTCCAGTAAACAGTAAACAGTGAACAGTGAACTGAAAACTCAAATCTGATCACTGATAAGCTGTACTGATTTTAAAATGCGTAGGGGAAACTTCAGTACAAATGCTCGAACTTCCTCTCCCTGCTGCCAACTCCGGCACTGCGGTGCAGTCCTAACCAGTAATATTAGATAGTCAACAGCTTAACTGATCACTGATAACTGATCACTGATAACTGATTTGGCATAAGGGGACTCGACAGCTTTTAGCCGATCAATTTAACTTTTCTTAACCTAAGCCTAAACTGGTAAGGGGAGAGGGTTTCGCTATATATAAAAAATTGTAATCGTCGATACAGCAAAAAATCTCTTTTGTCCCTCTATAGGTTAGACTATAGTTAGTGATAAGACTTCTTTTGTAGATCTTGCAGGAAATCTCCCATGAGTGCCATAACTTTCTCCACCGCTCCCACCGCTTACTCTATCAGGATGATTAAGGACGAAGTCCGTCAGATGGTAGAACAGGGGGTAGTGAGCAGACACCAACCGATCTACACTCTCTGTCAGTTCATTCCCCCCCGGGAGTGGGTTTGTGTTGAATGTGAACTAGAACGGTGTGACTACCTTCTCAGGGATCAAATTGGTGACTTAATCGCCTCGGAATCTTGGGATAATGATTAAACTCTCCCGTTTGCCGATCTGGGGAAAAATCGGACTAATCAGAAATTTAGCAGCTTTGTCCACTTTCTTAACTATTATAATTCAGCCCCAGTTAGTTCTGGGGCTGAAACTATGGGAACAGGAGGGGGATAATTGTTAAGAAAAAAGAAGTTTTTGTGAGATTTAGCAAAGTTAGTTCACAAGTTACCCATTGCCAAGGGACGCTATCTCTAACATCCCCAAATTTTCCCTAACTTAAAATCAGTAGTTGGCGCTGTTGTAAAGAACGCACACCGGTTAATCCTAAAGCAACTTGAGCGTCGATTTCTCCCACGCTTAAACGACCATCACAAGCTTGTAAAAAAGCAAATTCTCTTTCCGAGAGATTAACCGGCCGATAATCGTAATCTAGAACACTTGCACTAGGCCAGCCGTAAAGACAGGGATGAACTTCGGCCACTGCATTCTCTAGGACTTGATCCCCGGACCAATCGGCAGTAAAAATCGGTGGTTTAGCGAGGAAAAATTCATAGTGGGTGATTTCCGGGTCTAATAATTCCGTCAAGCGATAACGTTCCCTTTCCCCTAAATTTTGCGCTCTAGCCATCAATTCGGGGGATTTACCCAATAAACGCTCTAATTGCCAGTAGGAAGGGTTAGAAAAGCCAATAAAGGCTAATCCTGACGCATCAATCAGTTGAAAGAGGGTATCGATATTATAGTCCACTTCCCGGGGGTGAACGTACATATCAGCGAAGGACTCATCGCGATGATTTTCCATTGACCAACGCTCTTTTTCCCGTTTCAAAATGCGATTATTTTCCGGTAGAGAGGCAAAAATCTCTCGGCCGACAGCGACCCCATCTTTATAATCCCCGCGTCGGTCTCCCTGCAAAAGTGCGATCGCAGATTGCATTAACTGGATTTCCCAGCGGCCCAATTGAGCATAGACGAAAATGTGCAGCAGACCACCGGGGGCCAGTTTTTGTGCGAGGGATTGAATCCCTTTAATCGGGTCCGGGAGATGGTGCAGCACCCCGACGCAGTTAATTAAATCAAATTCTCCGGGGAGATTGGTGGCCGATTCGAGGGGTAAATGGTGAAAATCCAGAGAACCTCGGTGCTTTGCTGCGACTCCCGAACGATTACAGCGTTCTTTGGCAATTTCTAGAGCTTTTTCACTGATATCTATCGCGACTACATGAGCGAAAGGGTTGAGCGCGAGCAGATATTCGGTTCCCGCACCAGTACCACAACCTGCATCGAGAATGCGGATATCCTCTCGTTCGGGTTTACGATGACAACAAAAGTTATAGGCAGCAATCCAATTCCAGCGCCAATTGTAACCCGGAGGAGGTTCGTCTAGGAGCGGTTCGGGGGGGAAAGGATAGGTATTGTAGAGACGTTGTACAGCAGTGCGAATAGTAGCGTCGTCGGACATGAAAATTGGCGGAGTTTAGGATAACACTCGATCGATTGTCTCACAGAGGGCAGCGATCGGGAAAGTCAGCCGGGGTTTTTTTTGAGTTGGTCGAGGGTAAATGATAAATAATCATTATGACTATCCGGTTCTGTGCCAAAATTAGATATTATTTCCTTGCTCAATATTCTTTTCTATTCCTTGTCCTACTGTCTCTTAACCCTATCTAAGTTTTACTGGCAATTATTCGAGAGTCATTCTCTAACAATTATCTCAAATATAAGCAAATCTTGCCGATACAAAAACCATGAAAATTAAGTCTATAAAGCTTATTAATTATCGAGGTGCAGTCAGTTTAAACATCGACTTTCATCGGCAACTCAACGTATTCATAGGAGTTAATGGTGCGGGAAAATCCACCATTTTAGATAGTTTGGCGATTATGCTTTCATGGTTAGTTAATCGCCTAAAAAATACTAATGCCAGTGGACGACAGATGAGCGAAACCGAGATTAATAATGGTCAGGGGACGGCTATAATTGAAATCACGGGGGTGACGGAAGATAGTCAAGAGATTACTTGGAAAATAGTAAAAACTAGGACTGGATATATCCACGCTGGAGAACGGAGTAATTTTAGCCAATTAAATGAATACACTCAACAAATACAACGACAAATTACTGAACATCAAGGACAAATTAACTTACCTTTATTTGTTTATTATTCTGTTAATCGAGCAGTGCTGGATATACCCTTAAAAATTAAAACAAAACATCAATTTGAATCTCTAAGTGCCTACGAAAATGCTTTAACCAGTGGATCAGATTTTCGCACTTTTTTTGAATGGTTTCGCGAGCGCGAAGATTTAGAAAATGAAAATAGAAAATATCAGGATTATCTAATTAAACCAGAAGGTTTTTGTTTTCCTGATCCCCAATTGGAAGCGGTTCGGGAAACGATCGAACGTTTTCTACCCGATTTTAGTAATCTTAGCGTCCGTCGTAATCCCTTGAGAATGGAAGTAACAAAAAAGAATAAAATAGTTACTGTTAATCAACTTTCTGATGGAGAAAAATGTCTGATTGCTATGCTGGGAGATTTAGCTCGAAGAATGGCGATTGCTAATCCTCAAAATCCTTATCCCTTAACGGGTACTGGCGTTATTATCATTGACGAAATTGATTTACATTTACATCCTCAATGGCAAAGATTTGTAGTACCTAAATTACTAGAAGTTTTTCCTAACTGTCAATTTTTTATTTCCACCCATTCTCCTAATATTATCACTCATGTTCAGCCAGAAAGTTTACACTTCATGGAACAAACAGAAATGGGAATAAAATTTCATCCCGTGCAAGAGTCCTACGGCAAAAATGTTGATCGAATTTTAGAAGATTTGATGGGATTAGAGACAACTCGTCCCAAGGAAATCGCTGAAGCTTTGAAAGATATCTATGAACAAATCTCTCAAAATCAATTAGAGGCAGCTAAAAATAAAATCAATGATCTCAGAGCTAAAATTCAAGATGATCCAGAATTAATTAAAGCTGAAGTTATTATTCGACGCAAGGAAATTATCGGAAAATGAAGTATATTAGGAAAAGACAAGAACCACCAGAGTTTAAGAATTGGAAAGAGCAAGCTAACTCAGATTGGCAGCCCGACTTTAAAAATTTAGCAGGAAAACCAAAAGAAATACTAATTAAAGCTTTGATGACAGAACAGGGGGAAATATGTTGTTATTGTGAAAATCGATTGATTGATGGTAAATGCCATATAGAACATTTTAAACCTCAGAGTGATCCCACTGTTGATCCCTTAGATTATGCCAATTTGCTATGTTCCTGTCAGGCAAATCTTACGCCTAGTGAATTTCGGTACTGTGGTAATCTAAAAAATAACTGGTTTGATGAAAATCTCTTAATCTCTCCACTTAATCCCGATTGTGAGTCTCACTTTGCTTTTAATGATGATGGTGCAATTAAACCCGCACAAGAAGATGATCAAAAAGCAATTAATACTATCGAAAAGTTGGGATTAAACCTCAATAAACTCAAGGCACTTCGTAAGGCAGCCATCGATCCTTTTTTGGATGAGGAGATAGATAATGACGAATTAAAATTTTTTGTCAATGGATATTTATGCTTAGATGATCAACAAAGATACAAACCTTTCTGGACAACAATCAAATATTTGTTCAGCGATTTAATTGAATAATCGTTCCTTGACAAAAATACAAGAATTATTATAAAAGTTTAAATAAACAAGAAAAAATATAAAGTCTTATGAAGATTATTCAAGAATTATCTCAAAAGTCAACAATTGATGAGATTCTGGCCAGATAATGGGAGTGGAGGGGTGGATCAACCTTTCCCAAGTTGAACGGAGATTGTTGTCGAGAGTCGGAGAGAAAAGCAATGAATATCAAGGATACGTTACACAATCTTGTCCAGTACCTAACAGAGGCTTTTGCTCGCATTTTTAGCCCCAACAATGATGAGTATCCCGATGTGGGGATGCAGCCTTTTGATGCTGAACCCTACCATGCTCCCAAGGGTAATTCTTAACTAAAAATGACGGATAATTGCTTTGAAATAAAATAAGGTAGGGATAAGAACCCTGCCTTATTTTCTGGAAAAATAATTAATCCTCTGCTTGCCAATCGGGACAACTATCACCATTCCAACCGTAGGGATGGAAACCGCAGACGAGAAGATTGTCTCCGTAGATATAGCCGTGATAATTACGGCAACCGATACAAGCAGGATGGGTGTTAGGATCGGGGTTAACCTTGGGAGTGAGGATAAAATCCGAAGGTTCATCTAATTCCGAAAATAGGGATTCATCGGAGTTAAAAAATTCTTCTAATTCCTGGGGCAAAACCTCTTGAATAAACTGTTCCAGATCGATGATAATTTCCTCATTAATTTCTTCGATAGTTTGGGTCACTTCTTGGAAAAAAGTTTCAACTCCCAGCGCCACAGTTTCGATCACTTCCCAAAAATCCTTCTGCCAATCGTCCATGTTTATACTTGCGTCCCTTGTCTGGTAATAATTAATTATTTGCCGCTAAAATCTAGGTTTTAATCCTGTTGCAGTTTCCGTAATTCTTCCTGAAGACGTTCCACCTTTTGCCGCAATTCATCTACTTTTGGATCGGCTGCTTTGGTGTCCTCCTCATCTTCAATAATTTCTATCCGCCGGGGTTCATGGGGAATATTAGATTCATTACCTGCCACCATTTGCTGTTGTGCCTGTTTCACCAACTCATCAACGTATTTGCGCGCTTCTTCCGCGTTTATTTCGCCGCGAGAAATCATCTCATCGGCTATTTTTTGGGCTTGATTTCTTAATTCTTGTAAATTTACTTCAGCTTTTTCGGCGGCATAAGCGGCAATGCCTACGCCCAAATAAACTGCTTTTTTGACTAAATCACCTAAGTTGGCCATAGCAAAAATCCTGAATCGATCGCTCTTACTTCCCAGAATAAACGATCCTTCTCGCAAATGGAAATGGGTTTTGGGAGTCAGTCCCGATGAAAAAATTTTCACCCCCACAGATGAAAGAGGTTTCCTTCCCTACACCCCACACCCCACACCCTACACCCTCTTTCAAGTCAGTGAACAGTGAACAGTAAACAGTAATCAGTGAACGCTTGCGCCTCTATCCAAGAGAGCCATCAGTGAACTGAAAACTCACATCTGATAACTGTTAACTGATGAGGTAAAGTTTTGTAAAGAGATGAGGTGGTGGCAACAGCAAAATTGATGGCTATAAAGATTAAATTTTAGTCAAATTGCTGGTTTTTCGCCCTCAAAACGACGATAAAGCCTCATTAGGTCATTTTTGACCTAAATAGTGTGATTAAGCTCAAAATAACTAAATATTGCGGCTAGCTGCCGGCAGCCAGCAGCCGGCTGAATCGATTTGTGTTCATCCTAACCAAAGATTTAAACTAAAGAATCGAGACCAGATTCCCGATTTAATCACAAAAAACTATGTTTCCTATTCATCGCCCCCGTCGTCTGCGTCAAACCCCTCAAATGCGCCGTCTGGTGAGTGAAACCGTCTTGACAGCCAATGACTTTATCTATCCCCTTTTCGCCACGGCGGGGGAAGGTATTGCCCAGGAAGTCAAATCGATGCCGGGGGTGTACCAATTATCAATCGATAAAATTGTTGACGAAGCCAAGGAAGTGCGGGATTTAGGAATTCCAGCGATTATTTTATTCGGGCTGCCGGAAAGTAAAGACACAGAGGCGACGGGAGCATGGCACGATCATGGTATTGTGCAAAAAGCGGCCACAGCAATTAAAGAGGCAGTTCCTGATTTACTCATTGTCGCCGATACTTGTTTGTGTGAATATACCAACCATGGTCATTGTGGTTATCTGCAAACGGGAGATTTAACCGGCAGGGTATTAAACGATCCCACTCTGGAATTATTGCAAAAAACCGCCGTTTCCCAGGTAAAAGCGGGAGTGGATATCATTGCACCATCGGGAATGATGGATGGTTTTGTGCAGGCAATTCGTCAAGGATTGGATGAGGCGGGTTATAGTGATACACCGATTCTTTCCTATACGGCTAAATATGCCTCTGCCTATTATGGGCCGTTTCGGGATGCCGCCGATTCTACCCCCCAATTCGGCGATCGCAGAACCTACCAAATGGATCCGGGTAATGCCAGGGAAGCCTTAAAAGAGGTGGAATTAGATGTATTAGAGGGAGCAGATATGTTAATGGTTAAACCTGCTCTATCTTACCTGGATATTATCTGGAGAATCAAGGAAATGACTAATTTACCCGTGGCTGCCTACAATGTGTCGGGGGAATATTCAATGATTAAAGCGGCGGCGTTAAATGGCTGGATTGACGAAAAACGGGTGACTTTAGAGACTTTAACCAGCTTTAAACGGGCGGGTGCCGATATTATCTTAACCTACCACGCTAAGGATGCCGTGCGCTGGTTAGCAGAGGGTTAAATCGGAAAGGTGACAATTTTTGGCTAACCGATCAGGATAAGGGGGGGTGAGGTTGCTACTATTAATTCTAGGGATTACCTGAAAGGGATTAAGTAGTTAGGTATTAAAAACTGTCAGATTCCCCCGCCTATCGGCACCCCCCTTATCAAGGGGGGGCAGGGGGGATCAAAGACAAAATCTATCTTCAATTTAATTATAACCAGCTACTTACCTGAAAAAAATACTTGCCAACGATTGAGTTTAGGAGCGGTAGATAACCTCTCATTCAAGCAACTACATAGCGCACTGCTGCAACGATTTGTTAACCGATCGTGGAATCTATGATGCCTTTTATACAAACATTTTCGGTAAAAGTTCTGATCATCCATTCATGCTTATTTTTTAGATGTTCATGTTCCGACGGTTCCACAGTTTTAGTCCTTCAAACCAGAAAATACTGACAACTCCAGAAACTAAGCTGACCAGCAAATCATCAGTATGTAGAAATGAAAAGCCGAACAGGTGTCGTAGCAGGGGAACATAGAGAACTAATCCCAAAAAGAGTAGTCCACCGCCGATCACCCACCACAAAGCCTGATTAGGAGCTTGGAGCATTTCTGGAATCGTTCGGGACCAGGAACGATTGGTTAGGATCATAGCCAGGTTGGAGATAATCAATGTCGTAAACGCTAAGGCACGGGCATCAAATTCACTATTGCCGTTGTTATAGGCGATCGCAAATACAATAACCAGTACCACTAAAACGCTGATCCCTTGAAGCAAAGCCAATCGCAACGTCCGACGACTGAACAAGGGTTCTTTGGGATTACGGGGTGGGCGGCGCATAATATCGCTTTCTGCCGGTTCAGCTTCAAACACAACCGTGCAGGCCGGATCGATAATTAAGTGCAGAAAGGCAATGTGGATGGGGAGTAGCACCAAAGGCCAGCCAAAGATGACTGGAATCAACGACATACCCGCGATCGGAACGTGAACGGCCAAGGTATAGGCCATCCCCTTCTTCAGGTTGTCAAAGATACGTCTGCCCAGTTTGACCGATTCGACGATGGACGAAAAATCATCTTTCAACAGGACCAAATCGGCAGACTCTCGCGCTACATCGGTCCCCCGTTCACCCATGGCAATGCCGATATGAGCAGACTTGAGAGCCGGGGCATCGTTGACACCATCACCAGTCATGGCCACAATTTCCCCGGAGCGTTTCAGTGCATTGACAATCAATAGTTTTTGTTCGGGGACGACACGGGCAAAGATGTTGGTGCTTTGAATGCGATCGCGCAGTTCCGACTCACCCATTTGCTCCAGTTCCCTACCGGTGATCACCTTGTCTAAAGGCCTGAGTCCAATCTGACGGGCAATGTTCTGGGCTGTTACCGGATAATCACCCGTAATCATCACAACGCGAATTCCCGCACCATAGCATTCAGCGATCGCAGGTGCCCCAGTAGGACGCACGGGGTCTTCCAGGCCGATCAGTCCGACAAATTCAAACTCAAAGTCGTGTTGTTGAACAGGTAAGCGATCGTCAGATTCTAAGTAGGCTAGAGGCCCAGATGACTCAAAAGCGTGAGTTTTGGGTAATGTTCCCATTTTGCGTCCTTGGGCAACTCCCAGAACTCGCAAACCCTCTCCGGCCATTGCCTGGATCTGTTCGACAAGCTCCTGTTGTTGAATCGGGCTGAAATGGCAGAGATCGGCGATCGCTTCGGGGGCCCCTTTTGCCGCAACGGTAAGCTCCCCCGTCAGGGATTCCCAGACACAGGACATGGCCAAGAGATCGGTGGACAGGGGATATTCGTGCAGTAGTTGCCAATCGGTGTGCAGGTGTTCGGTCTTGGCTAGGTAATTCCAACCAATTTGCTGCAAAGCTTTTTCCATCGGGTCAAAGGGATCTTTGCGACTCGCTAGAATACCAAACTCGATCAGGGGATGAAGGACTTCTGGCAAGGGTTCGCGCTCGTGGAGCGTCACATCGTACAGATAAGCACCGGGGCCGCTGTAAACCAACAATTGTTTGACGGCCATTTGGTTCAATGTCAGGGTTCCAGTCTTATCGACACAAAGAACGGTGACAGAACCCAGGGTTTCAACCACTGGAATGCGACGGGTTAGTACCTGTTTTTGCGAGAATCGCCACGCTCCCAGAGCCAGAAAGATGGCCAGCACCACCGGAATTTCATTGGGCAAAATTGCCATCGCCAGGGCTAATCCTGCCAAAAAGCCATGCAACCAATCGGCCCGGGTTAATCCATAAATCACCACCACCGCCGCACAAATGGCCAGCGCGATCATCGTCAATTTACCGACAATGCGACGGGTTTCTTTCTGTAAGACCGTGTCTTCCGGTTCAACCGTTTGCAGAGCTTTGCCAATTTTTCCCATTTCAGTGCCGATACCCGTTGCTTGCACCTGGGCAATGCCCTGCCCTTGTACCGCCAGAGTACCGGAATAGACGGTGGGCAAGTCGTCTCCACCCGGTCTCAAGGTGGCTGAAAGGTGCTTCGGGTCTTCTTCCCTGTGGATGGTGCGTTTCCTGACCGGAACTGACTCTCCGGTTAACAGCGATTCATCAATCGTCAAGTGAGTGGACCACAACAAAATCGCATCCGCAGGAACGCGATCGCCCTCCTCCACCACGATCAGATCCCCCTCTACCACTTCTCGGCCGGCAATTCGCTGCCGCTCCCCATCTCGAATCACCAAGGCCCGCGGACTGGATAAGTCCCGCAGTGCTTCTAGAGAACGTTCCGTTTTCTGCTCTTGGTAAAGATTGATGCCAATAATAAAAAAGACAAACCCCAACAAAATCAGAGCTTCTTGAGCATCACCCAAAAAGAGGTAGATGACACCACAGGCAATCAGGAGCAAGAAAATCGGCTCTTGGATAATGTCTAGGGCGATGGTTAAAAAAGTACGATGCTGGGTTGAAGGGAGTTCGTTGTAGCCGTGCTGTTTCAAGCGATCACTAGCTTCTTGACTAGACAACCCGTTAAACTGCCTATTTTGTATATGTGCAACCATAACAATTACCTAGGTTTTTCACACAGGCTATTCTCCCATATAGAGAGTGGGTAATTGGATCGGGCTTACTTCTGTCTGAGATTAGATCAAATCTTGGAGAAGGTTGCGAAGAAAGCAACGGCTATGGTCGGTATGAGGGCTAACCCTCTGTAGCGATCGCACTTGCTCAAAGAATAATTAATGTCCAAACCTGATTTTTTTGGGTTCCTTCCACTGATTTTAGGCGATTATCGATGCCCTCAACCTTTTCGGTTAACTTTGCCTGTCTTACCTCTAGCTTATTTAACCGTTCGTCGATTTTGTCAAATTTTTGGTTAACATCTTTTTGGAGATTGTTAATTTTCCCCTCAATCCTAGTCAAAACAGCTTCTAGGGAATAGGTAACGGTTTCGTTAGACATGGTGAGCAACTCCATTAGATCATATTTTCTCGGTTCCCGATCGACAGTCAGCTATCGGGGACTATTTTAAGACTAAACCGGTTCATCGCTTTCTTGCCAAGAGTGGAGAGGTTGATAGACAAAAGAAGACGACGAGAACTTGGCAACATTCAGCACTGTCTCAAGAAAAGGGAATTAGTGCAAGGTGAAGGGGAAAATCGGCACTAGAGTTATGTTCCGCGATAGTTTTAAGTCTAGCAGTTTCCTTTAAAATAATAGACACAATTGCCTTTGTTCAGTTGTCAGTCTTCGGATATAAAAATAAAATAAGAATTGGCTAGGACATATATTAAAATAGCAATTTTCTGGCTTTAACCGGCATCTTGCTCATTTTGATCGATAATTGTCTGGCCAACAGCCACGACTTTAACTATTGCCCTCATCCCCTATAAGTACATAGACAAAATTAATTACACCTATCGAACCACCTCTGGCCTGTTGTCTATCCTAACCAAGAAATGAAAAGAAAAGAGCTTAAAATCGGTCGCCGCTATTCTAGCAAACCCCTGCAAATATTTTTAATTATTGCCTTCATCGCCGCCGCTCCCTTTGCTATTTTTTATCTTATTGCCTTGGCTTATCTCTGGCAAGGCGATCGACTTTTGGCCGCGGGGGAAAAGGAATCGGCTCTGTCTGCTTACCGAACCGTTTTATCTTTCCACGAAAATTTGGTCCCAGCCCATATAAAAATCGCTCAGGTCTTGCAAAGTCAAAAACGCTATTCTGAAGCCTTAGAAGCATATAATCGTGGTTTTATCGTTAATGATAAACCATCGACGGAACCCTCCCTAAGTAATCATTTAGTCGCTTTGGGAGATATCTTCGCCCAAGAGGAAAAATGGTCAGAGGCGATCGATGCCTACCAAAAAGCAATTATCATTAAACCAACTTTTAAAGGGCAATTTCAGCTAGGAAAAGCTCTCTATAGTTTACAACGTTGGGATGAGGCGGCGAAAGCTCTGCAAGCAGCGGTTTTTCTCGATCCTAGTCAGGGAAAAGCCTATTTTTATCTGGGAAAGGCCTACAGTGAACAGCAACTCTGGCCAGAGGCCAGTTATGCCTATCAGCAAGCTCTAGAATTGATACCTAATCAGGGTGAAATCTACAAAAAATTAGGAGAAGCCCTAGGAAAACAGGGAAAATGGCAGCAAGCAGAGCAAATATATCGACAGGCTTTAATTTACGCCCCTAAAGATGGGGATATTTATAATTATTTAGGCAAAGCTTTAGCGGAACAGGGCAAACTAGGGGCAGCGATGGCAGTTTTTCAACAGGCACGCCAAATTAGTCCCAAAAATGCCAAGATTTACGAAAATCTCTGTTATACCTATATCAATAGCGGTCAGATCGATCAGGGTCTCAATTGGTGTCGGCAGGCCGTAGAAATTGATCCCAATTTATCAGAAGCTAGATTTATTTTACAGGAAATCCAACGGGGGCGATTAATTCATGACAATCCCGAATTATTAAAAATGCCAGAGATAATTCCCAGTGTTAAGAGTGATCCTCTGGTAAATTTAAAACGCTCAATTGTTAAAATTATCATTCGCGGCCAAAATAAAAATGGCATCGGCACTGGTTGGTTATTAAAACGAGATCAAGACACAGCTTGGATCGTGACTAACCGCCATGTGGTGACGAATTCCCGTCAAGAAATCGATGCAGAGGCGCGCATTTTTGTCGAGTATTATAGCCAACCCCCCCAGGGAAAACTTCGCAAGCGTTCAAAAGCTAAAATTCTCCACACTACCCCCCCTAATGACTGGCTCGATTTAGCAGTATTAGAGGTAAAAAATCCTCCCCCAGATTTAAAACCTTTAGCTTTAGCACCCCTCCCAATTGCCCCTAATCAACCGGTAATCTCGATCGGTAATCCTTTTAATCAAAAAGATTGGACTGTCAGCAAAGGCACTGTTAATGATAATAACGAAAAATCCTTAAGTTTGTCCATGTTTGTCGTTTCTGGACAGTCGGGAAGTCCAGTTTTAAACGATAAAAATCAAGTGGTGGGAGTGATTTCTCAAGCGAGTTTATTTTGTGATGATCCCTCCACTCCTAAACCCCTAGAAAATGCCGTTAGATTGGGCTGCGGTTTCGCAATTCCCATTGACAGAGTGCGAGAAAGGTTAAGGGATTGGGGAACTTTTTCAGTTATCAGTGAACAGTAATCAGTAATCAGCTTCTGAAGGCAAGAGGCAAGAGGCAAAAGAAATAATCTGGCAATTCTCCTACCTAAAAAGAAGGTTATAAACTAAGTACATCAAAGCTTTTAGCTTAACAAATTAGGTTTTAGTTTCGGCCTTTGTTATCAGTTATCAGTGGATAGTGATACTAAATCCAGTTATTAAAAACTGATTATTTATTCCCCTTTGCATGAGTGCCTCTTGCATGACTGCTTCTCCGCATAACTAGCCTGTACTCAACGGATTTAGTATGATTGATCACTGTTTACTGTTTACTAAGTAGCTGGTTATAATTAAATTAAAAATGGATTTTAGGTTCGATCCCCCCTTAGTCCTAGGGTTGATTCATAGTAGGGTTGATTCATGAATCAACCCTACCCTTAGTCCCCCTTGATAACGGTGGTGTCTGATAATTTTTAACGCCTACCTACTTATTTACTGTTTACTGGTTACTGATAACTGTTTACTGGTTACTGATAACTGATAACTGCTATGCTACTCTAGGCAGAAAACCATTCGATCGAGATCACCGTGGCTAACCAAGAAGCAACTTCCCCCGCTATTCGTACCCCCTTATACGACCTAATTGCCCAACAAACCAGCAAATTTACCCCTTTTGCGGGTTGGGAGATGCCGATACAGTTTAGCGGCCTAAAAATCGAACATAATGCTGTCCGCAACGGTGTCGGGATGTTTGACATTTCCCACATGGGCAAATTTATCTTAACTGGAGATAATCTGGTTCAATCTCTCCAAACCCTAGTTCCCTCTAATTTAGCCCGTTTAAGGGCAGGAAAGGCACAATATAGCGTTTTACTTAACCCAGAGGGTGGTATAATCGATGATATTATCTTTTACTACCAAAGCGAAAGCCAGGGCGTGTTAATTGTTAATGCCTCAACCACCGATAAAGATCGAGAATGGATTTTAGGCAATTTAGAGGGTTCGGGGGTCAAATTAGCGGATTTATCCCGAGAAAGGGTCTTAATTGCTCTGCAAGGACCAAAGGCAGCGACAATTTTACAGCCCTTGATCGGGGAAAAATTAAGCGATTTTGGTCTATTTAATCACTGGGAAAGCCAGCTTTTCGGGGAAAAAGTTTTTATCGCTAGGACCGGTTACACGGGAGAAGATGGCTTTGAAATTATGGCCCCTCCTGAAATCGGACAGCAACTTTGGACAGAATTCTTAAATTTAGGGGTGACTCCCTGCGGTTTAGGGGCCCGGGATACCCTGCGTTTAGAGGCAGCTTTAGCCCTTTATGGACAGGATATCGACGATAGCACGAGTCCCCTAGAGGCTGGCTTAAATTGGTTGGTTCATCTGCCAGAAAAAGGCGATTTTATCGGTCGCGATGTCCTTGAAGACCAAAAACTTAATGGTGTCAATCGGCGCTTGGTGGGATTGCAGATGTCTGGCAAACATATCGCTCGTCACGATTATCCAGTAGTATTTGCCGGAGAAACGGTGGGTAAAGTCACCAGTGGCACTTTATCACCAACTTTAAACACAGCGATCGCTTTAGCCTATCTTCCCACACCTTTCGCCTCGATCGGACAGGCGATCGAAGTGGAAATCCGCGGCACCACCTACCCCGCTACCGTAGTCAAAAAACCCTTTTACAAAAGTAAAAAGTAAAAAGGTGATCGAGGTTAGGTGGCTTTTCAGTGAACAGTAATCAGTAATCAGTGAAGAGAAAACGGCAACTGCTAGATAACACTGTCCACTTAAAACTCAAATCTGATAACTGATAACTGATAACTGATAACTGATAACTGAAAATGCAATCCGTAGACTTTACCACCCTCAGCGCCACTTGTGCCGAAATTGCCGCCCCTTGGCTACCGGCGAGACTAGAACAAGTGTATCAAATTGATCGCCAAACGATCGCCCTCTATTTACGAACCTTCGATCGCAAGGGATGGTTAATTATTTCTTGGCATCCCCAAGGGGCGCGGCTGCATATTGGTGAGCCACCGCCAAAAGTCCCTGATACCTTC
Source organism: Microcystis wesenbergii NRERC-220 (assembly GCF_032027425.1). Taxonomy (NCBI): domain Bacteria; kingdom Bacillati; phylum Cyanobacteriota; class Cyanophyceae; order Chroococcales; family Microcystaceae; genus Microcystis; species Microcystis wesenbergii. The sequence goes on along the minus strand of NZ_JAVSJA010000001.1, from coordinate 2,537,714 downwards.
ACTTTCAGCGATCAATTGCGTCATCAACTCAATGGTTTGGCGCTGACAAAATTAGCATTTGTTGCCCCGTGGGAAAGAGTCATCGATCTACAATTTGCCCAACGTCCCGATGATCCGGCGCTGTGGCATTTGTATATAGAAATTATCGGCAAATATAGCAATGTCATTTTAACTGCGGCTGACAATCAAATTGTCACCGTTGCCCATCAAGTCAATGCCACCCAGTCCAGTGTTCGCACCGTACAAACGGGACAAATCTATCAACTACCCCCCGTTTTATTGGCAACAAATCCCAGTTTAGAAGAATCCTTGAGCAGTTGGCAAGCTAGGGTTAGTTTAATCCCTAAAACTATCGAAAAACAGTTAGTTAGTACCTATCGTGGAGTTAGTCCAGTTATCGCTCGATCGCTGTTGCAAAAAGCCAAAATTAACCCGAAATTAAACACGGATCAGTTAGATACTAATGATTGGGAAAAGCTCTTTTCAGCTTGGCAAGAATGGTTAAAAATGCTCGAAAATAAAACCTTTCAACCCGGATGGACAAGAGAAGGTTATACAGTTATCGGTGGGGAGATACTGGCAGCGGCTAAAAATGTTCAAGAATTATTAAACCGTTATTATAGCGACCAAATTAATCAAGAAAGCTTTCGACAACTACAGCAAAAATTAAGCCAAAAAGTCATCTCTTTACTGACTAAACTGCAAACTAAAGCCGCAGGATTTCAAACAAGACTAGCAGAATCTGCTCATGCTGATCGCTATAAAGAGCAAGGGGATTTATTAATGGCAAATCTGCAGCAAATACAGCAGGGAATGACTAGCATTAGTTTGGCGGATTTCCAGACAGGAAACCCTGTCATTATTCCTCTCGATCCCGAAAGAAATCCCGTGCAGAATGCCCAATATTTTTATAAACAACATCAGAAATTAAAAAGGGCGCGGTTAGCGGTGGAACCTTTATTAGAGGAAGTGGTCAGTGAAATTAATTATCTCGAACAAGTGCGATCGAGTTTAAGTCAACTAGAGAATTATAGCAGCAGCGAAGATTTAGAGGCCCTAGACGAGATACAAGAAGAATTAATCCAACAAAAGTATCTAGAAAGCAATTACCGGCGTAATCGGGCGAATAATAAAGAATCCGAACCCATGCGCTTTACTACTCCCTCTGGAGTAGAATTATGGATTGGCAGAAATAACCGTCAAAATGATCGGCTAACTTTTCGTAGTGCCAGCGATTACGATATCTGGTTTCATAGTCAAGAAATCGCTGGTAGTCACGTTTTACTCCGTTTAACCCCCGGTACAGTTCCAGAAGCCGCCGATCTGCAATTTGCCGCCGATTACGCCGCTTATTATAGCCGCGCTCGCCATAGTGAACAGGTTCCCGTCGTCTATACCCGTCCCAAATACGTCTATAAACCCAAGGGCGCCAAGCCCGGTATGGTGGTTTACAAACAGGAAACGGTAATCTGGGGCTGTCCTCAGAGGGTTGAGGATTACCGCAAAAAATAATTTTTTACCAAATTGTTTACTTTTTTTTACACAAAATGGGTATTGTCTGTTACAATTTTTACTATAGAGACAAATGCAGTTCAGGCGCTTGGGAACGCAAGAACTATATTTCCTCGGATTACAACAACAAACAACAGCAAACCAGTGGTAGCAGCCGATAGTCTCGGGAAAGACACAAAAAACCGACTATTCAGGTGATATTAAAGCGACCACTGGTATTTTATCTTCACCTAACCGGTTCTGTCACTTTCCTCAACTTTCTTTTCGGTTTCCGAGACTTATTGCCCAGATGACTGAGTTTGATTGTTGAGAATATTTGCTCTATCTTTGGGATGAAAGAGGGATAGTTGGCATCCAGCTTTTTTTGACATACCCCACGCCGTTTACGACGTGGATTCTTCTAGCATCACTGCTGAGAATTTCTGGCTCAACGAGTCCACTTGAATTAGATTCCTGGCGAAATCCAACCCAGAGGTGGTTCTCTCCCCAGACTTTCGCGACCTTACAGAAGCCTGTTTTCGTATGCCCTACGATACAGTTCAAAACCTCTAAAATCATTGGTTTCTTTGGTACTTGGTGCTGAGAATTTTTACCTATAGGAGCATTCCCCTATAGAACCCCATAACTCTAGTTTTCAAGGCTTCGGCCGTGAGCTTTTGCCGAACGGTGCGTTCATCCGGCGATGACTGGGTTTTTTAAGCGGTTGCTTACCCTGCCCGCTATTCTTAATATCATACATCCTATAAAGTCGCCCTCAAAGGGCGAGGCTTTAAACCCAATTTTTCGGTAAAGAAATTTAAACTTAACGCATAGTTAAGCCTCTTCGGCCTAAATAAACGACTAGAAACAGTTTTTCTCGGGAGGCCGGGTTTATGGATAGCCCATTAGGAACGATGAACTTTCAACAGACAGAGCTATATAAAAGAATTCAGGCATTTGCCTTGGATCGGCCAGATAGTCAATTATCTTTCAGCCAACGATTAGCAAAAGATAACGGCTGGTCCTTAGGCTATACTCAGAGAGCGATCGAGGAATACAAAAAGTTTATATTTCTAGCCGTTGCAGCAGGACATCCGGTCACGCCATCCGACCAAATCGATCAAGTTTGGCATTTACATCTGACCTATACGCGATTGTACTGGCAAGAGTTCTGTCCCAAAATTTTGCAAACCACATTACATCACGAGCCGACTCGTGGGGGTTCATCCGAGCAATTAAAATTTGGCAGTTGGTATAGCAAGACGCTAGAAAGTTACGAACAGTTTTTTGGACATATTCCTCCAATAGATATTTGGCCTAAACCCAAAGACCGATTCGGGCGAGATTTGCATTTTATCCGGATCAACAGTCAACAAAGCTGGGTTTTGTCAAAACCTAATTTGACAATCTTCTTGAAACCACAACTGCGAAAAATAGGCATCTTTACCTTTTTAGTCTTCCTCTCACTGATGATAACTAGCTGTCAGATAATCTCCCAAATTCCTAACCCAATGAATTTTACAGGTCCGGAATTTTTAACCTTCTATATTTCCCTAGGAGTAATGGGAATCGCTTTGGCAGCCTGGCTACGTTTTTCCCTGTGCCTAGTTAGCGGTAATATAAATCAGCAACCTGATTTAAATACTTACGAGATAGCTTTCTTGGCGGGGGGCAATCATCGCCTGATTATGGCCGCAATCGCCAGTTTGGTAAAACAAGGCTATGTGGAGGTATTAAAAGAAAAATCACCATTTGCTTTTAGAAAAACACAAGGCAAACTGGTGGTGACAGGAAAGATCGATGCTATTGCCGATCCTGTAGAAAAGGCGGTCGCCCAAGATATTTTGGCCACTGATGGGGCAATTGAACAGGTTTTCCGGAAGTCTACAGGAATGAAAGATAGCATTCGTTCCCGCCTAGAACAGCTTGGTTTGTTTCTGAGCGATGCCCAAGCATTGAAAGCGCAAATTTATCCATCATTGATTGTGGTTATTCTTCTAGGAATAGGCTTGTGCAAAATGGCGGTGGGAATTTCTCGCGATAAGCCCGTTGGTTTACTTCTCATCTGTATATTTGGGCTTCTAGTTTTGGGAGCAAGGTTTTTTGTCAAACCACAGCGTCAGCGCAGCCGTTATGGAGAGATCATTTTTAATGATTTAACAAATCGCTTACAACATTTAAAAACAGCCAATAGCAGCGATTCTGAACTTGTACTTGCGGTTGCGTTGTTTGGAGCAACAGTTCTGATGGCGGATATGGCTTTAGCAGACTTGTATCAAATGCTGACTCCCATAGCCGCTGCTAGTAGCGGCAGTGGTGGCGGCAGTGGCGGCAGTGATGGCGGCAGTGGCGGCAGTGATGGCGGCAGTGGCGGCAGTGATGGCGGCAGCGGCGGTTGTGGCGGCAGTGGCGGCAGTGATGGCGGCGGCAGTGGCGGTTGTGGTGGTTGTGGTGGTTGTGGTGGTGGTGGTTGTGGTGGTGGAGGTTGATTGAGTTCAAGGCTATTAACAGCCGCTCGATCGTTCCGTTGAACATTCCCGCCACCGTAGCCCTGTTAATTTTTGCCTTAATCTCCTCCCTGGTTTGATTGCTTAAGTAGGGTTGGCTTAATAAGCTAAAACGCATCTAAGATGCGTTTTAGCTTACAAGTAGTCGTGCAAAATTAATTTCCCTGCAGCCAGAACTATAACCTAATTATCCACTGGTTAAGCGTCAAAACATCTAGGCTTTTCCTTGATCCCAGTAATGTAAACTTTAATTAAGAAAAAGACTTCTAGCCCCGATCCGATGTTATATTAATAATTGAAGCTAAAGAAAAAAGCTTCCCTGACAGATCGACTGGCAAGGTTATAAAGGTCAAGTTCACAAAGGAGTAAACCCTGTTAAAGTTACATTCTGTCTCGATAACGACGATAACAGCGATCAACCTGAACGCTCATATTTCCTAGAGTAGAGAACAAGGGAGTTAGGCAATTGGAACTAGGGTTCAATGCTTCTCCAACCAGTCTCAAGTTGTGAGGGGAAATACCTGAGAATCGGTAAACTGATCGCTGTTATTGTTTGTCAACACAAGTAATTGATAATTGCAGTCGCTCTCCTTTGATGAGATAATAGAAAGTCTTCTGTTCAAAAGGATATCGATAGGATGCGACTCTCTCAACAGCTTTTTGTCACCCTCCGGGAAGATCCGGCCGAGGCGGAAATCCCCAGTCATAAATGCTTGGTCCGTGCCGGTTACATTCGTCGCATTGGCAGCGGCATTTACGCCTATTTACCCCTGATGTGGCGGGTTTTACAGAAAGTCTCCCAGATAGTCCGGGAAGAAATGAATAAAGCCGGCGCCCAAGAATGTTTACTTCCCCAACTGCAACCGGCGGAACTCTGGCAAGAATCGGGCCGTTGGGACACCTACACGAAAGCAGAAGGGATTATGTTTGCCCTGACGGACAGGCAAAAGCGGGAGTTAGGATTAGGACCGACTCACGAAGAAGTAATTACTGCCGTCGCTCGTGATTTAATTCGTTCCTATCGACAATTACCAGTTAATTTATATCAGATTCAAACTAAATTTCGCGATGAAATTCGCCCTCGTTTTGGTTTAATGCGAGGACGGGAATTTATTATGAAAGATGCCTATTCTTTCAATCTCGACGAGGAATGTTTAAAGAAAACCTATCAAGCGATGGATATAGCTTACCGCAATATTTTCCGCCGTTGTGGGTTAGCTTTTCGGGCAGTAGAAGCAGATTCTGGAGCGATTGGCGGTTCCGCATCCCAAGAATTTATGGTCTTAGCTGATGCCGGAGAAGATGAGGTTTTATTTACTGCCGATGAAAAGTATGCGGCTAATGTGGAAAAAGCCGTTTCTTTGCCAGCAGATAAAGTGGCTTCTCCCTTTAAAAAGTTGGCTAAAAAAGAAACTCCTAACACCAACACGATCGAAAGTTTAGCTAAATTTCTCGATTGTTCTGCCACTGCTATCGTCAAAAATGTTCTCTACGAAGTGGTTTATGATAGCGGCATAACTGTTTTAGTTTTACTGCATATTCGCGGCGATCAAGAGGTTAACGAAGTTAAACTACAAAATGAATTAGTTAGACAGGCGGGCCGTTACAATGCTAAAACAATTTTGGCTTTAAAAATACCCGATGCTGCCGCTCAACAGAAATGGGCAACTAAACCCTTACCTTTGGGTTATATCGCTCCCGACTTAGAAGATAATTTGCTCAAAAAAGCCAGCGATATCGCCCCTCAATTTTTACGCATAGCAGATACCACCGTGACAGACTTAGAAAACTTTATCACTGGTGCTAATGAAACGGGGTTTCATTTAGTGGGGGCGAATTGGGGTAAAGATTTTATCTTACCGGAATTAATCGTCGATCTACGCAAAGCCCGGGTAGGCGATCGAGCTATTCACGATCCTAATCAAACCTTGCAAAGTGCTAGAGGAATTGAAGTCGGTCATATCTTCCAATTGGGCTATAAATATTCTCAAGCTATGAATGCTTTTTATACTAATGAAGCGGGAGAATCTACCCCCATTTGTATGGGTTGTTATGGCATAGGAGTATCGCGTTTAGCCCAGGCAGCCGTAGAACAATCCTACGATAAAGATGGTATTATTTGGCCCGTAGCTATTGCCCCCTATCAAGCGATTGTGGTTATTCCTAATTTAGCCGATGCCGAGCAGGTAAAAACCGCCGAAAGTTTATACAATGAGTTAAATCAAGCCGGCATTGAAACCCTTTTAGATGACCGGGATGAACGTGCAGGAGTTAAGTTCAAAGATGCGGATTTAATTGGGATTCCCTATCGCATTGTCACGGGTAAATCTCTCAAATCGGGTAAGGTGGAATTAGTCGAAAGAGCCAGTAAAAAAGCGTCAGAAGTAGCAATTAATGAGGTAGTTTCCTATTTAAAAACTGCTATTTCAAAGGTAAAAGCTTCTGATTGAGTGATTAAATATACAGATAATTTTGCTTGTTTATGGTTTGATGAGCGAAGATGACTGGTTGAAGGCATCAAAAACTGTTGCCTGGTTTTTAGCATAAGTTGCTGTTTGCTTCGCTTTCTCTTTAATTCTATCAGCTAATTTCAAAAGGCTGACTCTGTAATTCTGGGCTGCTCAAAAGCTTGACGATGATTCAATCCCTCCTCTTGCCGCAATAAGGAATCAGTGAGCGTATTTTTTTAGGAACGTAGAATATCGGACAAAATATCTATAATTAAGGTTTGGGTTTTTAATGATAATGAGCCTAGTTCACGCTGAACCAGTGAGGAGCGAATTTTTACTAAATGATCAAGTCTGATGGCTGACGATTTGCGAAGACCACTCATCATAAAATCTGGATTTTCTGGTCTCAGAATAATATCTGTATGAAGGGTATTTTTTGGAATACGACTGGTAATTAGGGCAAAGATAATGTGTTGATAGCCTCCAATTTGATTGGTTAGGCAATAAGCAGGGCGAACTTTACTGGAAGATAAATCGTCGAAGGGAAATTGAATTAAAACGATTTTACCCTTCATTGCTTACCGGTTGTCCATCGTTTAGGGTATAAATATCTTCTTCGGGATCATGCAGAAAAGCAAAGCTAGGGTTATGGGAAACGGTATCTAGCCAGTTTTTTTCGTTCAGTTCATCCTCCGACATCAAAAGAATGACGCGCACAAATCTATCTTTTTCTTGGGGAATAGGATGATCAAGTTGAATTTGCCCTTGGGTGTTGAGGATACCAGTGGTTTCAATCGCACCCATAGCAAAGTCTAAAGGGGGCGATTCGACTCTAACATTAAAAATTATGGAAAGTGGAAGTAGCTACAGCGATCGCATTTTTTATTGGTTATTGGTGCGCTTCCATATAGGCTCGGAGCAACTCATTGATCTGTGTTTGATAGCCTTTTCCCTGAGATTTAAACCACTCGAATACATCATTATCAATGGAGAGAGTAACTTCAGCTTTGGCCCTGATTACGGGGACACTTCGCCGCACTACGGCTCTCCCAAACATTTCGGGTGTAATTTCTGGACAGTCTGACAAATCAATATCTTCATCGCTCATTGCGTCTAATCGTTGCCAATCAGTTTGAGAGTTGCTTAAAGTAGGTTCGTTGTTCATATTTCGTTGCCTTTCTTGCAGAAATAATACGAGTGTAATCCTCACGTTCGGTATGGACAACGGCAATAATTCGCCCTTTTAGTAAACCCAATGTAACAAAACGCTGCTCTCCATAATCGAGACGATCATCTTCAACCGTTAAAATGTCCCCATCGAAAACGGCGGGAACATCGGCAAAATCTATACCGTGTTTACGAAGATTAGTAAGTCGTTTTGCTTCATCCCATCGGTATTCCATAACTGAACGACTGTTACAACAATCTATTGTAGTTGCCAATTGTTGTCACCGCCACGCTCCAAGTTATTGGGATTGTGATATGGATAGTAAAATAATCTACAAGATCACCCTAGTAAACTTCATCGTGGGTTCCAAGAGATTCCAAAAGAATGGCTTGCTGATTTTCATGATCAACAAATTTAAAGATAATTCTCAAATCGTAGCCTGCATTACAAGCATAGGATTCTTTGAGTTCCCCTTTTAATTTGTGGGTTCTTAATCTAGGTTGAAAAGGGTCTATTTGCAATAATTCTAAGGTGTCTTGAATATTTTGAGCGAACGAAGGCTGTTTTTTGATAATTTTACGAGCGTTTCTAATAAACACATTGGAGCGCAATAACACAAAACTCATGCAAGGATCTCTTCCATTAGTTGTTGAGGGGTTGCGGATTGGCATTGACCTTGAGCGTATTCCTGTTGAGCTTCTTCAATGTCTTTAATTAATTCGGCTCTTTTTTGGTCTCGCAGGCGACTTTTCAAGATGTGAATAAGTTGTTCTTGAGCTTCTGGGGGAAGTTGTTCGGTTGCGTCTAGTATTTCTGCAAAGGTGGCTTGAGTCATGGTTTTAGTTGGTTATGGTGGTCTTTGGAGCTAATTATAGCAGTAAAGATAGGATGGGTTAGCGTGGCGTAACGCATCCTACAATATCGGCGATCGCACTGGATGAAGGGGTTTCTCAGGCGATCGCCAAAGGTTTAAGAATGTGAGGGATTGATGTTACAATGTCTTCAGAGGAAGGACTGATTGGGGCTTCTGATGAGGAACAGTTAGCTTATGCTTTGTCGCAAGGCTGAGTTGTTTTCAGGTTTCATGTCTCTGATATTGGAAGCAGCGATCGCCGATGATTAAGTTTTGGTTTTTAAATTTAAGATCAGTTTTGGAGACATGAAGAAAATTTGGCAAGGTCTTTTTTCTGTAGTTATTTAGAGGTAGAGGTTGAATTAACCGATGAGCGAGAACAGCATATTATTGATCGCCATCCGGGGACATTACCCGATTATGAGGAGCAATTAGCCCAGACTTTAGCTGATCCAGATTTAATTCGTTCTAGCGATCACGATGAAAAGGCGTTGTTATTTTCTAAGTGGTTTTCAACGATTCGGACGGGACGATTTTTAATTGTGGTGGTGGTTTCCCAATCTGCTCTTAGTCGTCATTGGATCGTGACTATATACACAGCCCGAAAAATTACAGGGGGAATAATGGTATGGAAAAAAATCTAACTTTTCGCTATGATCCGACGGGAGATATTCTTTATGTAGATGTCTGTTCTCCCTATGCAGATCAAGAGTCGGAGGAGATTGGGGATGAAATTGTCGCTCGTCTAAATCCGACTTCTGGGGAGATTGAGAATTTGGAGATTTTATTTTTCTCGAAACGCTGGAATCAATCCTTACCGTTACAATTGCCGATTGATGCTGCTTTTCGATTAGTGGGATAATTGAATCCTTTAGAAAAGTGAAGCAGTTATCAGCAGAAATACATCAGGATTGAACGAAAATTGAAACAATACGGATTAATGTCAGGATTTGATGGGGTAAAAACTTAACATTCTTTACAGGTGTATTTAGGTTGGGATGGAATTGACATTTCTTGGGTGTACCATGTTAGTCATTAGTGATCGCCAAAGGTTTAAGGATGCGAGGGATTGATGTTACAATGTCTTCAGAGAAAGCACTGATTGGGGCTTCTGAATGAGGAACAGTTAGCTTATGCTTTATTGCCAAGCCGAGTCATTTTCACTTTTGATGATGGCGATCACTGATGCTTCTACACTCTGTGCTAACATTTTCAATATTATAGGTGCTTTTGTTTTATGAAAAATCAGTTATTAAAATTAGCTTTTGAAGTAGAAATTGAAGAAGGGGAGCAACTCAATCTTCCCAGTTCTATTGTGCAAGGAATTGGTAAAGGGAAGTGGGTGATCACCATTCAGCCCAAAACGTTGGTTAGCGATCGCCTTCGTTCTTCTTTTCTGAATAGTTATGCCCCAGAAGACGAAGGTTTATATGACGATTATTAAAGGCGGAGCCAATCTTTCAGCCCGTTTTCAATTAATTTCATCTGTGATTCCGATAGCATTCCAAGCTTTTTCACAAAATAGGGTGGAGGAACGGTTACAAAACCCTGAAGTAGGAAGGCACCTTTTCTTTTCAGAAAGGGAAGGTCGATCTGAATCTCATATTGGGAGCCTCTGATACTAGTTGTATGAGGAATCACACCAATCAAAGCTCGATCCTCATCTCCATAAGGTTCACTCACAACAAGAGCGGGGCGTACTTTTGCTGCTATCCCAAAATCAATCAACCAAACTTCGCTACGAACTGGCTTCGGATTCCCCATCTGCTTCCTCCTCTGCATCTAGACGAGCAAACGATTGAGCGGCAAAAAGAACTGCATCATCATTACTCCAATCACCATAGTCTCCAGTCGGACTCAGGCTGGCTGAAAGGAACTCAGATTTTTCTCTAGCTGAAAGTTTTTTGAACTGTCTAAGAAGTGTTACAACGGCTTCACTCATGGCTTCAACTGATCGCTTGTAGATTACTTTCTGTCCACTAGGTTAGCACGGCGCTCGCTCTTTCAAAAACCAAAATGATCGCAATTTTAAAGTTTAATTAACAAGAAGATAGCGATCGCACTGGATGAAGGTGTTTCTAAGGCGATCGCCCACACCTTGCGGTGGTTCGGTGAAGCGGATTTGTCCATCCTGATAAATGCCTTCGATGGTTTTTAGCATGGTTTGCTGTTTGGCTGGTTTCCTCTTCAATTTTAGCAGCTAATTTCAACGGGCTGGATATGCCATAATTTAGAGTGTAAGACATGGAGAGCCATTAGGGATTGATCGAGTGGTTTTGTTATCTCGACAAAAGCGGAGAAAAAGTAATTTATGGCAACGTCGTTTTTGGGAATATTTAATGTGAGATGAACGAGATTATGGGTTACATTGTGATTATATTCATTACAATTCTGGGCGGCATGGGTTCTGTTTAAAACCGTAAGATTGGCTGTTTTCTAGGGTTTATCGGTTTATCAGGGCTTTTATCTGACCGATTGGAGAATGGTAGAAATCCCCATTATTCCCGATAATATTGGCGATGAGTAATGGTAGGATGTGTTAGGGTAGCGTAACGCATAATAATATAAAATGTCTCACATTAAAAGGCGAGAATACTAAAGTTATCACACCTTACATCCATTCTTGTGAGTTGCAAAAAAAAGGGGCTTTTAACCCCTCTTAAAAATTGCATTATAAGCTTGGTGATCGCATTACGAAAGGGGCGATCACACTATGACAACTTGATTCCCATAACTAGAGAATTTCTCAAATCCACCGATACTAACTCTGCATTGTTTGTTGCTGGCCATTTTGTAGTGCCAAGACAGTTCGCAGCAAAATCATTAAAAGCAGGAACCTTGTCGTAATCCTCCTCTGTCACAAACTTGGCCACTGCGATTCCTGCTGATGAAACCCCTGCAATTGCTGCTGCAAGACCGCAATATGCTCGAAACTGGCCAGTTAGAAGGAAACTACCTTTCTGAACTTGTGCTGCTCCCTCCACACCAGAAATACCTTCATCAACTGATAGCGCAGCCTCATTTTCTGCCGCCTCAATTGATTCTTCGCTGGCACTCTCTATTGCTTCTTCCACAACCTCAGCCGATATCTCCGCAGAGGCTGCCGCTCCTTCTGCTGCAACAGTTGCGCCCTTAGCTATTAACGCACCAATGCCACTAGCTCCTGCTGCTAATCCAGCAACTGCACCGACTACAGCAAGTGTTATTTCTAGAATTTTCAAACCTTCAGAAATACTAACTGCGGTGACAATGTGGGGTGAGCCGAAACTACTTGTATCAGGAATAAAAACATACTTGCCATCACTGTCTCGTTTTACAGTCTTAAAACCAAATTTTTGTGTAAGAGTTAAATGGACAGTAATGCCAGCCGAAGGTTCGTACTCTGCATTGACAATTTCTAAAAGAATATGGTCGTCCTGAAGAGTCATTGTAAAGTTACCTACATTGATTGTAGGAGAAATTACTCCATTATCGGTTTGGAAATTACCCCAAGTTATTTTGTTCACATTCCTGATACTAACTTGGTCGCTTCCTATTGTAAAGTCAGAATCTTTAGAACCTTGAATTGTTGCTACAGCACCTTTAAAAAGCATATGCTGAGTTACTTTTTCAGGGCTGATAACAAAAGATGAATTGGCATCAGGGGGTAAACCTTGCAGCGCACTAATATCAACAGCTTGCTGCATTCCACCAGAAATCGTTGCTCCGTCTGTCAAACAAAGAGTTGCAAAAACAGCCTTAGAAAGGTCATCATCCTCGGTACTACCGACCGCATAGCTAAGATCTGTTGGTTTCAACCAAGCAAAATCGTCTTTTGCTGCTTGTTGATTCAGCATCATCACACTAAAAACATGGGAAAAACTACTAATATTTGCGTTGAAATAATGTCCAAAAACGCTTCCAAGTAAGTCTTTAAATAGCTCAACGCTCACATTAGGGTATTGAGAAGATTGCAATACAGAAACGACAGGATCATCACCTATTGCCTGGGTATTAACTTTAATTGCATTAGCAGTACCAGTATCAGGTTTTGCTGTTGTGTCTGTAAAATTGAGACTTGCATCTGCTATTTTTTGTAATTTTACTTGGATAATAAGGCTTGCATCCTTGAGATCCCCATCTGGTTGACCCAATCCTGATATTGTGCCACTGTCAACAATACATTTCATTTGGACATTGCTACCGCTGCCTCCAGAAATAAGCTGCCAAGATTTCCAGTTACCCTTGATATGTACACCTACATTATCTGGATAATCAAAAGATGTAGGGAATGATTTTTGAGTTACAATTGCATTATTAACAACAGGAACACTAGCCGCATAAACAGTATTCCATCCAAAAGTATTTACATTTTGAGACATGATTTTCTCCTAGTTGTTTTTTCGTTAGTTAGATTGTCCACGCATATAAAAGTTATCGAGCAGACCTCCATCGTCAAATTTGATAGCATTTTGTCCTGGCCATGTCACCAATACCGCTCCCATACTCTGAGCAGAGATTCCTGTGCCAGATACTGCTGATGAGACACCATCTTCAATGTAATCTCCTACAATCTCCACAACTGCATTTAGAATGCCCAAAGTTAATACACCAAGAACCTCTTCCCACCAAGGAATATGTTTACTGGTAGTAACATCTTTTTGGGGATCGTTTAAGAAGCTAATTGAAGGAACTGAAGCATCAAATTGAGCCACATTTCTAGAAGTGACCGAAAAGGATACATAGGCATCCGTCAAACCTGTTATGTCGCAATTTCCAGCAGCTTGCGTTCTGATCGCATCGCTATCTATGTGGATATTCAGATCATTAATGTAAGGAGGATACCAAATAGCTCCGACTTTGACTTCATTAAGGTTGACATTGCCGTTATTAACTATGTTATTCCCGTCTATTTTGAACTGGGAAGAGTTACTTCCTTTATACCCATCAGGTAATTTAGGAAGAATAAGATTGGTCAGAAATTGAGTGCCAGAAAGTATAAACCCAAAATCATCATTTGCCCTCAAAAGATTTGTGTCAAATACATGAGATTGGGAAGAGATGTCTGCATCTGTCAGCATACCTAATATAGTCAACGCTCCCAAGGTATTGTTCATGTGCTGCTGATAAGCATAAACCATCTGTTTTAGTGTTAACCAACCTGAATTTTGGGGAGGAACAAGTAACACAGATGCAAAGACAAATGACAACTTATCCTTGTTAGCAATCAAGCACTTGGCTAACCCTGGTATTAGTAGAGCGGCGGCTAAACCATCTGGATCTTGATGAGCCAGCACTCCTGTGGTGTCAGAATTGATGACTGATACTGCTCCTGAAGTTGTATCGTTAGGAGATTGACCAACAACAGAACAATTAAAGGTTAAATTCTTTTCATTTGTAGATGCACCATCAATGAAACTTAATTGTAATTGTAGTAGAGGAATAGCTCCATCTAATGAACAGGTTTTATTAATGGATTTGACTGTTACAACTCCCTGGGTAATAGGGGTTTTGAATTGCAACAAGTTTGGAGAACCGCCAGGGCTCAGTTCCCACGCCCCAAAAACACCCTCCATTTTGATTGCATCATCTTCATAAGAAAATGACTCAACATACTTGTCGGTATTTTTGGCCAATTGCTGGTTAATGTACTCGCCGCTGCAAGCAAAAACGACATCCCATTTGTAATTTTGCATAACAAAACTTTTCTAATGTGTTTGAATCTAACACTATCTATTGAACCCTACTGCTATAGCAAGCCTAGATTGGGATATAAATAAGCGAAAGTTTGAACTTTGCTTGTCTCAAGCTACCATGACCTCTATCCTCAAAACAACCAAAGTTTACCAACTTAAGAAAAAAGTCCATAAAATTCCCCAAACCCTTACCGCACCTAACTTCCAGCCCCTCCATCCTCCCACAAAAATCCTTAACTTGGGAAAAATTCCCAACTTTACCAACTTAAGTCCAAGCCTTGTCAAAATATCCTGACAATCTCCCCACTCTCCCAACCCCAAACTTCTACTTCATACCCAAGACACCAAAAACAACTATGCCAGCATCCCACCTTAGCCATCTCCACAGACCAGAAACCCACCCCACCGCAGAAACGAGAGAAACCTCTTGCCTCGGCAACCCTGGGATGATTCCATAGCGATAAACCTATAATGAAAAAAAGCCAAGCCTTAACGACCCTGAAATTAACCTTAAAACCCGAACACCAAAAGCTGATCGAAGCCAAACTAGATACAGGGCGTTATGCCAATCCAGATGAAATCATTGCCGAAGCCTTGCAATTACTCAGTAAACGCAATCGCTATCAACAATGGGCAATCGAGTTTGATCCCCCTAAATCCCCCTTAAAAAAGGGGACTTTCTTGAAGAGGCGAAGGAATTGATGGAGAAACCGCGATACAATCAGCGATCGCCCGATAAATCTCTATAATATTCTATAATATCGAGTATTCCCCCATCCCAAACCAGCCATGACAGCCAAAGAACAACTCCTACAGGAAATCGAAAAAAGCTCCGAGCCACTCCTACAAGAAGTTCTCGACTTCCTCTTGTCGGCACGCTCAGAAAAATATCCTGAAACTCGTAAACCCATCTGGCAAATCGCTCAGGAAATTATGGCTGATGTTCCGCCAGAAATTATCGCTCAACTCCCCACCGACGGAGCCGAACAACACGATCATTATCTTTATGGCACACCAAAACGTAAAGAATGAAAATAATTTTTGCCGATACCTTTTACTGGATAGCGTTGCTTAGTCCTAGAGACACTTGGCATCTCAGAGTCATCGAATGGAGCCAATCTAACCCGGGAGCATCCCAATTTTGCCATAAGTATAAATGCTTAGAGACTAAAAACGTTAGCTAAGGCAAAATAAAGAGAAACAATTAAACGGTAGAATCATGAATACAGACCAAAAAGAACAACTAGATCAACATTTAAAAGCCATTGCTCAAATTCTAGTCGATAATACCCCAGAAGAACAACTACGTAGCTTTGAGGGCATTGAAACCGCCCTGCGAGACCATTGGCTGACTACATTGGGTCCTGCCATAGGCAATTTTTTTTTGAATCAGCAACAGGAACCCAAGCAGGGCGAACCAAAAGCGTAAGCAGTATCATAGGGAAAGTCAAGATAAGCGAGAAACAAGCCGATAAACTAGGATTAAGCAAGAATAATCGATTAAGTCCCATGCTGGAGAAATGTTGCTTAGGAGCAGTGGCTAAAGTCTCTTTTGAAGATGCGGAAAAAGATCTCAAAATGGCGACAGGAATGGCAGTTTCAGGCAGTAGTCAACAGAGGCTTGTACAAAGATATAAATTTGAGGAAGCAGAAGCAAAGAGTCCGGTAGAAGCATTGAGTGTAGAGGTCGGAAAAGTCAGAATCAGAACGCCCAAAGGACAACCGAGTCAAGGTCGAGATTACAAAGCAGTAAGTCTGCATGGTCAAGAATGTGCGGGATTTTTTCAGCAAAATGAAGAATTACTGGAATGGGTGAACCGTCAGCCCTTAACAGAGGTAGTCACCTGTTTAGGAGATGGTCATGATGGGGTGTGGAATCTGATGGAGAAAATCGGTGTTAAAAGGAGAGAAATATTGGATTGGTATCATTTAGTAGAGAATATGAATAAAATAGGCGGGTCAAACAAGCGTCTGAATAGAATCAAAGAGAATTTATGGAAAGGAGAGGTGAAAAGAGTTTTAGAGGAATTAGAGGGATGCAAAAAGAAACAGGCTATAAATTTCACCAAATATGTCGATAAACATCGAGAAAGAATACCCAATTACGAACTCTATCAATCCCAAGGGATTTGCATCGGTTCTGGAAGTGTAGAGTCAAAGATTAAGCAAATAGGTGCAAGAATGAAAATTGTGGGAGCACAATGGAAAGCAGAGAATGTTCCTCAGTATTTGAAGCTACGTTGTGCTTATCTCAACGGCGATATTGCCTGAGTATTTTTACTCATTGCAAAACTGGGATGCTCCCATCTAACCCTCATGTATCGCTAGTGATGACAGACGGTATTGTTGATGAAATTTTTGCTCATTTCTCCAAACAAGGCGACATTATGCGCGTTAAGGCCGTAGAACTTTATCACAGTATTCTTGATGATCCCAGCATTCAACTAATTTCTTACCATCAAGAACTAAGAAAGCTAGGAATAGAACTTTATGCCAGTCGTCTAGATAAAGGCTATAGCCTTACCGACTGCATTTCAATGATGGTGATGAAACAAATGGGAATTTATGAAATACTCACCCATGATAAACATTTTACCCAAGAAGGTCTAACTATTCTTTTTTGATAACTCAGACAGAATCCCATTATTGATCTCCACAAAATCGGGCATCGTCGGAAAATTAAAGAAGAATAACCGAGATCATGAGAATTAGGCATCGTTGGGAAATTAAAGAAGCATAACCGCGATCGCCTAACCCTAACTTTCAATAACAATATAGACTCTTTTCTGCCGAACCTCTTAAATTCAGACTAAACTAGACTATCACTGCAATATCATAGACTTAGTTAAGAAAATTGTTAGAGAACCTTAACCATGCTCAAACATTATGACGTGACCATCCAAGGCGATCATATCCAATGGCTAGGGGAAAAACCCAAAGCACAGACCCTCCGCGCCATCCTTATCATTGAAGAAGAACCATCTCCCACAACCCAGGTAAAACGAACGACCCCTGCTCATTTAATCGGTAAAGGCAAAACCTTAGGGGATATTGTCAGTCCTATCGTGGATCAAGAAGATTGGGAATGTAAAACTTCCGCCCCTTCCCCGCAAACTAACAAACCGATTTGGGAAATCGCCGATGAAATAATCGCCACCATCCCTGAAGAATCCTTTGACCAGATCCCCACCGATGCGGCGGCCAACTTGGATTACTATCTTTATGGCAATTCTCCTCAAGAATAATGCAGACCCTCTTCGCCGACACATTTTATTGGGTTGCCTTGATTCATGCTAAAGATCAATGGCATAGACAAGTGCGAGCTTTTAGTACGTTAATTCAAGATTATTCTTTAATTACAACCGATTTAGTCTTGGTGGAATATCTCAACTTTTTTGCCAAATTTGATCAACCCATGAAACAAGGTGTCGTCAATTTCTATCGCCAAATCCGAACCTCTCCAAATCTGCAAATTATTAGCGTTGATTCCTATTTAATTCAATCAGGTGTAGAACTTTATGCCAACCGTCTAGATAAAGGCTATAGCCTCACAGATTGCATCTCTATGATTGTAATGAAACAAAGAGGCATTATAGAAGTCTTAACCCATGACAAACACTTCACCCAAGAGAACTTTCGGATTTTGTTCCAAGATTCTAATTTTAATAATCTTACTTAGAATTTGATTGCTTAGAGCAGTATTTCATTATTGATCTCCACAAAATCGGGCATCGTCAGGAAATTTATCAAGCATAACCGCGATCGCCTAACCCTAACTTTCAATAACAATATAGACTCTTTTCTGCCGAACCTCTTAAATTCAGACTAAACTAGACTATCACTGCAATATCATAGACTTAGTTAAGAGAATTGTTAGAGAACCTTAACCATATGACGTGACCATCGAAGGCGATCATATCCAATGGCTAGGGGAAAAACCCAAAGCACAGAATATTCGCGCCATCATTATCATTGAAGAAGAACCATCTCCCACAACCCAGGTAAAACGAACGACCCCTGCTCATTTAATCGGTAAAGGCAAAACCTTAGGGGATATTGTCAGTCCTATCGTGGATCGAGAAGATTGGGAATGCCTAATTCGATAGGCTAGAAACCCTACCCCACAGCAGAAACGAGAGAAGCATCTTGCCTGACAAACCTGGGATTATCCCCCAGCGACAAACCTATAATGAAAAAAAGCCAAACGTTAACAACCATGAAATTAACCTTAAAACCTGAACACCAAAAACTGATCGAAGCCAAACTCAATACAGGGCATTATGCCAATCCAGACGAAATCATTGCCGAAGCCTTACAGTTACTCAGTAAACGCGATCAGTATCAACAATGGGTGGAAGACATTGGCCAAAAAATTGATATTGCTGCCGAACAATTAGATCGAAGCGAAGGGATTGATGGAGAAACCGCGATCGCTCAACTCAAAGTAAGACTTCAAAAAAACTGTGAAGCTTAAATATTCATGAATCAATACATCATTTCAACCGAAGCCATTCGAGATATGGAACAAATTCTTGATTATTTGGCTAATACTAACATTAGTACGGGTGAGAAATTCCTAGAAGAGTTTAGCAAAAAATGTCGTTATCTTAGCCAATTTCCTCTAATGGGGCGCAGTTATCGAGAGATTCGTCCCTATTTGCGTGGCTTACCGATGAAAAACTACATTATTTTCTATCCCTTAACTGAGCAAGGGCTAGAAATCATGCCTTTTATCAAAGGAGAGCGAGATTTAGAAGCTTTTTTCTTTGAAAACCCCTAAAAAATCAAGGCAATTACTTTTTTCAACTGTTTATAATAGAGATCGCTATAATCTGGAACATCCCCCCATCCCAAACCAGCGATGACAGCCAAAGAACAACTCCTCCAGGAAATCGAAACCGCTTCCGATGAAACCATTCACCAACTCCTCGATTTCCTCCATCAAACCCAAACCGCCAAACCGAAACAACCCTTTTGGCAATTCATTGAAGAACTCACCGCCGATATTCCCCCAGAAGTCCTAGAAACCTTACCCACCGACGGAGCCGAACAACACGATCATTATCTTTATGGCACACCAAAACAATAACAATGAAAGTCATTTTTGCTGATACCTTTTATTGGATTGCCTTGATTAATCCCAGAGATAACTGGCACACTATTGCCTTAGATTATGCCCAAAAATATGCAGATGATTACCTAATAACTACCGATGGCATCATAGATGAAAAACTGAATTATTTTGCAACTAAAGGTGCTATTATGCGTCGAAAAGCTCTTGCTACCTACCTTCAAATTTGCCAAGAGTCGAATATGGAAATTATTTCTTACACGCCTCAACTAAGACAAGCTGGATTTCAACTATTCGATGAACGTCCTGATAAAGGCTATAGCCTCACAGATTGCATCTCTATGATTGTAATGAAACAAAGAGGCATTATAGAAGTCTTAACCCATGACCAACACTTTACCCAAGAAAACTTGCGGATTTTGTTCCAAGATTCTAATTTTAATAATCTTACTTAGAATTTGATTGCCCAGAGCAGAATCCCATTATTGATCTCCACAAAATCGGGCATCGTCAGGAAATTTATCAAGCATAACGGCGATCGCTATAATAGCGAATATCTCCCGTCCCCAAAACTCCCTACTCCCTTGACCAGCAATGAAAAGCGTCACCTCAAGTAAATTACAAAATAACCTAGACCAACTGCTCGATGAAATCCTCAACACAGGAAAACCCCTAGAAATTGAGCGCAACGGCAAACGATTAATCATTAGTCCCGTTGAAACCGTAGATAAATTACAAAAATTAATTTATCGTCCTCAAGCCATTATTGGCGATCCCGATGATCTTGTACAAATCAGTTGGGAACAGGAGACAAACCTTGATTTACCTTGATACTCATATTGTTGTCTGGCTTGATGCAGGACTAACTGCTAAATTAAGCGATTGCGCCAAACATCTAATTAACGAGAATGAACTCTATATTTCGCCGATAGTAAGGCTAGGGTTACAATATTTATACGAAATTGGGCGAATTACTGAAAAATCAGACGACATTGTTCTAGAATTAGTAAGTTGCCTTGATTTAAAGGTATGTAAAAAAGATTTTAATTTAATTATTAATCAGTCTGTCATTATTAACTGGACTCGTGATCCCTTTGAGCGCTTAATTGTTAGTAACGCTTCAGTAGATAACCATATTTTGCTAACCAAAGATTATCACATTTTAAATCATTATGAAAATGCCGTATGGGATTAATCACAATCTATGGGAAATTGATGAAGCATAACGGCGATCGCACCATTCAATCGCTAAATAACGATGGACTCCTATAGGTTAAGTACATAATAACTGTTCAAGGAGAATCATCGGTGATCTCACCTAGTTAAAATCCTGACTCCTAGCGCAAACTTTAAATATTGTAAAAAAAGTAATTTTTTGTATAGCAAAGAGCGGGATAGTTAGGACATAATAGAGAAAAAGAAATGAGGAGAAGCTTTCATGGCAGCACCCTATAGTGATGATTTAAGACAGAAAGCAGTGAGTGCCGTAGAGCGAGGGGAGAAAAAAAGCCATGTCTGTCGCACCCTCAATATTAGTCGTAATACATTAGACATCTGGCTGAAACGGAAGAAACAAACTGGGACGGTGGCCGCTAAAACTAACTATCGTCGAGGGCCGAAGCCCAAAATTGACGATTTAGAAGCCTTTCAAAAGTTGGCCGAACAATATGGGCATTTGACCCAAGAAAAAATGGCGCAAAAATGGGCTAACCCAGTCAGTAGGATGAGAATTGGTCAAGCGCTCAAAAGAATTGGATTTACTAGAAAAAAAAAACTTATGGCTACAGAGAAAGAGATGAAGAAGCCCGAAAAGAGTTTCTCCAAAAAATCAGAGGTTATGCCCCGGAAAGATTTGTCTATATTGATGAAGCTGGAATAGATAACACCATCGATTATCCTTATGGATATTGTCACAAATCAGAAAGATTTGAGGCTTTAAAGTTAGGTCACTGTAGCGAACGAGTTAGTGTGATCAGCGGTTGGTGGCGTGGTTCCACGATCACGCCAATGGTGTTTGAGGGGTACTGTAATACAGAGTTGGTGTGTGAGTGGATAGAACAATTGCTATTACCCGAACTACTACCCGGTCAAATTATCATCATTGATAACGCCAGTTTTCATCCCAAAGAGAGAATCAAAAAATTGTTAGCTAAAGCGGGATGTGAAGTGCTATTTTTACCCGCCTATTCTCCAGACCTCAACAAAATTGAAAAGTTCTGGGCTAGATTGAAAAACTATGTTAGTCAGATTATCAATGATAGTGAAAACCTTGTGGATGCTGTGAGTAAAGCCTTCAGGCATCTGTCCTAACTAACTCGTTCTATGCCATATTCCCATTGATTACCATAATGGAAAATTCTGCTAATCTCTATGTTGATGAGGTAACTTATGGAACAGTCAAAGGGTAAATCCTTTCGTCAACGCGGCGTAATATTAACCTCTATCGGCTACCAAAAACTGCACCGTGCTAAAGTGAATTGGGAAATAAAACAAAACACTCGCTGCACCTTAGACATTCTTAGCCAACACACTGGACTGACTGCCAATACTCTCAGTAAAATTTTTAGTCGCTCTGTCGCCGTTGATAAACGTAGTCTGTGGGTCTGCTTTTCTGCCTTTAATCTCGATTTAGACGGTCAAGATTATTTATCCACTTTTACCCTTGCCTACAAAGACCGCCAATTTTCACATTGGGGGATAAATATGAACTGTTAAAAGATCAATGATTGCGGCGTATAACAGAACTGTCTTTTATACGAAATCCGTTGAGTATAGGCTACATATCAGGACAGGCAAAAGGCAGAAGGCAACCCCCCCAACCCCCCCGACGTCGGGGGGCAAGGGGGGGTAGGGGTAATAAATAATCAGTCTTTAATAACCAGATTTAGTATTATTCTCTCATAGCCACGATCGCCACTGGTTATCCCTCCTTTCTCAACAAAAAAGCACCCCCTCGCGGGAGTGCCTTTTCGTTCAGACTAGGAATTAACCATTAATAGCGGGAGCAATCAGAGCCACAGGAGCCTGTTCACCACTAGCCAAGTCTAAGGGGAAGTTGTGAGCATTGCGCTCGTGCATTACTTCCATACCGATACCAGCGCGGTTTAACACATCGGCCCAAGTACCAATTACACGACCTTGAGAATCGAGAATCGACTGGTTGAAGTTAAAACCATTGAGGTTGAACGCCATGGTGCTAACACCCATTGCGGTAAACCAGATACCGATTACCGGCCATGCACCTAAGAAGAAGTGCAGAGAACGGCTATTATTGAAAGAAGCGTATTGGAAGATTAAACGTCCGAAGTAACCGTGAGCGGCAACGATATTGTAGGTTTCTTCTTCTTGACCGAATTTGTAACCGTAGTTCTGAGATTCGATTTCAGTGGTTTCACGCACTAAAGAAGAAGTTACTAGCGAACCGTGCATCGCGGAGAACAAGGAACCGCCGAACACACCAGCAACACCTAACATATGGAAGGGGTGCATCAGAATGTTATGTTCTGCTTGGAACACGAACATAAAGTTGAAGGTTCCAGAGATTCCTAAAGGCATACCGTCGGAGAAAGAACCTTGTCCGATGGGATAGATTAAGAATACAGCAGTAGCGGCGGATACAGGTGCGGAGTAGGCAACACAAATCCAAGGACGCATTCCTAAACGGAAAGACAGTTCCCACTGACGACCGAGGTAGCAGAAGACACCTAGTAAGAAGTGGAAAATGACTAACTGGTAGGGACCACCGTTGTATAACCACTCATCTAAGGAAGCAGCTTCCCAGATGGGGTAGAAGTGGAGTCCAATCGCGTTGGAAGAGGGAACAACAGCACCAGAGATGATGTTGTTTCCGTAGAGTAGAGAACCAGCTACAGGCTCGCGAATACCGTCGATATCTACGGGAGGAGCGGCGATAAAGGCGATGATGAAGCAGGTGGTGGCGGTGAGCAGGGTGGGGATCATGATCACACCGAACCAACCGATATAGAGACGGTTGTTGGTGCTGGTGATCCACTGACAGAACTGCTCCCACAGGGAAGCGCTCTCGCGCTGTTGTAGAGTGGTGGTCATTGGTTTATGATTCCTATTAAGTTATCGAGGTACGATTGAGTGATGATGTCTCTATCTTAAGGAATTTGTAACGGTTTGTAAAGGGGTTTGACGATATTGTTACTTATACCATTGATAAGCTGAGATTATGAAATGGGTCGGGTGCGGTCGGGTCTTTTCTGGTCTAAGATTGAAGATATGACTCGACCACCTCACGATCAATTTGCCAAACAATACCTAGAGGGATTGCTGTCTCCCCTGGGAAAGGTGGAAGTTCGCAAAGAAGTGGCGGATGAAACCCGTCAGGTGGATATTTTCTTCTCTCCTCACCCTAATACACGGGGAAATGCTCAATCTTTGGGTCTTTTAGGGCAAATGGTGACAACAAGCACTTTGCTTGAGCCTTTTCGCAATGCTCCCAGTCGAACGGAAATTCGCAACTGTATCTTAAAACTGTTTTCGATTTTCGCTGAACTTCAACGGAAAGGGAAACGGGAAAAAACTGAGTTAAACGAGGATGACTTACCTAAATTGTGGATTTTGGCTACCTCTATTAGTTTGCACATCCTAGAGAGTTTTGATGCTAAATTAGAACTAGAAAACTGGACAGAAGGGATTTACTTTTTATCTCCCTCTCACCGAACGGCAATTATAGCGATTAATCAGTTACCTATTACCCCAGACACTTTACTGTTAAGATTGTTGGGACGGGGGAAAACCCAAAGCCAAGCGGTGAGAGAGTTGCTTGAGTTGCCCTCTGGCGATTCCTTCCGTCAAAATGTCATGGAATTATTGATCAGTTGGCGTGTGAGTGTTGAAATTAACAATCTTTTAGAATCAGAAGATAGGGAGGTATTTATGGCTTTATCTCAATCTTATTTAGAGTGGAAAGAGGCGACTAAACGGGAAGGACTTCAACAAGGACAACGACAAATTATTGAAAATTTAATGCAAGTGAGGTTTGGAGAATTGGATGAGTCTTTAATAAAAGTTGTTGATGAGTTGCTCAAGTTATCACCGATGGAGTCTAGTCGCCTTTTGTTAGAGTCTTCACGGGAAGATTTAATCAGACGATTCATCTCTGAATAAATTAATTAAGCTGGGTTAAAATACGTCTTAGCTTAAACAGCTTCAAAGAAGCAATAAACGGCGGAAAACGGGAGGATATTATTTAACAGATGAAGAATTGCGATAGACCTGAAAAGACGCTTATGATTTAGCTTTAGGACAAGCTACTTTAGAGGCTTTTCAAGGAAAATAGGGAGTCAACGAATTAGCAGAAATTGTGATAAAATGCGATTATTTACCAAGCAATGGTGTTGATTTTGTGGTGATTATATTCTCTTAAATCTCTACAGATGAATTAGAATAGGCTCAAGAATCTAAGCATCCAAAAAGTGAAGATTTTAAATTAATAATTATCTTAAAAAACTAGTTTCCATCCTAGCTAAAATTCTCTGAATAATTCTTTACCTAATTTCAGGAAGCCAATCTTCGTCTAAAATATCAGCTAAAGTATAAGGACTTGCCGAGGGGAATTTTAAATCCGTTTTCACCTCTGCCATTTTTCTGGCTTTACCATAAAGATAATCGAGACGATTAGATAAATGGTTTCTGAGATTGGTCGTTAATCTTAATTCTAATTGAGTCCGAAAACCAATTAATTCACCTCGCCAATGTCGCTCGTTATATTCTCGTTCGCTTGACCAATACTGATAGAATAAAAGATGTTGTATGATTTGAATTACTAAACTCTCAACGGCATTTTTTTGTTCCCTTCCCAAAGCTTCTAACTCCTCAATCAAATGCTCATAATCTAAACTATCAACTTGACGATTTTTTAACAATAAAACTGTCTCATCTAGCCATTGCTGATAATCTTCTTCATAGATAGATGATAAACTTTGTCCGGCATGAATCATCGGTTATTCCTCAATTTTTCAGAATATATTGCCATTATACACCAACAAAAAAGCACCCCCTTTCGAGGATGCCTTTTATCTAATGATTTAGACGCTAACTGATTAAAATGCCAAAAATAGGGAATTTATGGACTTTACCATCAAAGTTAGGTTGATGATTGAAGCTGGAAATCGCCATCATGTTGTATAAGCAACAGGATTAACGATAATTGCTATTAAGAGTCTTTTTTGGCTTGCTTCTTATTTAATTTTCCCGTCAAGAAAGCACCGAATCCGAGTAATCCTAAACCCAATAAATTGGACGGTTCAGGAACACTAACGCCACCAGTATTTTGAATAATGGGGTTTTGGGTGACTGTTACTGTTCCAGCAGCAGTAAATGTTAACCCCGTCACAAAAGCAGTAGGATTAGTTGGATCGAGCATTTCCGCAGGATCGATATCACTGATGCGAAAATCACTAAAGCCAAGGGGATTAACACCCAACAAGTTGAAAGTCGTTCCCGCAACTAGAGAATAATTGCCAAATCCGGGTAATTCTAAGGTAAAGTTACTGTCGCCTTGGGGGAGAGCATTAGGGATTAAAACAGAGGCGAATAAGGGGCCGCCTGTCACTGAATAATCATATCCTACCGACACAATGGGATCGAAAAAGATGGGGTTAGTTGTACCGAATCCATTATCACCGACGGGAACACCAGGAAAGGTAAAGCCGTCGGGGTTGCTTGGATTTGGAGTAGGGAGAAGCGGATTGGTAGGAGTTGTTCCTGGAGGAACTGGTTTTCCATCTAAACGAGCAATCCAAGCTTCAGTCAGACCATCAGGGTTAGTCCCAAAACCCACAACTGTTAACCCATCAGCAGAAATTGCGTTAGCTTCGTTCAAAAACCAACCGGTTAAATCTAAACCATAATCATTAGTTAAAACCTGTTGTAAGCTCCGCATCCCTTGGGTGCTATTCCAGATAAATGCCTCTGCGCCGGTAAAAGGGCCTGTCCTGCTGTAACCAACCACGACAGACCCATCGGCTGATACTCCATTAGCATAGCTAGCTATACCTCCAGATAGTACCCCTAGTCCGACCATTCCCCCTGCTTGTGTCCAACGGAATGCCTCAATAAGATTACCATTAAAACCATTACCACCATTGCTGTAACCAACAACAACAGACCCATCGGCTGATACTCCATTAGCCTCGCTAAAGCCAAGGAAACCATTAACCCCCGGTAAGTACCCTAGTCCTACCATACCTGTCCCTTGTGTCCAACGGAATGCCTCGTCACCACTTTTACCAACTACAACAGACCCATCGGCTGATACTCCATTAGCCTTGCTATAGTCTCCTACTAGTAAGGACCCCAGTCCGACCGCCCCCGTTGCTTGTGTCCAACGGTATCCCCCACTAACTACAACAGACCCATCGGCTGATACTTTTACACTGGGGACATCGCCAGGTCTGGTACCAGGTAAGTCCTCTAGTACGACCATTCCCCCTGCTTGTGTCCAACGGAATGCCGTATCACCAGCGCTATAAAGAGAGCCTGAACCAACCACAACAGACCCATCAGCTGATACTCCTGAAGCACTGCTATATTTTATCTGCTTTGGGCAAATTGGAATCTCCCCCCCTGGCAGACAAGGTGGCGCTGGTAAGTACCCTAGTCCGACCATCCCCGTTGCTTGTGTCCAACGGAATGCCTCACTATTAAGATCAGTACCATTAGCAGTTTCACTTCTACCAACCACAACAGACCCATCAGCTGATACTCCATAGGCTGCGCTCCCGAAAATACCACCAGGTAAGTCTCCTAACCCCTGAAAAGAGGCGGCTTGTGCCTGGAAAGCCACCCCGATCGCACCCAATCCGATCCCTAAGCTGATACAATTAGCTAGTATCTTGTTCATAACCTGATAAGACTCCAAAAAACTAAGTGATTCTTACAATCTAGATGTTCACTTTGGTTTTGTCTGTGGGAATTTGTGGCCATTTTGGATTTTCTGATATAATAATTTTTGTGGGATAAAGTGGGATTTAGTGGTAAAAAGGAGGGCAAGGATCATAAAACAAGGCTAAATTTGATTTCTAGGTTCGATCCCCCCTAGCCCCCCTTGAAAAGGAAGGAACCAGACTCAAAGTCCCCCTTTTTAAGGAAGGAACCAGACTCAAAGTCTCCCTTTTTAAGGAGGGAAACAGACTCAAAGTCCCCCTTTTTAAGGAAGGAACCAGACTCAAAGTCCCCCTTTTTAAGGAGGGAAACAGACTCAAAGTCCCCCTTTTTAAGGGGGATTTAGGGGGATCGAACTAGCGAAGCTTATAACTAGCAACTTGGGTTAATTTAAATGCGGAACAAATTACTAAATCAAGAGGTTAACCAGTAAAAAAAAGCAAAAAATGGAAGAATTATTAGAGTTAAAAAATCTATTAATAGCTGGCAATGTTCCCGATGCCTTGATCTTGGTAGAGGAAATGACAGAAATGAGTAAGGATGATAAGCTCAATAAGATTTTTAGCTTTAGTATTATTGTCCTATTACATCTGATTAAGCAGCAAGCAGAAAAACGCAGTACCCGCTCATGGGAAACCTCTATTTCTAATTCTGTTCGACAGATTCAACGCATTAATCAACGACGTAAAACTGGAGGAAATTATCTAACATCAGAAGAATTAAAAGAAACCTTAGATGATGCTTATTCTTCCGCTTTAAGACAAGCGGCATTAGAAGCTTTTGAGGGTATATATCAACCAGAAGAAATTGAAGCTATGATCGATAAAAATAAAATTATTAATCAAGCATTGGAATTGATATTAATCGATTAAGTAACAGGTGACAGTCGGAAACAAATCAGGAGGTTTAAATGTCAGAAACAGTCGCTTAAAGATTAGCAGCCTATTTAAAAACCTTAACAGAGGAAAATTAATGATTAACTTAGAACAAATTCAACAAGATATTAACCAATTACCTGAAGAAGCACAAAACTTACTGATTGATTTTATTGAGTTATTTAAAAAACGCTATTCTTTAGCAAAAAAGCCAGAGATTGCAGCAAAAATAAACCCTCAAGCTCAAAGTACCCTAGACATTTTAAAAGAATCTGGGTTAATCGGTTGTATTAGTGCAGAATCAGACCTTTCTACTAATTATAAATCCGTTCTCAAAGAAGGATTAAAAGCTAAATATGATCATCGTTGATACTGGGTTCTGGGTGGCTTTATTTAACAATAAAGATCAATATCATCTAATAGCACAGCAAACCTTAGCACAGTATTCTTCTCAACCTCTAATTACAACTTGGTGTGTTTTAACAGAAAGTTGTCATCAGTCCGTGGTAGTTCGTAGCGAATATGTCAGATTTTTAAATATAGCGCAGGGTTCAATTAATAAATTAGAAACTTATCTTCTCCTATCTGGACGGATAGGATGAGGTGAGCAAAAAGAGATAAAATAATAGTTGATATTTTGCAAGAGTAAAGTAAAATGATTATTAGTCTGATAAAAAAACAAGAAACCTAAAATATGTTCCCTTATCCCAACCAGCAATACAAATGTTCTATTGCTTACTTATATGGATATTCAAACCCTTTTAGAATGGACAGATAAACAGGTATTAGAGAAAACTGGTAAACATCTTGATTCATTGCAAGAATCCATCTTACAGGGTATTTGGGAACATCAAGATTATGAAAAAATTGCCGAAAATAATCAGCGCAGTTATGACCATATAAAAAAAGAAGCATGGAAGTTATGGCAACTGTTATCAGATGTTTTTGAAGAAGATATAAAAAAGTCTAATGTTCGTTCTATTTTAGAAAATAAAGCTTCATCTACTATTTATCACTTTGTTAACTATCATTGTAATAATATCGGCAATAACCATATAAACATCTGTAGAGAAAATAACCCCTATTCAGAAAACAACTTAAAAAAGTCTTCAAATTTTCCAGATAATGATCATCTATACCCAATAATTAACCTAACAAAAGCTCCTGAATTAAGGTATAACTATGGACGTAAGTTAGAAATATCAACCTTAAAAGAATGGCTAGATAATAAAACTCGATTAATTACTATTTATGGGTTAAGTGGAATCGGAAAAACAGCTTTAACCCTTAAATTAATTTCAGAAGTTGCCCGACAATTTGATTATATTATTTACCGCAGTCTGGAAAATATTCCTCAATTAATCGCTCTCAAAGATGATCTAAAACAGTTTTTCAACCAATCTCTATCAACCCCCTTACCTGATATAATAGATTATCTAAGCTCCTATCGTTGTTTAATTATTCTTGATGATGTACAGAATATTTTTAAACTGGGGGAATTAGCAGGTAAATATTTAAGCGACTGTCAGGATTATCATAAATTTTTTCAGCAAATTGCTACCACATCTCATCAAAGTTGTTTGATTTTAATTAGTTGGGAACTTCCCAGAGATTTTGTCACCTTAAAATCCGATAAAATTAAAACTTTATACCTGCAAGGTTTAACGACAGAATTTGAAGAAATCTTCAAAGAATACGGTTTAAAAAATGAGGAGAAATGGACGAAACTGAGGGAAATTTATCAAGGTCATCCTAACTGGTTAAATATCATCTCCTCAACCCTTATTGAACTATTTGATGGGGAAGTATCCTTATTTTTAGAACAAATGAAAAATGAAATTTATTTAGGAGATATAGAAGACTCGATCGAATGTCATTTACAGCGTTTATCCGCAACAGAAAAAAAGGTGATACACTGGTTAGCTAATCAAACTGAAGCGGTAGAAAAGTTTCCCAAAACTGCTAGTCTTGACCTTTCTCAATCTGAATTTTGGGCAACTATTCAGTCATTAATAAGACGCTGTTTACTGGATAAATTACCATCAGAAACCTCGTCCTATTTTCCTATTAATCCTGTCTTTAAATCTTATCTTAAAAGAAATCCTAACGATTAGAAAAAATTGATATTATTCTAAATATATGTGTACCGCAACGCAGAAACCCGCCGGATCGCTTTCCAGTATATCCTATTTTCTATACACCTGATCGTGACTACCAATATCAATTAACAAGATGATAACTTCTAAATATTCTCCATCTTCCGAAAAACTAAAAATAATTCGACAATCGTAAGCTACAGTACAAGACCATAACTCTTCTAAATTACCACTTAACTTATGGGTTTTTAAAGACAGTGTAAATGGGTCTTCTGCCAGTTTTCTAAGTACATCGAAAATTTTAGGTTTTAACTGGGGATTTTTCTTGATTAGCTTCTTAAACGAACGCTTAAACCCATCACTCCATATTAGATCCATTGTTAATCCTCATTCAAATCAGCAATCAAATCTTCTACGGTTCCCCTTCTGGCCGTTCCAGTAGCGATCGCCTCTTTCAATTCCTTAAAATTAGCTAAAATTTCTCTTTCTCTTGCTTTGGCTCTATATTGACACAAAATCTCTAACAATGACTCCTGTTCATCCTCTGATAAATTCTCAAAAGATTTGATCATTTCTGGCAAAGTCATCATTTTACCTCTTAACTATTTTCCTTATATTTTAATTATTTTCCAAGATGATTTTATGGTAAACATCTGCGATCACTATCTGAATTCCCAAAGAGTTTAAATGAATTATCCTATCAGATTCATAAGCTGTAAACAACCAAAGATCGCCTTCCTTTTGAAAATGTTCAATATAACATTTTTCCTGAGAAATCAATAAATATTCCTGAAAAGTTGCAATGGTTCGATAAGCGGCAAACTTTTCTTCTCTGTCGTAATTTGCCGTTGAAGCAGACAAAACCTCAGCGATTAAAACAGGATTAATTAAAGTATCTTTGCGTCCTTCTTGATAAATAAGAGGTTCAGAAACTACCATAATATCAGGATAGGTGGCTATTTGACGCTCAGGTATCCATAAACGCTGATCGGTGACAAAAACGGCATAGGGTTGATTCTTTAGTCCAGTATATAAAGCCACTAATAAATTACTAATAATGCGATTATGAGTCGGTGTCCCTCCTGTCATAGCAATAATTTTTCCATCCAGATATTCATGACGAGTTTGGGATTGTATTTCCTGCTCAAAATATTGACTAAGAGTATATTTTCCAGTGAGAGCGGTCATAATAATGATTGTTTGAGAATAAGCATTTTGCAGCGTTTTTCATTGTTCCCCAATTCTAACAACAAAAAAGCACCCCCTTGCGGAAGTGCCTTTTCGTTCAGACTAGGAATTAACCATTGATAGCAGGAGCAGTCAGAGCCACAGGAGCCTGTTCGCCACTAGCTAAGTCTAAGGGGAAGTTGTGAGCGTTGCGCTCGTGCATTACTTCCATACCGATACCAGCGCGGTTTAACACATCGGCCCAAGTACCGATTACACGACCTTGAGAATCGAGAATCGACTGGTTGAAGTTAAAACCGTTGAGGTTGAACGCCATGGTGCTAACACCCATTGCCGTAAACCAAATACCGATTACCGGCCATGCACCTAAGAAGAAGTGCAGAGAACGGCTATTATTGAAAGAAGCGTATTGGAAGATTAAACGTCCGAAGTAACCGTGAGCGGCAACGATATTGTAGGTTTCTTCTTCTTGACCGAATTTGTAACCGTAGTTCTGAGATTCGATTTCAGTGGTTTCACGCACTAAGGAAGAAGTTACTAGAGAACCGTGCATCGCAGAGAACAAGGAACCGCCGAACACACCAGCAACACCTAACATATGGAAGGGGTGCATCAGAATGTTATGTTCTGCTTGGAACACGAACATAAAGTTGAAGGTTCCAGAGATTCCTAAAGGCATACCGTCGGAGAAAGAACCTTGTCCGATGGGATAGATTAAGAATACAGCAGTAGCGGCGGATACAGGTGCGGAGTAGGCAACACAGATCCAAGGACGCATTCCTAAACGGAAAGACAGTTCCCACTGACGACCGAGGTAGCAGAAGACACCTAGTAAGAAGTGGAAAATGACTAACTGGTAGGGACCACCGTTGTATAACCACTCATCTAAGGAAGCAGCTTCCCAGATGGGGTAGAAGTGGAGTCCAATCGCGTTGGAAGAGGGAACAACAGCACCGGAGATGATGTTGTTTCCGTAGAGTAGAGAACCAGCTACAGGCTCGCGAATACCGTCGATATCTACAGGAGGAGCGGCGATAAAGGCGATGATGAAGCAGGTGGTGGCGGTGAGCAGGGTGGGGATCATGATCACACCGAACCAACCGATATAGAGACGGTTGTTGGTGCTGGTGATCCACTGACAGAACTGCTCCCACAGGGAAGCGCTCTCGCGCTGTTGTAGAGTGGTGGTCATGGTTGGATAATTTCTGTATGTATTTAGTTGTCAAGGTTCTTTGTTTGACATGAGTTAATACTATCGTCTTTTTATAGTTATGTAAAGGGGTTTTAAGGAATTTTAACCCTATTTCTCATTATCATAGAGATAAGCCCTACTTATGAAAGCGATTGCCCTGTTGACATCCTCCCTGCCCTGAGAGACTATTCGTAAATGAACATTAAGCTGCAATCGGAGCCATCTTGGGTCTCCGTCGCTGGTTATCGGTTTAGAAATTTTTGCAGCGATTCTTGCAGGCATTGACTGCGTTAAATAAACCCTATTGCTGAGTTGCAGGGTAAAATAGAAGGCATCTCCCCCTGAGATTTAGCAGTCACTAACCCCGTCCTAAAGGTGCGGGGCAAGCCCCGCACCAATCTAGGCGACGCAAGTAGCGACTACCGCAAGAGACACAGCTTGGAACAGACTTCCGAATACTTCCCTCGTTCGGACTATCTCTAAGCCTTATTGGTAAGGCGTTGTCAGACAAGGCATCTTAGCTGTGTTGCGGGAAGGGACTTAGACAAGTTTGCTGGTTCTTGCCCTTATCGGGATTTTCAAAAACCAGCTTCCCGCAAGGGAAAACAAAGTAAAGCCGTCCTTCTAGGACGGGGTTTCAAACCCATTTTTTTCGATGAACAGAAATACTATAGAACGGCAACCGATCCTTGCAGCAGTCAGCACTCTTGCTTCCGTTGAGAGGGGTTCACGAGTCATAACCTTAAAATCGAATCAGGAGGGCGATCGAGCAAGAATTGCTTGTTAACCCCCCCTTTTTCTAACTGGTAACTGATAACGGATCACTAATAAGGAGGAGAAGAAAAGTTGTTAGAAAATGCCAAGAAAATTACGGTTATAGGTGGGGGAATTTGGGGGCAAACTCTCGCTAATTTGGCTAGACGTAATCACTTAGCCGTTCGGGTTTGGTCGCGTCATAGCGGGGAAGATTTAGGGAATGTTATAGCAGATACTGAGGTAATTATTTCAGCAGTTTCGATTAAAGGAGTTGCCCCAACAATCGAAAAATTACAGCAATTACAATTAAATTCTTGCACAATTATCGTCACCGCTACTAAAGGTTTAGACCCAATCACCACTCGTACCCCTTTTCATCTGTGGAATCAAGCGTTTCCTGATAATTCTCTTGTGGTTCTTTCCGGTCCGAATTTAGCTAAAGAAATTAATCAAGGTTTACCTGCGGCGACGGTGGTAGCAAGTTATGCTCCAAAAGCGGCAATATTGTTACAAAAATTATTATCTGGGGAATCTTTTCGGGTTTATCTTAATAGCGATCCCTTGGGGACTGAGTTAGGTGGCACTCTCAAAAATGTCATGGCGATCGCTTCTGGGGTTTGTGATGGTTTACAGTTGGGTACTAATGCCAAATCTGCCCTGTTAACTCGCGCTTTACCGGAAATAGTTCGGGTGGGAACTTGTCTAGGAGGTTGTCAAGAAACTTTCTTTGGTTTATCGGGTTTAGGGGATTTATTAGCCACCTGTAATAGTCCTTTATCTCGCAATTACCAAGTGGGTTATCAATTAGCTTTAGGTTTATCTTTGCCTGAGATTTTAGCTAAGTTAGAGGGAACTGCCGAGGGAATAAACACCACAGAAGTTTTAATGAGAATTGCCCAAAAAAAATTTTTATATGTACCGATTACCTGCCAAGTTGATCGTCTTTTGCGCGGGGAAATTTCTCCCCAAGTTGCCGTGGATGAATTAATGCGTCGGGATTTAAAAGCAGAATTTGATTAAGAGACAAGAGAAGGGTGATTTTTCAGTTATCAGTAAACACTGAACAGTAATCAGTGGGGAGTGGGGTAGGGCTATTTCATTTAAATTAAGTACAACTGATTTTGAGTCAATAAATTTGACTTAAGAGTCTCAAGTTTATCTTTCTCTAACCCTAAGAGTTGGTCATAGTAATTAATCTTTAATATTTCTCAATAAATGTTTCAGGCTCTACTCCACAAAAGCATTCTCTTTTAACATAAACAACATCAAGGGATTGCGGGGTATTGGGGTTTTAGGGTTTTGGGTTTTTAGTTGAATTTCCCCAGCGTAAGTCATGGTTTTTCTGAGTGTTTGACTTTATTTTAGATGGCGGAGTTCCGATTTCTGCTCCTGATTGCTTCGAGATATTTCCCCGAAAACTTGACAGGGACGAGATAAAGCTTAACTAAATGTTACAATAAAGGCGGACTGCCTCACCGGCCTAGGACTGGAGAAAAATCAGCGATGCTACGACTAGAGAGAATTAGTAAGATTTACCCGACGGGAGAAGTGTTAAAAGATGTCACTTGGGAAGTAAAAACTGGCGATCGCATCGGCTTGGTGGGAGTTAATGGGGCGGGAAAATCCACCCAGCTGAAAATTATTATGGGGCAAGTGGAACCTACGGCTGGGGAGATCATCCGTCCTACCAGTCTCCATATCGGCTATCTTACCCAAGAATTTGAAGTGGATCCCCGTCGGACGGTACGCGAGGAATTTTGGACGGTGTTTCAAGAAGCGAATCAAGTCCACCATCAACTAATAGAAATTCCCCAGCACATGGAAAAAGCTGATCCCGAAGAATTAGATCGCTTAATTCATCAATTGGATCGCCTACAAAGACAATTTGAAGGGTTAGATGGTTACGGATTAGAAGCGCGCATCGAGAAAATTTTACCGGAAATGGGCTTTACTATTGATGACGGCGATCGCTTGGTAAGTTCCTTTAGTGGTGGTTGGCAAATGCGGATGAGTTTAGGCAAAATTCTCCTGCAAACTCCCGATATTTTACTCCTCGATGAACCGACTAACCATTTAGACTTAGAAACCATTGAATGGTTAGAAAAATTCCTCAAGGATTTAACCACTCCCATGGTCATAGTTTCCCACGACCGGGAATTTCTTGATCGTCTCTGTACCAAAATTGTCGAAACTGAAAGGGGAGTTTCTACCACTTATTTAGGTAATTATTCCTCATACCTAGAGCAAAAATACGAACAACAATCCGCTCAGTTAAGTGCCTACGAACGTCAACAAAAAGAACTAGAAAAACAGCAAGCTTTCGTGGATCGATTCCGGGCCAGTGCCACCCGCAGCACCCAAGCAAAAAGCAGGGAAAAACAATTAGAAAAGGTAGAAAAAATTGAAGCACCAATCGCCGATGTGCGTACCTTAAAATTCCAGTTTCCTCCAGCAGTGCGTAGTGGTCGAGAAGTGGTAACTGTTAAAAATCTTGTTCACATCTACGATGATAAAATTCTCTTTTTGGGAGCAAATCTGGAAATAGAAAGGGGCGATCGAGTGGCGTTTTTAGGACCCAATGGTGCGGGAAAATCCACGCTTTTACGTTTAATTGTTGGCTTAGAAACTCCCACAGAAGGCTCGATCGAAATCGGTAAACATAACGTTATTCCTAGTTATTTTGAGCAGAACCAAGCGGAAGCTTTAGACCTAACTAAAACTGTTTTAGATACCATTCATGATGAAGTTCCCGATTGGAAAGATGTGGAAGTTCGTAGTCTTTTAGGGCGATTTTTATTCAGTGGGGAAACGGTATTAAAAAAAGTAGAATCCTTGAGTGGTGGCGAAAAAGCGCGTCTTGCTTTAGCTAAAATGTTACTTGCTCCCGCTAACTTATTAATTCTCGATGAACCCACTAATCACCTCGATATTCCCGCCAAGGAAATGTTAGAATCGGCTTTAAAAGTTTATGAAGGCACGGTTTTAATTGTTTCTCATGATCGTTATTTTATCTCCCAGGTAGCTAACAAAATTGTCGAGATTCGGGATGGCGAATTAATTGCCTACGCGGGAGATTATCACTATTATCTAGAAAAACTAGACGAAGAAAAACAAAAAGCCGAACAAAAACGCATTGAAGCAGAAAAAGCGGCCAAAGCTGCCGCTAAACGGGCTAAACAAAAGGCCAAAAAAGGTTAGAATGTAAAGTACCACCCTATCCACGATTATCTATCAATTAATTAATCTTATGGCAGCTATAAAAGTAGGCGATCGAGTTCCCAATTTTTCTCTCCCTTCCCAAACAGGGGCAACGGTTAATATCGGCGATTTAATCGGTAAAAAATCCCTGGTAATTTATTTCTATCCCAAAGATGATACTCCGGGTTGTACCGCAGAATCCTGCGCTTTCCGCGATAGTTACGAAGTGTTTACCGATGCGGGTGCGGAAGTTATTGGTATTAGTGGCGATAGTCCCCAATCTCATCAACAATTTGCCCAAAAATATAATCTTCCCTTCACCCTTTTAAGTGATACCGATAACCGAGTCCGGAAATTATTCGGTGTTCCCTCTACCTTATTCGTTCTCCCTGGACGAGTTACCTATATCATTGATAAAGAGGGAATCGTCAGACATATTTTTGATTCTATGTTAGATTTTAAAGCTCACGTTACCGAATCTTTGAACACAATTAAATCTTTTTAGGTTGACGAGAATGGCTCTGGCCACCACAATAAAAGAAATTGCAACCCTCAGCGTGGAAAGCTGGTCAGCTTTTACAACTATGTCGCCAGAATCTTGATAATAATCAATGGGAGAAAGTCAAGGAGATGCACCCATCTTGATCGCTGATAATCAAGATTATTTCCTAACTTTTAACTGCCGACATCTGCCGCATTTCTAGATACACTAATAAAGCGTTAATATCGGCGGGATTGACTCCGCCAATTCGCGAGGCTTGGCCGATGGTGGCGGGTTTAATTTTTGTTAATTTTTCCCGCGATTCCATTGACAAAGTTTCGATTTTCATGTAGTCAATATCGGGGGATAAATGACGGTTACTGTGGCGACTAATTTGGTCGATTTGATTTTGTTGTCGCTTCAAATAACCGGAATATTTAATCTCAATTTCTACCCCTTCTCTTTCGGCTAAATTTAAATCGGGATTACCTAAACCATAGCGATCGAGATCGAGATAATGGAAGCTAGGACGACGCAGTAAATCAGCTAAAGAGAGAGAACCTTTAATTTTTTGTTCCGTATCCTTAACGATGGCAATTGCCACCTGATCCCGTTCTTTAATTCTCGTTTCGTGTAGGCGTTCTTTTTCAGCGATAATATTAGCTTGTTTGCTCTGGAATAATTGCCAACGCCGGTCATCAATTAAACCAATTTCTCGTCCTAAAGGTGTTAATCTTTGATCGGCATTATCCGATCGCAATACTAAGCGATATTCGGAACGACTGGTTAACATTCGATAGGGTTCCCGCAGATCCTTGGTACACAAATCATCGACCAAAGTTCCTAGATAACTTTCCTCCCGGGTAAAAACAATTAACTCTTTTCCTAAAGCAAACCGCGCCGCATTAATCCCCGCCACCAGTCCCTGGGCTGCCGCTTCTTCATAACCGGTTGTCCCGTTAATTTGTCCCGCACAAAATAACCCCTCAATCTTCTTCGTCATCAGGGTTGGATAACACTGAGTTGCCGGTAAATAATCGTATTCCACTGCATAGGCAGCCCGCAACATCACACAGTTTTCTAAACCGGGTAAAGTCCGCAGCATTGCTAATTGAACATTTTCCGGCAGTCCCGTTGAAAAGCCTTGGATATAAAGTTCGGGAATATCGCGCCCTTCCGGTTCGATAAAAATTTGATGACTTTCTTTATCGGCAAAACGGACGATTTTATCCTCAATACTAGGACAATAACGCGGCCCTTTGGAGTCAATAAA
Source organism: Microcystis wesenbergii NRERC-220 (assembly GCF_032027425.1). NCBI lineage: Bacteria > Bacillati > Cyanobacteriota > Cyanophyceae > Chroococcales > Microcystaceae > Microcystis > Microcystis wesenbergii. The sequence continues at coordinate 2,499,526 of NZ_JAVSJA010000001.1, read as the reverse complement.
ACCGCCATAAATGGGGGATAAATGTAAATTATCTCTGATTAATTGATGAGTTGCCGCCGTGGTGCGGGTGAGGTGACAGTTCATTTGTTCCCGTTCGATCCAGACATCGGGATCAAAACTAAACCAACGTACCTCGTCATCGGGCGGTTGCGGTTCCATACGGGAGTAATCCACCGAACGCTTATCCACACGGGCAGGAGTGCCAGTTTTTAGGCGACCGGTCTCGAATCCGAGACGATTTAGGGTTTCTGTTAAACCCACCGCCGCAAATTCCCCCGCCCGTCCAGCTGCCATAGACTTGCCGCCAATCCAGATTTTGCCGCCTAAAAAAGTGCCAGTGGTTAAAATGACGGCTTTAGCGGCGAAACAAGTGCCGAAATAGGTTTCTACCCCTAAAACTTGCTCATTTGCCCCTAAAATCAGGTCTGTGGCCATGCCTTCCCGAATAACCAGATTGGCTTGGGTTTCGACGATACCTTTCATCACCGCCGCGTATTCCCGTTTATCGGTTTGGGCGCGTAGGGCCCAGACTGCCGGTCCGCGAGAGGCATTAAGAACCCGTTTTTGCAGATAGGTGCGGTCGGCCATTTTGCCAATTTCGCCGCCTAAAGCGTCCACTTCGTGGGTTAATTGGGATTTAGCCGGACCACCGACGGCGGGGTTACAGGGTTGCCAAGCGATTTTATCGAGATTAAGGGTGAGGAGAAGGGTACGACAACCGAGACGGGCGCAAGCTAGGGCCGCTTCACAGCCGGAATGGCCCGCCCCGACGACGATGACATCAAATTCATCTTGAAAGTCTGCGGCTGAGGAGAAAGTCATACTCGATCGAGGGGAAAATTAATTAATCAGGCTAATATTCTAGCAATTTTTCTGAGTTTTCCCCCCAATATAATACAAGAATACTAACTAAGTCATTGACTAACACCAAAGCGATCGCATAAATCTAAAAACAATCTGTATAATCCCTATTTACCCTTGCCTTTTCAGGGCATTACTGGCTAAGTATTATAGGTGCTTATCATATTTTCACGATCGTTTAAAGATTATAATCATGGATTTACTTGCCAATCCCGTTGCTTTGTCGCGGATACAATTCGCCATCACCGCTATTTTCCATATGCTTTGGCCGGTGTTAACCACTGGTATGGGCATTTATCTAGTCATTGTCGAAGGATTATGGCTAAAAACCCGCAATCCTGACTACTATCATCACGCTCGCTTCTGGGCAAAACTCTACATTCTCAATTTCGGCATTGGAGTTGCTTCTGGTTTACCCATGGCTTTTCAGTTTGGCATGAATTGGGCGCCTTTTTCGGAAGCGGTGGGGGACTTTTTCGGAACTATCCTCGGTTTCGAGGGAACCATGGCCTTTATGCTAGAGGCTAGTTTTCTAGGAATTATGCTGTTTGGTTGGGGACGAGTTCCCCCGTTAATTCACTTCCTAGCGACAATTCTCGTCGCTTTCGGGGCTAATCTTTCCACTTTCTGGATTTTAACCGCTAATTCTTGGCTGCAAACCCCCGCCGGCGGCATCTTCGTGGATGGTAAATTTATCGTTCAGGATTACCTACAAGCGATTCTCAATCCCTTCATGGTTAATAGTTTCCTGCATATGTTTTTCGCTACTCTGGAAACTTCTCTTTTCGTCATTGGTGGTATTAGTGCTTGGTATTTGCTCAATAAACGTCACATTAGCTTTTTTAGTCGTTCTCTCAAAATTGTTCTTACTCTAGCGATTGTTATCGCCCCCTTGCAAATTTTTGTCGGTCATCTTAGTGCCGAACAAGTGTATCACTATCAACCGGCTAAATTAGCCGCCATGGAAGCGCAATGGGAAACCATTCCTGCGGGAGAAACTGCCGGTTGGAGTTTGGTTGCTTTACCCAAGGATAAAGCGGAGACAAATAGCTGGGAAGTGAAGATTCCTAATGCTTTGGGTTATCTTTTGGAGTTAAAACCCAAGTTATCGGAACCTGTTCTCGGCTTAAAAACGTGGAAATACGAAGACAGACCGCACATGGTGGGGCTAATCTATTATTCCTTCCGGATTATGGTCGCTATCGGTCTTTTTCTTGCTTCTTTAATGACTGTAACTGTCGGGCAATGGCTGCGCGGTCAACTGAGTAACGAAAAAATCGACAGTCAAAAATGGTTACTGCGCGCTTGGGTTTTTGCGGCCCCTCTGGGTTATCTTGCGGTTGAAACCGGTTGGATTGTCCGTTGTGTCGGTCGTCAACCCTGGACGGTTTACAATCAAATCCGGACAGTGGATGCTGCTTCTAAACTGCCCGCAGGCGAGATTTTAACCTCTTTAATCGGAATTACGGCGATTTATGTCGTTTTCTTGGTTTCTGCTCTCTATTTCGGTAGTCTTATTATCCGTCAGGGACCCAATCTTAACTTACCACTGCCGGGGACTCAACAGGAAAAAGTGACCTCACCAGAACTAAATCCTCGTTCCCTAGAAGCGCAACAATAGGAGGAACTATGGAACCGTTACAGTATTTTTTGCCACAAATTTGGTTTTTTATTCTGGGTTTATTCCTGTTTCTCTACGTCCTCCTCGATGGTTTTGACTTGGGGGTGGGAATTCTTTCCCTGACTTCCTCCTCCGAGAAGCGTCGCAGTATTTTAATGACCAGTTTGGGCAATGTTTGGGATGCTAACGAAACTTGGATTGTCTTGATGGGTGGTTCCCTGTTTGGGGCGTTTCCCCTAGCTTACGGGACAATTTTAAACGCTTTATACCTACCAGCAGTGATTATGGTGGTGGGGCTGTTATTTCGGGCTGTTTCCTTCGAGTTTCGTGAACATTCTCGTCGCAAGTTGTTCTGGAATTATGCCTTCGGACTCGGCAGTTTTTTGGCCGCTTTGGGGCAAGGATTCGCCCTCGGTGCGGTTTTTGAGGGCATTAAAGTGGATGAATTGGGTCATTTTGCCGGCGGCCCCTTTGATTGGTTAACATGGCGATCGATTCTAGTGTCTCTAACTTTAATCCAAGCTTATGTTTTAGTGGGTTCCACTTACCTAATTCTGAAAACTACAGGTAATTTACAGGAAGTTCACTATAAAACGGCAAAAATTGCCGCTATTACCACTTTTATCGGTGCTATCTTTATCACCATCAGTACGCCGCTGCTTTCTGACCATATCCGTCAGCGTTTATTTGACCCTCGACTAATTTACATTTTTATCCTCATCCCGATTTTAGCTGTGGTGTTACTGGGTTTGTTACTGCGGAGTTTGCAACTAAAGGAAGAAAACACCCCGATGGTCTGGACAGTATTGCTGTTTATGCTCTCTTTTATCGGTTTGGGATTGTTGATTTTTCCCGATATTATTCCCCCGTCCGTGACAATTTATCAAGCGGCAGCCGCCCCTAGTTCTTTGGTGTTTATGCTGACTTTTGTGGGGTTTTTAATCCCAATTTTACTGGCCTATACGGTTTATAATTACATCGTTTTTCGGGGTAAAATTACTGCTGAATCCTACGGAGAATAGATGACGTTGCCGATTTCAGATATAGCGGGTTTCAGTTGAATGAGGTACAGCATGGATGACTAGGTAGGCTCTTTAAAAGGGGTATCGCAATAGCAACAATGGGTAAACCAGTGATGGATGTCTCGCAATGTAATCTGACTAAAGGCTTGAACGATCGCTTTTTCTAGATCAGCATAGGTACGAGGTGACATAGAACGAATCAGTATTTTCACTTTCGACCAACAGTTTTCAATGGGAGAAAAATCGGGAGAATAGGGAGGTAAAAACTCCAGTCTAGCACCGACTTCTTGAAGAATTGGTTCGAGGGTTTCTTTTTGATGAATCGAAGCATTATCCATTAATACACAAGCTCCTTTCCACAAGTTTGGAACTAATAATGTAGCAATAAATGCTTCAAATATTAAACCATTTGCGGCTCCAAATACATTGATAAAAGCCAGCAAGCCTTTGAGCGCTATCGCTCCAATTATCGTGACGTTTTTTCCTCGGTTTAACGGAACTGAATCATACACTCTCTGACCTTTTTCAGCCCTGCCATAAAGTCTTGTCATCCCTAGATTAGAGCCAGACTCGTCAACGAAAACCAAATCTTCCGCTCTAACATCTCGGATTTTCTCCCAATATTCTTCTCTTAATTTTTGCACTCTTTCCGTGTCTCTTTCCCTAGGGTGTAAGCTTTTTTTTTTGAGTTAAATTTAGCCGTTTTAAAATTCTACTGATTGTTGAGTTACTCACCACCGTCTGTGTTTTTTCCTCAATTTGTTTTCTTAACTCGTCTAAGGTGGCATCTTTCTTTTCTTGGACTAAATCGCCCAGCAAGATAATTTCGTCGCTCTTAAGCTTGAGTTTTTGTCCTCCACCATGCGGTCGGGGATTTAGATTTCCTGTTTCACGCCACTGCTTGATTAGTTTCTGGATAAAGCTTAAAGCTACTCTAAATCTTTTGGCTAACTCACGTTGTGAGAGGTTATTCTCCTCGTAGGTCTCGATGATCTTTTGTCGCAAGTCTAAAGAATAGGGCTTCATCGGGTCGTGGCTCCTGCCTAGGTCTATAATTTATTGTCCTCTTCTATTGTACCTCATGCAAGTGCATACCGCTATATCAATCTTCTTTGGTGGGATTTTTAAAACCTAGACCCAAACTAACGGGTGCAATTGGTACTGGTTTGTACCAGATCACCGCAGTTTTGATATTGGTAATCCCGTGTTTTTCCTGTAACAAAAGGGAGTTTTTTGGGAGAGTGATTCCCGAATCGACTTCAGGAATAACTCTTCCCATTGACGTAATAATCGCGGGTTCCCTTCGCATCTAGGGCTTCACCGAGACGAGTAATGGCCTGGGCGTAGGCGGCGTTACGCAGAGACGTATCGAACTCCTGGGCGAAAGACCAGACTTTTTCGGCTTCTGTCACCATTCTTTCTTTTAAGCGCTCATTTATCTCGTTTAATTGCCAATAAAGACCGCTGCGATTTTGCACCCATTCAAAATAACTCACCGTTACCCCACCGGCGTTAACCAGAATATCGGGGAAAACCAGAATCCCTTTTGAGTCTAAAATGCGATCGGCTTCTGAGGTAGTTGGACCATTGGCCACTTCAAAGATATATTTTGCCCGCACGCGATCGGCATTTTCGGCGGTAATTTGGTTTTCTAGGGCAGCTGGAATCAAAATATCCACATCTAGGGCTAATAATTCTTCATTACTAATCGCCTCGTGTTCCACGATATTACACACGGTACCCTCACAGTAAATAGCAGTAATGCCGCGATGTTCCTGTTTATACTGACGAATGCTGGCAATATCTAGCCCTTTTTCCCGATAAATGCCGCCCTGGGAATCACTTACCGCCACCACTTGATAACCGGCTTTGGCGAGGAGATCCGCCACTACGGCCCCGGCGTTACCGAACCCTTGGACGGCCACGGTAGTATTAGCCGGTTTTTTGTCTAATTTCGGCAAAAGAGAATGAATAACATGAAAAGCACCCGTTCCCGTCGCCGTATCGCGACCACGACTGCCTCCCATGGTTAAAGGTTTCCCCGTCACCACCGCCGGACTAATTTTACGCTGAATAATGCTGTACTGGTCCATCATCCAACCCATGATCATCTCGTTGGTATAGACATCGGGGGCAAGAATATCCACATCCGGACCGATAAAGTCGGCTATACCCTCGATATAGCCCCGGCTAAGGCGTTCTAACTCGGCTTTTGACAATTCTTTCGGATTGAGGGTAATACCGCCCTTAGCCCCACCAAAGGGCAAATCCAGCAGGGCGCATTTAAAGGTCATCCAAAAGGCTAGGGACTGTACCTCATCAATGCTGACGTTGGGATGATAGCGCACACCTCCCTTGCCAGGGCCGCGGGTGTCATCGTAGCGGACGCGGTAGCCTTGGAAGATTCTTAAAGTGCCGTTGTCCATACGGACGGGTATGGAGACGCTGAGACTAGCTTTGGGATATTTTAACCGCTCGATCGCATCATCGGAAATGGAGACATACTTAAGGGCCCGTTCTAGGCGACTGCTGGCATCGGTAAAGAGTGATTTCGACATGATTTTTTTCCCCCTATCTATCCCCATTAGAACATGGAAAAACAGTATATTTCACTACAGTTTATTTTTCTTAATTAGGAAGTTTCTCATAAAGATGAAGTATAATCGGAGCGGGCATCGATAAAGGACGAATGACCCCCCAAAGGGAAAACTTTGTACCTCATTATTCAGATAAATGCTAGATCAAGCTAAAATTGCGGGGCCGAGGCGGGCAATTAGAGGGATAATAAGACCAGTCCTAACCCCTATGCCCCGACTGGTAAGCTAAGACGTATTTAAACCGCTTATTCTTAGATTAGCCGAATCTCCCTCAATCCCTTTACTGTTGCCTTTTGCAAGAGTGCCTGTTGCCTCGTCTCAACAAGCAATTTAAATTACGAACAGCTTAACTGATCACTGATAAGCGATGGTGAATATTTCTAATCAAGTTACACCCAATCGGGGACTAGCGCCCCTTAGAAAAGCCTCCGATGCCCAAATCCTAGCGGCGATCGATATTGGCACGAATTCGGTTCACATGGTAGTAGTGGCAATTGAACCGTCTTTGCCTGCTTTTACGATTATTGCCCGAGAAAAGGATACAGTCCGTCTGGGCGATCGAGATCGGAAAACCGGTAAATTAACCCTAGCGGCCATGGAAAGAGCGATCGCCGCTTTAAAACGCTGTCACGATCTAGCCATTAGTCTCCATGCGGATCAGATTATCGCCGTTGCCACCAGCGCCACCCGGGAAGCGGCCAATGGCGACGAATTTTTGGCTTTAATCGAGAAAGAAGTCGGTATTTCCGTAAATCTCATCTCTGGACAGGAGGAAGCGCGCCGGATTTATCTCGGTGTCGTCTCGGGGATGGATTTCCAAAATCAAGCCCATATTATTATCGATATCGGTGGTGGTTCCACGGAATTAATCTTAGCTGATAGTCAAGAAATTCGCTTTCTTGGTAGTACCAAAATCGGCGCGGTGCGTTTGACGCAAGATTTGATCACCACCGATCCCATTAGTCCCACAGAATTAGCCTATTTAAGGGCATACACCCGCGGAATGTTAGAGCGGGCAGTAGAGGAAATTAAACATCATTTACAGGTGGGAGAAGTGCCGCGTTTAGTGGGAACTTCTGGGACGATCGAAACTTTGATGACTATCCATGCTTTCGAGAAATTGGGGGAAATTCCTAATCCTTTAAATGGTTATCAATTAACCCGCAAAGATGTCAAAGAATTAGTCAAACGTTTCGCCGTTTTGGACTACCATCAAAGGCTGGCAATTCTGGGGATGTCCGATAAACGGTCCGAGATAATTCTGGCAGGTTCGATCGTGCTTTTGGAAGCGATGACCATGTTAGATGTTGATAAGTTAGTTCTCTGTGAAAGGGCCCTGCGAGAAGGGGTGATCGTCGATTGGATGCTGACCCACGGGTTAATTGATAATCGGTTACTTTATCAGAGTGAAATCCGTCAGCGCAGTGTCCTGAAAATAGCGAAAAAGTATCAAGTTAATTTAGAATCGGCCGAGAGAATAGCGACATTTTCCCTGTCTTTGTTCGAGCAAACGCAAGGACAATTACATTCTTGGAATCAGGAGGCTAAAGATCTATTATGGGCGGCGGCAATTTTACATAATAGTGGTTTATATGTTAGTCATGCTGCCCATCATAAACATTCCTATTATTTAATTCGCAATGGTGAACTGTTGGGCTATACGGAAATAGAGTTAGAAGTGATCGCTAATATCGCTCGTTATCACCGCAAAAGTAAACCGAAGAAAAGGCATGATGATTTTATAAAATTAACGGAATACTATCAGTATATGGTCAGACATTTAAGTGCTATACTGCGCTTGGCTGTGGCTTTAGATCGGCGACAAATAGGAGCGATTAAAAAGATTGAATGTAAGTACGATCCCGAATATAGGACACTACATCTGCATCTTTTTCCCAATAATGCTGAAGATGATTGTGCTTTAGAATTGTGGAGTTTAGACTATAAAAAACCTGTTTTTGAGGAAGAATTTGGGGTGAAAGTGGTGGCAACTTTGGCATTTTTACCCTGAAATAACGACCAGTGATCGGTTATCATTGACTAGCGCTGGTATTAAGTAGCTTGAAATCGGCAAGAGGTCTATTTTGCAGACTTGTTGCCTATTAAGTAGTCGTGGAAAATTAATTTCTTGGTTAGGATAGGCACTCATGCAAGAGGTAGTGAGATATGTGTAATTAATTTTGCCTAGGTACTTATTCTTGGTCAAGATTATCGACTGTGGTAAATCGATAATTTTTGTTGATAATCAAGCAGGAAAACCGTTAAAAACTGCCAGGTTACTGTTATAATCTAGAAGGAATAGGAACGCAGGAAGAAAAGGAGCAGAAAAACTTGTTGCAATTAGCTAAAATCGGTCGCTTGATCGCTCTGGGTTGCTTGGGAACAATACTGACTAGCTTTCCTGTCCTCTCGGCCGAGAGAATCACTTTTATCTTAGCGCCCTTTAGTCGGACCCTAGAAATTAGTTCCCTAGAAAACTTTGCCAAGACTGGCAGAATTGACGCTAATCTAAGACAATATTTAGGTAATACAACCGCCGAACAACAAAAAGAATTTCGCCAAGCTTTAACCACAAGTAAAGAAGTTAATCCCGTCCTGATCTCGCGCTTTTTTAACACCACAATGGGGGAAGATATACTAACCCTTTTAGGGGAACTGATCACCATTCAAGGGGGTATTAATGGTAAATTTGCCCTGCGTTCTGCCCTAGTTAAATCAGCCTTTGAACCGGGAGGGGTAACTATTCTTAACCTGCTGGGTAATCTGCCCACTAATATGCAGATTGATGTGACAAGAGTGGAAAGATTAGCCCGGGCGATCGATATCGTCCTGAAAGCCACCAGAGTATTTACGGAAAAGGTGGCGCAATTATCCTTAGAAGAAGCTAAAAAGGCCGGTGAAATTAATTTTACCGCCATGACCGACCCCCGACAACCGGGACCCCAACAAGTGGAACAGATGCGGCTGGATTTAACCGATAGCCGTCGTCAGAGGGAACTTTATCTAATCATTGTCAAACCCAAGGGGCAATTAACCCAGAAAACCCCCATTATCGTCTTTTCCCATGGTTTAGCTTCCCGTCCTGAAGATTTTGTCCGACAAGCGGAACACTTGGCTAGTTACGGTTATCTCGTCGCCATGCCCCAACACCCCGGCAGTGATACCCTACAGGTGCAGAATCTGCTCGCCGGTTTATCGCGGAAGGTTTTTGATACCAACGAATTTGTCAATCGTCCATTGGACATATCTTTTGTGATCGATGAATTGCAAAGACGCAACGCTAGGGAATTTCAAGGGCAATTAGATGTAGATAATGTGGGAGTTGGTGGACATTCCTTCGGCGGTTATACGGCCTTAGCCGTGGGTGGGGCGACGATCAATTTCGAGAATTTACAACGGGACTGCCAAAGAAGATTGGCTTTTCTCAATGTCTCCCTCTTGCTGCAGTGTCGTGCTTTGGATTTACCCCGGGAAGAATACAACTTTCGCGATCCGAGAATAAAAGCGATTTTTACGGTTAATCCGTTTAATTGGAGTATTTTCGGGGCTAAAGGACTAGCTAAGATCGAAATTCCCACTTTTGTAGCGGCAGGAACCTACGATCCCGCTACTCCCGCTATTTTTGAACAGGTGCGCTCTTTTCCCCTGCTCAATACCGAAAATAAATATTTAGCTCTGATTGAAGGTCAAGCTCACGTCGATTTTTCGGTACTAGACGCGGGAATTAACGAAGCGATCGAATCCGTAGCCGATCTTACCCTGCCAGCACCCTATCTGATCGATAGTTACGCCCATTCCCTATCTTTGGCCTTTTTTGAGGTGTATATTCGCAAAAACCCCAGCTATAAACCTTTTTTACAGGCGGCCTATTCCCAATATCTCAGTCAAGGCCAAGAGTTTAGATGTTTTCTGATTACCCGCGCCTCCTCGGCCGCTTTAGAACAACTCATCGAAGATTTTATGGCTCAAAAGGTCCGTTAATCAGTTATCAGTTATCAGTTATCAGTTATCAGTTATCAGTGTTCAGTTAACTGATAACTGAAAAAAATTACCACCTCCTAGTCCCAATTCATAATTCATAATTCATAATTCATAATTTATGTTTGTTGAGGGCGTTTAAGTAGTAATTGGATAGCCAAAAGAATTAAACCAATGGTGACAAAAGCAAAAATAAAGGTTCCTAGAGAAGCTAAACCAAAAACTAAAGTGCGGACAGCACTGCCAATTCTCAAGGCGATCGGACTGTGAGCAACCATCGGTTTTGAGTAAAAAGAATGACCGATCGCTGCCGTGAGATAATAGAGAATTGTCCCCAAGGCTGCCGAAATTGCCGCACCAACTAAACAGCGAGTAGGAGTAACTTTTTGGGTTTCTAATTCTGTGGTCATTACTTTTTAGTCCTCAAATATTGCCCAGGTTAAATTTTAATTCTGTTTCCCCAGCATTTTACCGGACTAAGACCAAGGATCGGGGACGGAAGGAAAAGAGGTATTGACTTCGAGAGAGAAAGGATCGTCTAAATCCGAGGAGACGATCGATCCTTGATTCGGGTCTATTTCTTGTTTTAACTGTTCCCAATCACCGGGGTCGGTTAACTCCTCATAAACAGGATCATCGGCAACGATCGTTTCTTTGTCCGATGACTGGTCTCGCGGAGGAAGGACTGGATTAGTCAAATCAGGCAACTCCTGGTCGAGAATAGTCGGACTTGCGCTCTCAGGGGAAGCTTTGGGCGAATTTAGGTTAATTTCCCGCTTTAGTGACTGTAATTCACGATTGAGAGCCTGTAATAGCTGCTCGATCGCCTCGATTCTCCCGAAAACAGCCCAGGTAATCTCGGGGTTGAGATGGGGGAGAGATTGGGCATCTTCAAAAATGTCCCTTGTGTCAACTATGGCCTCTAGATCTTGTTCTTGGGGAAGACAATGGCCAGATAGGGCTTCTTCTTGGCGAGAATGATAGATTTCGACCAATTTCTGGTAATCTGCCCGATCAATGACACGACGTTCAAACTGCAATTCTTGATCCCGGAGGATACGACGTAAATCATCGAGAATTTCCTGATTAGCGGGATCCACCATGGCTAGGTGAAGGACATGGGGAGGGGATTTCTGTTTTTGTAGGGGCAGGATCTGATAACGACGGCAAATTTCAAAGGGGAGGACTTGACGAAACAGATTCTCGATTTCTGTCCAGTCGATCGTCTCACTTTCAGGGTCAAGATATTCTACCCCATACTTGGCTTTTAATTTTGACAGTTGTTGGAGTCGGTAGTATGCCAGTGCTTCTTTGGGTAAAGGACGACCGGTAATCAGGGGTAAAATTTCGATTAGAGGTAGATGACTTTTCTGCTTTTCGATCATTGCCTTTTGTAGTTGCCCGATAGTGATATAACCCGATTGCACTAACTTTTGGGCAAAGGAAGGCAGCTTGGTCTGGGGTTTCTCGTTTGCTGATGACATGGAATAGAACCAGTTAAGACTGTACAGCCGACTACATTACTTATTATGCCCATTTTCTCAGCGCAGCTAACAGGCAGGCGATTTTTTTATTGATAGTGAACAATCATTCATTATATATTAATAAATATAAATAAATATCAAGTAATTTAAGTTTCAAGAAGAATGAACCCGATCTTTTTTACGATGGGGGTAAAACTGATTTTCAATTTCTCAGGTGGAAAGATGAATCCAGATTAAGCTATCTCAACGATAAGAGGACAAGCCAATGTTTGAAGATTTTACCTATATTACCGATGAGGCTTTTTTAGAGAATTATTGGTGGGAAGAACAAATTATCTGTCCCCACTGCCAAGGCAAAGGAAGAATCTATCTAGAGACGGAGAATGAATCCGTCCCCTGTAAATTCTGTGAAGGTAAAGGCATTGTTAAACGAAAAAAAGAGGAAACTAACTATTGCTAAAAATCTGTATAATTAGATACCATAAATTAAAAATCTTCTTGAGTTAAAACCTCTGGCTGACATTGTTTAATTTCGCTGTTAATTCCCACAGCAGATTCCGATTGTAGGTCTTCGATATAACCGGATTGATGGGATAAAGCTTCCGAAAAACTCTCAAAAGGGCCGAAATAATAGAGACATTTCGGCTGACTGGTGATGATCTCTACCCACCAGGGTGGGGGGGGTGAACTAGGCTTGATCGAGACAGTTTCTGGGTCAATAGGCCTTATACTGAGAATCTTGGCACCTTGGCGCAGGAGGCGCTGTGTTTCTTGACTCATGCGGCTTTTAGGTACTCGCAGGACTGTCCGGGAGAAGCGTTGAGGCAAAGAGCCAGAAGAACCGGAAAAAACAACTTCATAGAGAAATATTTGATTCTCTCCCTGATTATTAGCCTCTAGCATACAGAAAAGATTCTCTTTTGGGGGTAAGGGTTAAAAAAACAGACGCTACTTTGAGCAGATGACTCAAGCAAAATCATCTCCTAACAGAGTAGCGCCTCTTGATACCATAGCATAGAGCGGCAAAAAGTTAGGTTTTGAGATAAGCTGCCCGCGCATTTAAATTGCTTGTTGAGACGAGGCAAGAGGCACTCTTGCAAGAGGCAACAGTAAAGGGATTGGGGGAGATTCGGCTAATCTTAAGAATAAGCGCTTTAAATGCGTCTTAGCTTACTCTCCCCTCACGGCATAGCTTGACGGGAGATTGTTAGACAGCAAGAACCCGATAGAGTCCTTTATTCAAGATGCTGTAGCCGAATATATAGCAGTTATCTTAATGGTGAGGTACAAAGTTTTTGTTTTGGGGAGTCGGTCGTCGATACCAAATCCTGTTATACTTCATCTTTATGAAAAACACTGTCAATAACATTGACGACAAATAGAGTTTTTTAACAAATATGCAGCCACCAAAATTAAGCTTAGGAACCAGATTATTTTTATCCCATCTCCTCGTTATGGTGGTGGGATTGAGTAGCTTTATTATCATTGCTAAATTATCCTCTCCGCGAATGTTTGTTTTGCGTTTGGAACAGTTAGAAAGGCAGGGATTTTTTACTGTGCGCTCGGCGAGAACTTTCTTGGTTAGGGGTTTTGAGACAGCTTGGGATAGTAGTGCTGTTTGGTCATTCATTGCCGGAGGAAGTACGGCTGGTTATCTGAGTTTTTTGGTTTCTCAACGCATTATGAAACCGGTAAAACAAATGAAACAAATCACTAAAAATTTTGCTGAAGGGGATTTATCGGCGCGAGTTCCAGAAAGCGAAATCCCCGAATTAAATCAATTAGCCATCAGTTTTAATCAGATGGCGATTAGTTTAGCCGATGTGGAAAAACGGCGCCAGGAATTAATCGGTGATCTTACCCACGAATTACGCACCCCTTTAACTGTGGTGCGGGGATATTTAGAAGAATTAGCCGATGGTGCGATCGAACCTAATCCAGAACTTTATCAGAAATTAGTGAAAGAAACCCGCAGGTTAGAACGTTTAACCCACGATCTACAGGAGCTATCGCGAGCGGAATCTGGTTATCTCTCGATTAAACTGCAACCTGTTAATTTATTACCTTTGTTAACTTCTCTCATCGAAAAATTTGCCGATCAATTATTAGAAGATGGACCGAATTTACAGTTAGATTGTCCCCCCAATTTACCAGCTGTAATGGCCGATCCCGATCGCCTCGAACAAATCTTAGTTAATCTGCTCGGTAATGCCATTCGTTACACCGATAATGGTGCAATTACCCTGCAAGTGACAAGGGACAAAAACCACCTACAAATTGCCGTTATCGATACAGGAATCGGCATCGCAGCAGCGGATTTACCCTTTATTTTCGAGCGCTTTTGGCGGGCCGATCGTTCTCGTTCCCGTTATTCTGGGGGTAGTGGTATTGGTTTAGCGATTACCCGTCGTTTAGTGGAATTACACCAAAGTCAAATCGAGGTGGAAAGTGAATTAGGTAAAGGCAGCACTTTTCGTTTTTCCCTAGCCATATCTGCCAATTTTCAGTGAACAGTGAACAGTAAACAGTAATCAGTGAACTGAAAACTAACATCTGATAACTGATAACTGATAACTGATAACTGATTAAATGCCGTGACTTTTGCCGATTACCCAATGACGACGGAAGAAGCGAGCGAGCGAGGTTTCTTCTAAGGATAAGTAAATCGGTCTTCCGTGGGGACAGGTGCGGGGATTACGGGTATTTTGCCAATCATCGAGTAAATTCTGCATTTCTTCTAAACTCAAAGCTGTACCGTTGCGGATCGCACTCCGGCAAGCGGTGGCAACCTGAGCGGCTTGTAAATCCCCCCCTAAACTTAATTCTAGTAAAGCATCAGCCCGATCCTTGCGTTCTTTTAGTAGAACAGGAATACTACGAATCGCCCAAGAGCGATCGCCAAAACTAGCAACTTCTAGTCCTAAACGTTGTAATTGTTCGATTTGTCGAGTAGTTAACTGATTTAAGATGATCGGAGTATCTAACGGCACGATTTCCCAGTTATCCTCTAAACGTTCGTACAAAACCCGCTCATGGGCAATATGTTGTTCCACTAACCATAATCCGTTAGGATGTTCGGCAACTATATAAGTTTGGTGAATTTGGGCTAATGCCTTTAATTCCAGCCGATTTTTCGGGGATTTCTCCCCTATTATATAAGTGCTTTTTTCTTCGGCAGCCTTGAGAATTTGACTGACGCGCTGATTTTGCGCTTTTTCGGGTATATGTTCGGGATTTAGTCCTAAAGCCTTGTCTATGGCTGCAATTATCTGTTCTTGCCAAAAAATGAGGTTATGCAGGTATATTTCCGCTTTGGCTGGGTGACGATTCCAATCGATCGAACGAGGGTTAAGATCTAGATGGAGAAAACAAACGGGATAGCGATCCTTAGGAACTGTGCGGGCGAAAGCTTGAAATATTGCCTGTTCTAACTCCGATGAGCGCACCATTCGTCCATTAACAGCAATTCTAACCCAATCCGGCTGATGGCGAGAAATGCGATCGGGCAAACCGATGACTAATTCAATTTGAGCCGATTCTGCGTCAGGAGTCGTTAAGTCAAGGTTTAGCGATGCTAAATCGTTAAAATGCAGAGATTTAACTAATTGCGGTAATATTTGACTGGCATCCTTACCCGGACTAATGCGTAACCAATCTTGATGATCTTGGAAAACCTGCCAAGTAATGTGGGGATGACAGAGAGCAAAATTATGAATTAAAGTCTGTATATCCTTTAATTGTTTGTTAATTGACGGTAAAGCTTGACGACGCACGGGAAAGTTACCAAAGAGATTCTCTACCGTGACGATAGTGCCGATAGCTATAGGAATCGTTTCTAAATTATCTGGCTCGCCTTGGTGATTGTAAAGACAATAACAACCCAAATCATCGTCATGGCGACTGGCAACCCGCAGACGCGCCACCTGTGCGATACTGTGCAAAGCTTCGCCACGGAATCCGAGACTGGTAATCTGCCAAAGATCGTCCCGTTGGCGGATTTTGCTGGTACTGTGGGCATAGCTACACAGTTGCAAATCTTCTCTAGACATTCCCCTACCGTTATCCGATACTTGTATTCGCCAGTTTTGGGGAGATATATCGATGGTAATCCTATCTGCCCCTGCATCAATGGCATTTTCGACTAATTCTCGCACCACAGCACCTAAAGAGTCGATTACCTCTCCTGCGGCAATTAAGTCGATTACGTCTTGGGGTAAAACTTGTATGGGCAAGGTCATCAATTAATGGTTTTAGCCAAGGGCAAACTCGCTATATTGTCGCACAGGGGACCCATGGTAAGCTAAAACGATGTCTTGTTTGGGAACTCCCCTAGCTACCAATTTATCTGCGATCGCTGCTTCCGTGCCGTCGTGCTGCACCCAAATTTTATTATTATAACGCGATGTGCAACTAAAAACCACAGAATCAGGATTCCAGAGGATACTTTATCTCTGCTGATTTCTGAAAACCTTGTAAATCAAGACTGAAAATATAGTTGCACACGGGGTATTATACTAAATCCGGTTATTAAAAACTGATTATTTATTTCCCCTACCCCCCCCATCCCCCCGACATCGGGGGGGTGGGGGGTTGGGGGGGTTGCCTTTTGCCTCTCCTCTATAAGTAGCCTATACTCAACGGATTTAGTATTAGACCTCTTGCATAATTAATTTTTGATGGTTCAAAAACGGCAAAAATAAGGATTAAATGGCATAAAATCTGTAAATATACCATTTCTTTAATTATTATTCATTCTTAATTCTCCTGACTCGGAGACTACTGGCTACTGACTCCTAACCCTAACAACAATTTTTGATTTTTACAAGAGGTATATTGATAATATCAACGTGAATTATACAGCCATAAATGCGCTTGATGCTGTCCCTAAAACCCAGATTAAGCAAAAGATAACGAGCCTGTTTGGTGTCAAAAACTGTTTCGGTTTTTACGGGATCACTAGGCGCTAGTTTACCATAGACAAATCTTCTGATTTTATTGCATTAAACTCTCGTGTAGTTGTTAATTGATAGCGCAAAATTGTATACCTGAACTTCCACCATACATATCTACTACAAGAGCCGAAAACCCTTATCCATCAATGGATGCACCCGTTAACTTTTCTTAATGTACCCAGGTAATTTGTAACATTTCTTAATGGACAAAATTCTCTCTATTTGCTAGAATGGTAGTCATGTATATAGAAAAAGTTCCTAACCGTAATTCCCCCCCCCGCCGTTCTTCGACCTGATTCTTACCGAGAAGGAGATCGAGTCAAAAAAAGAACCCTTGCCAACGGCTCCGCTGAGCGTTCGACAAAAGCTCACGCGGCGGTTCGGCGGTTCGGCGGTTCGGCGGTTCGGCGGTTCGGCTGATCTCACCGTCCGCTCGACTGAGCGTTCGACAAAAGCTCACGCCGAAGTCTCGCCGAACGTCCGAAGTCTCGCCGAACGCCCTCTCAAAATTACCCGATGATATTATCGACAATTTGAAACTGGCTCTCAAAGGGGCAAAAGTTTCAATGACTGAAGGCATTCCCGCTCATTTTGAAGTGATTAGAAGTCTTCCTCATGGTCATGTAATGGCTATTTTAGAGACGATTAAAAAATTAGGTTTAGATAGAATAATCAGTGAAAAATCCTCGGCTCGGCTGAGATCGCCGAACGCCTGGAATCAGAAACTTAGTGGTGGCGATGATTGTGGCAAGAATCATCAATCCTAAATCGAAATTAGCCACAGCGAGAGGATTTAATGGCGAGACTGGCAGCCAGAGTTTAGGACAATTATTAGACTTAGAGAAAGCCGATGAAGACGAATTATATAACGCCCTAGATTGGTTATTAGAAAAACAAGAGAAACTTGAGAAGCAACTAGCACTGAAACAATTAGAATCAGGAACATTAGTCTTGTCTGATGTCACTTCCACCTACCTAGAAGGAAATGGCTGTGAACTGGTCAAATATGGTGATAATCGAGATAAAAAGAAAGGGAAAACTCAGATAGTTTTTGGTTTGCTATGTTCAGCTAAGGGTTGTCCGATAGCGGTAGAAGTCTTTGAAGGAAATACCTCAGACAGTGCTACTTTAGCCAGACAAATCGAGAAAGTCAGAAAGGGTTGGGGGATTGAGAATATCGTCTGGGTAAGTGATAGAGGGATTTTAACTAACTCAAAAATCAAGGAATTAGTAAAACCGATAGAAGGATTAGACTATATTACCAGTTTAACTAAGCCTCAAATTCGGAAACTGGCTGAAGTAGAAGTGATTCAATTAGGATTATTTGAGCAGGTAAACTTAGTGGAATTCGAGAGTGAAGATTATCCAGACGAAAGATTAATTGCTTGTCGAAATCCGTTGATAGCTCAGAAAAATCAACAATAAAGAGAGGCATTATTAGAAGCAACAGAGAAGGAATTGGATTTGATTGTTCAAGCGACTCAAAGGGAGACAAGAGCTTTAAAAGGTCAAGATAAGATAGCTTTGAGAGTGGGCAAGGTTATTAATCGGTTTAAAGTCAATAAATACTATAACTTAGAGATAAGGT
Source organism: Microcystis wesenbergii NRERC-220 (assembly GCF_032027425.1). Lineage (NCBI taxonomy): Bacteria > Bacillati > Cyanobacteriota > Cyanophyceae > Chroococcales > Microcystaceae > Microcystis > Microcystis wesenbergii. The sequence goes on along the minus strand of NZ_JAVSJA010000001.1, from coordinate 2,481,423 downwards.
CAGAAAGTTTTTCCTATCAGCGTAAGCTGGAATTAATCGCTTAAAACAGTCCTTGGCTCCTTGATTATTTGAGGATGAAGAAATTGATGATAGTTCCGTTGATGTGATTAAAGCGAGTCGCAGTGAATCGGTGCAATCTAAAGAGAGAAAAAAACGGAATCAAGAGAATTTTACCGTGCATAGTTTTCGGACTTTGTTGGAAGACCTGGGGACAATTTGCTTGAATACAGTAGAATGTACGATTAGAGAGGGAAGTTATCGTTTTTCTAAGATAACTCGACCGAATGAACTACAACAATCATGCGTTAGATTTATTGGGGGTTTCTTTAATTTGTACCCAGTAACGGGGCAGCAGAAATTCTCTTAATCCCTCCTACAGCAGATGTTATGGCCTTTTGTCAACGGGGAAGTCCAGGTATAACTAGGGTTTGCTGAATAACGATGAAAAAACCCGGTGAAACCGGGTTGCACTAGCTTGGAGTCTGTATAGTCAACTGATAAAGCAGTTGAAAACTTGAATAAATGTAAATAGAAAAAAGGTAAGCAATTCCACTCTAAGAAAATCAAATTTAATGAACTACCCCGCAAGTTAAGGGGCAAGAAGCATAAACAGCTTGATGAGAGGTTTTTACCTCACCGTGTAACCAGTGTAACCAGCTAACTTCGTGGGGATGAACACCTTTTGCTGTTAATAAAGCGGCACTAATTAGGATAGCTAAAATATTGATACCAATAATCATCCCCGCAACTAAAAGCACGGAACTAATCGGTAAAACTGACTGTAAGATAATCGCCGACAATGATCCCACTGTCATCATTAATACTACTAAAGGAAATCCCACTACTAATAAACAGACAGTGAGGACGAAACTCCAGAGGAGAAAGCTTTTTAGCATTGCTAAAGAAACGTAGCCCCAATTATTTCTTGCGGTTAATTGCATCTTCCTGACCTCTTACAAACTTGGTGGTCTAACTTTTCTGCACGTCGGCTCAAAGTTGATGAAAACCAGTATAGGGAAAACACCGAAGAAGATGAGCTATTCGCAATATAAATTTACAATCATCGCTGATCATCTATGTTATATGTATCGAACTATTACAAGAATCGGCGAGAGGTATCGAAAACTTTACAATCGGTTTCTCTTGATCCCCAATGCAGTTTACTGCTGAAATCCTTGATCCCCGTCGATAATCCTTTCTTGTGTCCCTGTCCTCAGATTTTTCCTCGTCTCGTTGTAACAAATATTTACAAGTACCTCTAGAATTCTCAGGAAATAGGTGGACGGGATCGCCAGAAGGCCAGAGTTGGGAGTGGGAAGTGGCAAGGGGGTTATCTATTCTTGTTTAGATGTAATAACCTCCATCGGTCTGAGTAATTTATCCTCGATAGTAAATCCCTGCCTGACTATTTTTGTGATCGTCTGTTCTGCCAAATCGGGGCGTATTTCTCGCTCGACCACCTGACAGATAGTAAAATCTGGCTGATCAGCGGACAGTTCTATTTTCAGCACCTGACGTTTTTCTAGAATACTTAATAATTTTGTCTGTACACTTTTTAAAGATTTCGGTAATCTTTTCCAGACTCGATCATCTGGTTCGTGTCGATATTCTAAAAAATTTAATAACGATTCGAGGGTATCAAATACCTCTAATAGTTCTAAAAAAATCTGTTCTTTTTCCGAGCGATTGTTCTCTCCTTGCTGCCGTAAAGCTTGTTTTAAACTTGCCTCCTCTTTGGTTAAATTTATAATTAGGCTTAATAATTTGTTTCTATCTTCTTCGCTAATTTTGTAATTATTCATCCTTATTCCTCCAAAAAATTAAGGTCTTTGAGTATCGATGAAGCCAGTTCGCCAGCAACTTTTTTAAGTTGTTCTTGATCGTAATTATTAATATCATCCATGGTATTTAAGATTTCTAAAGATGGTAAAGGTTCAGACAATTCCGAGAAAGACATGGTTTTCAAGCGTTGAACCAGAGGGAGATGAGGACGTAAATAATCCGCAACTATCCTATCTTGAGGATTCATTAATATCTTACGCGCTTTAGCTATGCTATCCATAGAATAGCTACGGCGTTTCATAGCTAGACCGAAAGCTTTAGTGATTTCGGCAGTGGAAGCGGCCGGAGAAATTTCTAGAATATCGTAAGGATTACTATCTAAATTATCGTACATTAATCTAACTCCCATTAAATAATATGAAATAGTTTATATACTTCTCGAAACTCTGGATCGTTGGGGCATAATTCGTAAGCCGATCTAACAAGTTCTATTAGTAATTCTGGGGGTAATTTTTGATAATTTTCTCTTAAAAGATTGAGACAGAATTGGGCGGTAAGGTGACGGAGTTTTTGTGATCTCGATCGTTTCGCCTTTTTGATCGCCTCGGAAAATTGATTGCGATCCATCAATCGCCCTACTTCCCTTACGTCTTTTCTAAAAATAATCTCCTCGATCAATTCGTTTAGTATCGCATTATTGTAATCTATCTGTTTTAATTTCTCCAGTTCGCTTAAAGCTTTGGAATCGTCTATCTTTTGCTCATCCAATCTCCTGACTATTTCCAAGGCTTTATCTCGGACGTAATACATTTTCGAGTTAGTAGTTTGTACTAACTCGTACCAATTTCTATTCATCCTTAATAGATTCTCGAAACCCTCAATCTCCTCCTGTAATTCTAGGTAAAGTCGATCGATCTCCTCAATCCATTCTGGGTGATTTTTAAGGGCTGGTTTTGCCTCTTTTAAAGGATTCTCGGCTTTTTGCCACTGTTTCTGTTGTAGATAATGACAACCTTGGTGGAATGATACAAAAGTATTAGCTATCTGTTCGAGAGTAGATTGGCAGGTTAGGGGTTTTAACGCGACTCCGCGAACCCGATCCCCCTGCAAACAGGCAGCCACCGATTCCCCCCAACGGGTATAGAGAGTCGCCCAGAATTGATCGGGCAGTTTAACAGTATTTCTATCAGGGTGAGTCCGATACAACCCAGGTAGGATGGTTAACCCTTCGATATGGATTCCCTCTACAGGATTATCGCGTAATAACCCTAGGGCGACAGTATCGCGACGGTAAAGATCGCGAAGTTGCAGGTAGTAATTTAGGTCTTCTTTGGTTCGATCGATCAGATCCTCAAGTATTCGGGTTAATTGTGCTTCTAAGTCCCTTATATCACCGTCATCGATAACTTTCCAAACCATATTCCTGATACTGGTGTTGAGATTTAAATTCGCCGTAGCGGATAACCAGACGGGTATTAATTTCTCTAGGGTAGCGGGATTTTCTACCGATCGATAATAAAGGGCGATTGCCAAATTGTGCAATGATTCCAGATTGCGTTTTCTTTCCCATTCCCTCTCGGCGTTGATAAGGATTTTTTCTCGATCCTGAGACATCCAGAGTTGATGGGCTATCCGGGAGACGATATGATTGCTTAAGTTCTGGCTAACTTGAGGGTCATCGCCGAATTTCTCTAAAAACACCTCGCTTTTCGAGCGGGCTAATTCTAGGTTTTCTTCTTGAATTAGTTCTTGTATTTCCTGCTGTAGAGTTAATTTTTCCCTTTGGCTATATCGGGTGAGCAGCTCTATCTGTTCTTTAATTTCCGGTCGATCGATCTTTTTCCATTCCCGACGCGCTTTCCTCCATTCCTTTAATCTCGCATAACCGTAACCCCGTAAGTAGATCGATTCCCTATCTTCGATTCCCTCTAATTGTTCTATTCCCTCCCGATAGTTCCCCGCTTTAATATTCGTCATGCCTAATCGCCGGTTTATATCGATTAATTCGGGTGTCATGAGTAGGGCTTTTCGATAGTTATCTATCGCCTTGTTTAGATCGCCGTTTTTTTCGGCAGCCACTCCCTGTTCAAAATAATTGAAGCCGATCGTTATCTGTTCTACCTTAGTTAATAGGTTTTTAACGTCCAGTCGCTGGAAATCTGCTAGGGCTTGATTTATTAATTCTCTCGATTGTTTTAGTTCTCCCTGTCGGGCTAATTCCTGGGCTTTTTTAAGTCTTACTTGACAGATATTTTCTGGCTCTACCTGTAATTGACATTTCTGGATTTCTAAACCGATTCGGTGATGGGAATAAAGAGCCTGTGCGCTTTCCAGTACATCTAAAGCCTTCTTAAAATATCCCCGATTTCCCAACTCCTTACCCTGTTTAAAAAAATCCAGAAATTTTTTTCTTTTTTCTAATTCTTGTTCAAGATTTTTCTCTAAACATCTTAACTGAGGATCATTAATTAATTTGTTAGCCTCTTGGTAGAATTTTAAAGCCTCCGATAACTTTCCTTTCTCGAAAGGGTTTCCCGTATCCTCAGCCTGTAATTTTCTCGCTTTATACTCTAGTTCTCTACCCTTTTTTCTTTCTTCTATTCGTCCATAAAAAACCAAGAAAATCAAAACAAATGTAGTGATAGAAAAATAAGTGATAAAATTCTCATCTAAAGCCAGCCAATTTTTGAGGAAAAAGAGGATATATATAATGACAATTCCGCCACCAAAGCCAGTTAATATTTCTAATTTTCTTGACCAATAGTTATTGTCCTTATTAGGAGGAAACCCTAAAAAAACAGCCTTTAAACTAATGGCGAGAAAAAAAGCTAAAACAAATCCAATAGCATAGCCCAAGAAAACTAACATAATATTCGTACTGGGTAAAATTAACAGGATTAATCAGAGTTGGGGATCAATAACTTTTCACCGACCTCGAGAGAATCGAGCCGATCAAGCAAAAAAGGATTAGCCTCAAGTATGGGAGATAATAGAGACTCATCTCCGTAAAAACGTTGAGCGATACGAGATAGGGAATCACCCGATCGAACCCGATAGTTAAACCCATCCACGCAGACAGTTTTAGTCAGCTGCTTCGATGGCGCAATCAGTTCCCCAACAGGAGGGATAACGGGACTAGATTCGCTGACAGGGATTAGGGAACGGGGAAATAGATTAGAAGCGATAGCACCCAGAAAAATCCCCGAAATTAACAGTAAAAGAGCCAATCCCAGTAATAAACCGCGGCGGTTATTTGGAGTCCGATTATCGACAACGGGGGATAGTTCCATTAAAAGACGTAGAGAGGATAAATCCGTCTCGCAATTGGGGCAAACATTCCCCTCCACGTCCGATCGTTGACAAACGGGACAATTAATTTTACTCATAATTAGGGTTTGCGGCAAAAAGTTTTTCGTGGGGGCAGGGTGTGGCCCCCCCAACCCCCCACCCCCCCTGCCCCCCCGACATCGGGGGGGTTGGGGGGGTTGGGTGTGGGGTGTAGGGTTTTACCGATTTTGAGGTAGTCAGTTACCTAATTTTCAGGCAAAAAGTACCGGAATTTTACCCCCGATCAGTCCAAGGGTCGGCACTTTTTGAGGTCAAAAAAGTCTAAAAGCCTTATCCAACAAGTTTTTTAGATTTATTCAGCCAGCCCTAATTAAAATCGGGTTAATCCAGTAGCCACATTGCCTGTCGGTAATTCGAGATCGCAATTCTGGCGAACTTCCGGTAATAATCGCTGTAATTCTCGTTCCGCCGTTTCTTGATCCCCCGCTGCCAAAGCGGTGATAACCGCACCGAATTTTCTCGCCATACTATCCGCGCTGGCTTGATTTACCACTCCAGTACGGGTGATGACCGTACGACACAATAGCAGCAGCAGCAGCAATTCGGGGAAATTTTTCCTCTCCTGTAGTGCTGTTTCATTTAATCGCTGTATAGCCGAGAGATTACCGTTATTGATAGCTTTATTTAAATCTTCGATCAGTTGTTCGATGCGCGCCTGTTGTTCTTCTGGAACCAGAATTTGACAGTATTTTAAAACGAACTCGAACTCGGAGATCAGGATTTGACCCTGACTACTATCCTCGCAGGAGTAAGTTTTTAACTCGCGTAATTTTTCCCTGGCCACCTTGACCCGATCTTGCCGCGATTTTCCATCCTCTCCGCGGATTTGATTGGCCGCCCGAACTATTTCCCCAGCTATTTGATAGACGTATTTGGCCCCTACCTTGGTTAATAACTCCTTACGGTTCATCTCCTCGATACTTTCTTCTACCTGTCGCGAGATATCCTCGTCCTCACCGCCGCGGGAAAAATCGGAACTCACTTTGAGCGAGGGGTCATTTTTTAAACTTGCTACCATCGATAGAGAATTATTCTGTTCGTCTAGGGAAACGGCTAGTAATATTTCTGTACCCTTTGGATAGGGTCGATCGAGGGCTAACCACATTTCGCCAATTTTCTCGTCGCACCTCTCCCCGGTACTTTCTGCCCGCACCCGATCCGGACTAGAAAATTTTAAATGGATCAGACTCTGATCATCCACTTCGGTTTTAAAACTTTGGATGGTTTTAACGGGTAATATATCCCCCTGTCTAATGATCGGATATTGGCTGCCGTCGGCCAAGTGGATACAGTAATCACGGGATACGGTCATTACCTTCTCTGTTAAACCAGCAGCCACGATCGCTGCTCCCTCCGCTACTGCATACATCGGCCGTCGGTGAACTACCACTCTCTCGGAACCGAAAACTTTTTTAACTTCCTCTTGGACGAAAGGAATCTGGGAGGAACCCCCCACTAATAACACCACATCAATCAGCTCTTCGGGATAGTCGGAATACCGGATCGCTTCTCGACAGATGGCGATCGTTTTCTCCACTAGGGGCCGGATCATCTCTTCAAATTCACTCCTCTTCATCGTCACGGCAATGGTGATCGCCATACCCATCTCATCGATCAGCGGGGTCGCGGGGATGATGGCAGCACTTTCAGCACTACTTAAATCTATCTTTGCCCTCTCTACGGCACTCTTGAAATCCCCTAAAAATCTTACCCTTTGATAATGGGGCATCGCGGCGATCAGAGCGTCCACATCCTCTAGAGCTTCTTCTTGTGCCACTTTTTCCTTGACAAATCGCATTAATTGTGCATCTATGTCATCTCCTCCTAACCACAGATCCCCAGCTTTCCCCGATTCTATAAATTGATTTCCTGCGGCGGTGATCAAACAAGAATCGAAAGTACCACCACCGAAATCGTACACCAGTATAGTTTTTACCTCCTCCGAATCCGGTTTATAACCGTAGGAAATTGCCGCCGCGGTCGGTTCCGAGAGCAACTCGCGGGCGATGATACCAGACCGTTTTGCCGCCATCTCCGTGGCATGACGCTGTTTATCGTTAAAATAGGCGGGAATAGTGATCACAGCTTCCTGTATCCGGCTTTTCTGACCGTTAGCCCCTTGATAATTCTGGGCATTAGCTACTACTTTTTTTAAAATCTCAGCCGATATGTCTTCCGGTTCGTATTCCTTGCCCCCTAACCATACCGATAGACTATCCTCTGTACCCCGGCTCGAGCGAGTGACTTTATAGCTTAAACGGGGTATTTGTTCCTGAACGATAGTATCGCTAAAACTCCTACCCATCAAACGCTTGATCGACATGATCACGTTTTCTGGGGTCGCCTTGATCTGTCTGTAGGCTTCCTCTCCAACGATCAGCCCCTCTCCGGCTAGGGAGACGAGCGATCGGGTTAATTTTCTCTCCGGAGGCGAGTTATCTGCAGCGGTCACTACCTCTACCCCCGCAAATTTGAATGCCGCCACGGAATTTGTTGTACCCAAATCTATCCCGACAATATTACCCATCGGATGCCTTCATCTTCTTTAAGATTGCTCTTAATTATACCCATGATTACTCTATTTATTAAAGGAAATACTATTTATAGTTAATAGATTTTATTCTATACATATTAACCAATGTACATATAGTTTATTTTTTGCAAACTTCCTTGGTTTTTTGCCGCATTGATCAACAAGATCAAGCCGTTTCCTCACTCCCTCCCGCCTGAATCATTGCCCCTTGCCTCTTGCCCGACTCCTGATCGGCTTTTCTTTGTCACAGAATTGACATCTGGCTGTTATAGTCCTGACAAATGAGAGTTATATGCTGAAGTTAATCCAGCAAAGGAATAAATCATTTCCCTTAGCCCAGCTTTCCTCAAGCTGCCCACACAGGGTCTAGGGGAAGTTTATTTTTCTACAAATTTTACCCGTTCTTTGCTCACAACATGGTCAAAATCAATCCCCCTCCCCGCGCCTTTACCTCCCATGAGGAAAACCGCTACCCGGCCGGAAAAGGAAAAAAGGTTTTTGGGGCAAAAATATAGTTTCTTGCCCTTCTATCTCCCTAAAAAAGCAGTCTTAGCTCTGATGGCGAGCATAGTCATCCTGAAAACGGACTATATCATCCTCTCCTAAATATTCCCCATTCTGCACTTCAATTAACACCAATTTGATCACCCCGGGGTTTTCCAGACGGTGAGCGGTACACTGAGGCACATAAGTGGACTGATTGGCTCCGAGAATTTCCTCGTTATCTCCACAGGTGACTTTTGCAGTCCCCGAAACGACAATCCAGTGTTCACTGCGATGGTAGTGCATCTGTAAACTGAGACGATGACCCGGATTCACTTCAATTCGCTTGATTTTATAACCGAGACCTTCTTCTAGAGTGGTGAAGGAACCCCAGGGCCTAAATTCTGTTTCCGCCGATTCTACGCTCGAAATAAGCTGAAATGGTGCCACATCTTGAGATGCGATCATTATATTATGTCTCCATTGCTAGGTCTGCTCTTAGTCCAAGATAGCAGCAAAAACCCTAGATGGCATCTAAATCAGTGATCAGTAAACAGTGAACTGAAAACTCACATCTGATAACTGAGTAACTGATCACTGATTTAGTCTTCGTCGGTGTTGAGAATGCGGGGAACACGGAAATAATCCCCTTCTGGGACCGGCGATTCTTGCACTAAGACCTCGTGATCGGGATAAGGTCTATTACTATCGGCGCGAGTAATATTTTGAATTTCGATCGCTCGCGTGGTGGGTGGCACATTTTCCGTGTCTAATTCGCTTAACTGCTCGAAATAATCCAGTATCCCGCTTAATTGCAGCGCAAATTGTTCTTCTTCGCTGCTATTAATCTCTAAACGGGCTAAATGGGCGATTTTTTCAACTGTAGCTCGATCGATCATGGGAGAAATGGGGTAATGATGAATTATGAATTATGAATTGGGGAGTGGGGGAGTAGGGGAGTGGGGAGAATAAAGCTGCCTTTTGCCTTTTGCCTTTTGCCTTTTGCCTTTTGCCTTTTGCCTTTTGCCTCCTGTCTCCTGTCTCCTGTCTCCTGACGACCGACTCCTCAATTTAGAAGAAAACATCAATTTCCGATCGCCCGGTGATTTTCAGCCAGTTTTGGGCTTCAATGTAGTTATTGGGGGCTAATCGGATGGCTTGTTTCCAGTATTCTGCCGCTTTGTCGTAGAGTGCTTCTGCTTCGGCCTGTTGACCGTCCTCTCTGGCTTTTTCCCCTTGAAAATGGTAAATAACGGCGATATTATTCAAAGCGGAGGGCATTCTGGGATTAAGTTGGATAGCTTCTTCGTAGTATTCCAGAGCCTTTTCATGCTCGCCGTTACTAGCGTGGATAATGCCGATATTGTAGAGGATATAACTGCGATCGTTAGGATCCTCTTCTAATGTTAAAGCTTCATAGTAATTATCGAGGGCCTCGGCGTATTCGCCGTCAGCTTGAGCAGACATCCCATCGCGGTAATAAACAAAGGCTTCCTTGGCTTTTTTATTGGCGGGGAGTATCTTTAAAATGATATCCGCCATGACCGTAAAAGATTTATCAATAAAATTATCGTTACGTTGAGTGCGTGGCATAGTTAGGACTGGTAAGCGATCGAAATGACTATTTACTTTTATAGCACTCGCGAGAAACCCTATGGTTGTTTTTCTAATTTTTCTGGCCACGGTTTCGATTTAGATGGTTTTTGGCAGCCCACCAGCGAACATTATTTTCAAGCACAGAAATTCCTTCAACATCCCTATTCAGAAGCGATTCGACTGGCAGCCACTCCCCAGCAATCGGCAACTAGGGAGCGCACTAATTTTTATCCCTTGCGTCCCGATTGGGAAAATGTCAAAGAGGAAATCATGTATCGAGGTGTATTAAGAAAGTTGACAATTACTGGCGATTTTCGCCAAATTCTGCTAAGCACAGGCGACAGTTTATTAGTAGAAAATTCGCCGATCGATTATTATTGGGGCTGTGGTGCTGATGGTAGCGGCAAAAACCGTTTAGGCCATATTCTTATGGAAGTGAGGCAGGTTTTCCGGCTGATTGGCTAGGATAGAAACTGGCTATCATTGACAGGAATTAAGAGCATGAGACAGAAGCTGACGAGTTTTCTAGGATTAATCACCCTGGCATCTGTGCTGACAGGGCAACAAGCGATCGCCTCTACTGTAACTCTAGAAGGAACTAATTGGAAATTGAGCCAGTGGACGGGAACAGAATTAGTAGAAGGTACGGAAATCAGCGTTGCTTTCACTGGGGGTAATTTAGCTGGTTTTTCGGGGTGCAATCGCTATGTCACCCGTTACCAGAAGGAAGGAGATAATATGGCGGTGCAGTCGGAAATTGCCTCAACCATGAAAGCTTGTCCGGAAGCTTGGATGAAACAGGAAGCGAGTTTTTTAGCAGCTTTAAAAGGTGTGCAGCAATATGGGATTACTAAAGAGGGAAAATTGCAGTTAGTTTATCGTCTGCCGGAAGGATTTGGTATCCTAACTTTTATGTCTGAAAACCTGAAAAAATAAGAAAGTCAGAAGCCAGAAATTGGGTGGGGAAGAAATTCTGTCTTCTGCCTTCATAGCGGGCAATCTGCCTACTGATGAGATTCTAGCTTCGTGGTTTTGCTATTGTCGCCATCCGAGAATAAATCATCGCTAAATAGATCATCAAGGGGCAGTTCTTCGTCAGAAGGCAGAGATTCTAGATTTCCCATTTCTTGATCATCCCACATACTAAAAAAATCTGGTTCTTCTTGGTTGCTCAGAACAGAAGAACCGTTTTTGCTCTTAGCTTCAACTTTAGGGGTTTCTTCAGCAAAAGTATCGAATAATTCGGAGCTATTGCTGTCAGCAACATCGGCAAATAAGTCATCTAGAGAATTTTGGGCATCAGCGAATTTTTCTGCATTACCCGATAATTCTTCTAGACTACTGATCGTTCTCGTTTCTTCCTCTAATTGTAGAGCATTGAGAAATTCCATCTCAGCAGCGGATATCTCCAAGTTAGAGATCGCTTGTTCTTCGATGACGGGAGAATCTTCGACTATGGTCATTTCTGGAGAAACTAGGGTTTCTTCCCTGGCGTTTAAACCGTCAAATGTCTCCATTGCTGGGGCGAATTCTGGTTCTAGTTCCAGATGTCCTTCTAGGGTTTCAAAACCGCCAAACACCTCCATCTCAGGAGTAAATTCTGGCTCTAATACTACGGTTTCTTCAGTGACAAAACCATCAAAAGGACTCATTTCAGGAGCGAATTCTGGTTCAGAAACGGGCGTTTCTACCAGCATCTCAGGAGTAAATTCTGGCTCTAATACTACGGTTTCTTCAGTGACAAAACCATCAAAAGGACTCATTTCACTTTCAGAAACGGGCGTTTCTACCAGCGTTTCAGGAGCAAATTCTGGCTCTAATACTACGGTTTCTTCAGTGACAAAACCATCAAAAGGACTCATTTCACTTTCAGAAACGGGCGTTTCTACCATTGTTTCAAAACTGCCGAAAGCTGCTGTTTCAGGGGCAAATTCCGGTTCAGAGATGAAATCCTCAGCAGTTGTGGCGATTTCGGCACTGGGGTGATCGGGGAAATCATCCCAAGGTTCGACGATTTCAGTGGTTCGATCATCCACTACTGCTTGACGGGCATTTTCTAGTTCTAACAGTTGGCGTTGATAACCCTGTTCTCGTTGTTGAATTTGCGACTGATAGCCATTTTCTAATTCTAGAATCTGCGTCTGTTGACTTTGACCCAGGGCCTCCATTTCCCCTTGCTTCCCGTCCATCATCTCTTGAATTTGACTTTGATAGCTTTGGCGCAATTCCTCGATTTTAGCTTCGTATTCCTGTTGAAGTTGCTGAATTTGGGTTTTATAGGCAACTTCCACGGCTTGATCGGGAGTTGCGCTGGCTGCCTCTTGTAAACGCCCTTGGCTATCTTCTAACTCTTTTTGCAATTTAGCCACTTCTTCTCTATGGGTGGCTTCGATATTGCGAATCCGTTCTTCGGAGAGATCGAGTAGCTTTAACTGTCCTTTGGTGTCTTTTAACTCCGCTTCGGTTTGACCTAAAGCCGCCTGAATTTTCTCATATTTTTCTAGTGCTTCCCTGATTTTTCCCTGTTGGAAGGCATATAAAGCCCCACCCCCGATCGCACCTCCACCGACAAAACCGATTAAAATATCGACGATATTCATTATGGGATTCCTCCAATAAAAAAATTTACTTCTAAGTATGCCAAATTTCACCAGATAATTAGGACTTGCTGAAAAAGTTTGTTGGTGGGGTTAGGAGTCTCCGAGTCTCCGAGTCAGTAGTTTCAGGCTTTGTTGCCCTCTTTTTCCTACCAGTTTATGTACTACAAGAAGGAGAATGCAAGATTTTTGAAGATCCCAATCCTATTTTCGCAGCACTAACATCGGATTTTAACAGGTCAAAAGCCTTATTTTAAAAGGGTTTTACCATTATTCAGCACACCCTAATTAACAAGGGGCAAACGTGGTCAGTATTTTCGGCAATCGAGCCTGGCAACTCCTACTCTCTATTCTGATTGTTTTTGATTGTGGCAGCAATTATCAAAAAAAAAAAAGAAAATATTCAGTTTTTGATCAGGAAATGTTGACCTCGATAGCATTTATCTTAATGGTGGGGTACAAATTCTCTGGTTTTAGAGAACGCCGGAATATTGAACATTAGCTGGTCGTCCCAAGACTATGGCCAATCCCATTATACCTCATCTTTCTGAGAAACTCGGTCAGCGGTGTCGGTAAGACATTTCACTGAAGCTGCATTTCCCGATAAGCTTGATAAACGCCGCGCACGTTGTACCAATTGAGAAAAATGCGGGCAATTTCTAGGGCTAATTGCGGTTTACCTTGATCGATCAACCATTGCAACAGAGGAGAGAGGCTGCGTTCATTCAGGGTTCCGCCCAAGGAAAGTAAACCCCACAACAGTCGATGAATCCAAGTCATTTGAATCATCATCCGCACTTCCCAGCTGGGATGTTTTTGATAAAAAAGCACTCCCATTCGTCCCCGTTGAATTTCCTTATCGATGAGATTGGGAATTTGAGCGAGATTAAAGGGGGGATGCCAATGATAACCGACGGCTTCAGGACATTTAATTAATTTTAGTCCCAATTGCTTCAATCTCACCCCTAATTCCAAGTCTTCCCAACCGTAGAGTTGAAACTGGGTATCAAATAATCCCGCTGCTAATAACCATTTTTTAGCGATCGCCACGTTGCCAGTGGCAAAATAGGCGGCGGAGAAATCGGTGATTTTATAAGGTTCACTGCTGGGATGCTCGAAGTTACAGGTATTAATGACGCTGCCGTAGGTAAATAAGCGCTCGCTGCCGAGACTTGCTGCCCCGGCGGTTAAAGCGTCGGCGTGAGCTTGCAAAAAATTTTCTGTCACTACCAGATCGCTATCAATAAAAATAATCGTATCACCACGAGCTTTTTCTACCCCCAGATTTCTAGCGATCGCTGGTCCACCGTGATCCTGTTGCCACAATTGCAGGTGGGGTAAATTAGCCTTTTGAGTTTCTAGCCAAGCGATCGTCCCATCGGTAGAGCCATCATCGACAAGGACTATTTCGTAGTTTTCCACCTTATTATCGGTTAAACGCTGATTTTCTAGAGCAAGTAAACATTTTTTTAAAATTGCTTCGCGATTGTAGGTAGGGATGACAACACTGATCAGCACAGGCATTCGGGGATCAAGATTACCGTTTTAGCTTAACAAATGATTAGACCTCTGGCAAAAATCAAAAATCTTCATTATTCAGGAGGCAAAAGGCAAAAGGCAAAAGGCAAAAGGCAAAAGGCAAAAGGCAAAAGGCAAAAGGCAAAAGGCAAAAGGCAAAAGGCAGCTTTGTTCTCCCCACACCCCACACTGTAAGGAACCCTGGGAGGAGGATTAGGGTCAACTGGGAACATTGATTTGAAAAAATCGGTGATCATGTTATCCTCTGAATGTGTTGTGTGAGGAAAGGAATCGGCCATGGTAGCTTCTCTGTCGTATCAAAATGGGCAAAAAACTCGATCGCATCCCCTGTTATCCTTAGGGGGTTTGATCGAATTACCGTCATCACCCCTGTTTGGCACGGACGGAATTCGCGGCCAAGTGGGAGAATTATTAACTGCCCCCCTAGCGCTACAAATCGGATTTTGGGCGGGACAGGTATTAAAAAATCAAGCTGGTGTCACCAAACCAGTAATTATCGGTCAAGATTCGCGTAATTCCAGTGATATGTTAGCCAATGCTATCACTGCGGGCTTAACTTGGGCGGGAATAGAAGTCTGGCAACTGGGATTATGTCCCACTCCCTGCGTCGCCTATTTAACCAGAGAAAGCGAAGCGATGGGTGGGATCATGATTTCTGCCAGTCATAATCCTCCTGAAGATAACGGCATTAAATTTTTTGACAGCAGCGGTTTAAAATTGTCTGGCAGTTTAGCGGCACAGATAGAAGCGGGTTTAAGAGGCAATTTAGAATTAGCAGATAAACCGGAAAATTGGGGAAAAGCGACTTTTTGTCCCGAATTAATCCAAAAATATTATCAAGCTGTGATTAATTCCGTCGGGACGGATATTAACCTATCGGGATTAAAAATAGTTTTAGATCTAGCTTGGGGGGCAGCCGTTAACCTAGCACCTTTAGTATTCCAAACCTTGGGGGCGGAAGTTATCTGCCTACACGATCGAGCCGACGGCGATCGCATTAACGTTAATTGTGGTTCTACCCATTTAGAAAGCTTACAGGCGGCGGTGATTAATCAGCAAGCGGATTTAGGGTTTGCCTTCGATGGCGATGCCGATCGAGTCCTGGCCGTGGATAGTCAAGGTAGAGTAGTAGATGGCGATTATATCCTCTATTTTTGGGGTCGTTCCCTCTTAGAAGCTGGACAGCTACCCGATGGGTTATTAGTAGCAACGGTGATGGCTAATTTAGGTTTTGAACGCGCTTGGCAAAAACTGGGGGGTCAATTCTTGCGGACTGCCGTGGGCGATCAGCACGTTCAGGCGCAAATGTGGGAAACTGGAGCCATGCTAGGGGGTGAACAATCCGGTCATATCCTCTGCCATCATTACGGGGTTTCTGGGGATGGAATGCAAACCGCCCTACATTTAGCGGTTTTAGTGCAGAAATCGGGGGTTTCTCTGACTAATTTAGTCGATCATAGCTTTGTCACCTATCCGCAGATTTTACGCAACGTGCGGGTGGAAGATAGAGAAGTGCGGCGCAATTGGCAGCAATGTGAACCTTTGCGGCGAGAAATCCGCAAAGCTGAGACAGCTATGGCAGAAAAAGGTAGAATTTTGGTGCGCGCTTCCGGGACCGAACCCTTAATTCGGGTGATGGTGGAAGCAGAAACCCTAGAATTAGCCAATTTTTGGACAGAAAGGCTAGTGGAAGCGGTGCGAAGCTATCTTTTGTAGTCGATCGAGGGGAACAGGGATTATAATGCCCTTAGCCTAGCCTAGCAAGGGATAATTATGACCGGACTAAGTATCGATCGCCAGAAAAAAAGGAATAAACAAGGCCAAACAAAAGCTGATAGTCCCCCGCTTAACATCAAAGAGAGACTTGACCTCAAAAAAGAAGAAAGGCAAAAGAAACAAAAGTTAGCGGGGTTGATTGTTTTTACTATTTGTGTAGCAATTTTGCTCGGATTACCCCTCAGCTTATTATTTGATGCCAAGATAGGAGCTGCAGTAAGTTTAGTCTTGATTTTAGTAGTTTTCTCCTTTAGCTATCCTCGCACGGCTATTTGGGCATTTATTATCTATGTCCCCTTCATTGGCACTGTTATCTATTCGTTGGGAGGTAATCAAATCCTCCAGCTAAGTAAAGATATCTTTTATCTACCCGCTTTAATCGCCTTAGTTTTAGAATGTCGAAAAAAGCAATTACCGATTATTGTCCCGAAACAATTAGGTACAACTCTATTATTAATCTTTGTTTTCTGTGTGGTCTGTCTATTAGCGGTCAATTTACAAAGACAATTTTTGCCTACTTGCGATTCCGTGGCTGGGATGGGTATGTTTAGGGATGGCCGTTTGCGCGGAGTTCCCTGTCGGGAAAGTGAGACTTTTCTGCAAGGACTATTAGGATTTAAAGTTTTGCTAGGTTATGTCCCCTTAATCTTCTGCACTTATTACTTAATCAAAGACAAACCCACCCTATTATTTTTTGGTCGTCTTTTAGTGACTTTAGTGATTATTTGTTGTGTCCTAGGACTAATGCAATACTGGATGCTGAAAACCGGTCGTTGTGTAGGAACTAGAGGCTACGTGGCTGATGCACTATTCAAAGCCCACTTAGAGGCAAGGTGTTTGATCGGTGGGGCATTAGTGTATAGTCCGGAAGTGAATATGATCCGTTTACCCGGTACCTTTGTTTCTCCCTGGCACTGGGCTTGGTTTTTGGTCTCTAGTGCCGTAATTTGTTATGCCAGTGCCTTTAGTGAAACTTCCCAAAAATGGCGACTAGCAGCCCTAATGGGTTTAACCCTAGTTTTTATTAATTCAGTAATCTCTGGGCAAAGATTAGCTTTCTTTGCCGTACCGATGATTATTGGTCTGATCACGATTCTTACGGGACAAATCGCTAACTTAAAACGATTTTTGCCGATCATTTTTGCCGCCACTTTACTTCTAGCTATCGGTTTTTCTTTTCTTAACCCCGATTTTGTCCAACAACGCTACGATAGCGCCGTTAGCCGTTGGCAAAACAGTCCCCCCACCGCTTTTATTCAAGAACAGTTGAATTTTGCCATCCGTAATCAGGGCGGTATTTTAGGTCGTGGACTTGGTGCGGCCACATCTTCTGCTAGGTTTTTCGGTGATATTTCCTTTGTGGAAACCTTTCACAGTAAAGTTTTATTCGAGTTGGGATACATTGGTTTTGCCTTGTACATGATATTTATGACCCATCTAGTTTATCTGGCCTTCCGCACCTATCGTTCCCTCAAAGACCCGACTCTGCGAGGTTTTGCCGGTAGTTATTGGGTTTTCCTGCTCTTTGTTGCCTATCTTCCCTATTGGTATGCCCTCGATACGGATCCTGTGGGCGTTTATTACTGGATATTTGCGGGCGTAATTTTTAGATTACCCATTATCGAAAAACAGGAAAAAGAAGCCAAAATTCTGGCGGGAGAAACCGCCACAAAATCCTCCAAAAAGGGCTTAAAATTTAAACGCAAAGGTGTTTCTTTAGCTTGAAATATGGGTGTTGGGTGTTAGTGGTTGGGTTTTGGGGTTTTAGGGTTTTAGGGTTTTAGTGGAAATTCCCCCATTCCCCCATTCCCCCATTCCCCCATTCCCCCATTCCCCCATTCCCCCATTCCCCCATTTCCCCATTCCCCGCTATGAATTTTCCCTCGATTTCTGTCATCATACCCACCTATCGACGCGAAGAGCCTCTTAAAGATACCCTCGATGACCTACTCAAACAAGATTATCCCGATTTTGAGGTATTAGTTATCGACCAAACCGCTACCCACAGCCCCGCCATACAATCCTATCTGGAAAATCTGGCTAATCAGCAGAAAATTAGCTGGTATCGCCTGGATTGGGCGAGTTTACCTGGGGCCAGAAATTATGGAGTCCGTCGCGCCCAAGGCGATATCGTTCTTTTTATCGATGATGATGTGCGGCTACCGGATAATTATCTCAAAGCACATGGTGAGAATTTTGTCAAGAACCCTGAGATAGGTGTAGTGGCCGGTCGGGTATTCGATCGCATGAAATTGGGTGACTCCCAAAAAATGGTGACAGATACCAGCAAACCCTACGAAATCGACTTTTTACCCCCCCAAGCCATGGATCCAGGCATTGCTTGGTATTACATCGATCTTGTCCACACCACTAAACCCCAGCAGGTAATCTCGGCCCGGGGCTGTAATATGTCTTTCCGGAAGGATATATTTACGAAATACGGCATTTGGTTCGATGAACGTTTTCGTGGCAGTGCCGTGCGCGAGGAATCGGATTTTTGCTTAAGGTTACGCCGGACTCCCTATCATGTCTGGTACGATCCCACGGCTTATCTGGTTCATTTAGGGGAAGAAACCGGCGGCTGTCATGATATTAGCACTCGTTCTTTGAGTTATCAGACGACTTTTTATCATAATCACTTTTTGATGGCTCTGAAAAATCTCACTCCCGCTCAACAATTGCGACTCTATGCTAAATTATTTGATTGTCACGTTCTTGGCAATCCTCCCTGTAATAAAGGTGGTTCCCCGATTAAAATCCTTTCTAGGGGAATTTTTTATAGTTTAGGTTTTCTCGATGCTCTGAAAACTCAAGTAAAGTCCCTCTGGAATGATGGTCAAATTTATACAAAACTAGATAATCTATGAGAATTTTAGTCGCTAGTCATACATATATAGTTGATCTCAACTGTGAGAAACTGCGCTCCCTGACAAGATTAAATCCCAATATTGAGGTTACTATTGTTGTTCCCCAACGTTGGCAACCGGGAGGAGTCCAAAATAAAATCATTGAAAGTCAACCGAAAATAGCTGATAATTTCCGAGTCATTCCTATCTCTAATTTTAGCCAGAATAACCAATCTTTATTAACTTTTGGCACTGATATAATTTCTTTATTGCAAAAATTTAGACCCGATATTATTCAAGTGGAACAGGGTTCTAAATCTCTCGCTTATGCTCAATCTATTACTCTGAATCGTCTCTTAAATCTCCGGGCTAAAAATGTATTCTTTACTTGGTGGAATCTTCCCTATACTCCTAAATTTCCCATCTCTTGGTTAGAAGCTTATAACCTGAAAAATACCGATGGTTTAATCGCCGGTAATCAAGACGGAGTAGATGTTTTAAAAGAACGTGGTTACAGGGGGAAATACACCGTTTTACCGCAATTAGGAGTGGATGAAGTCCTTTTTTCCCCAAGCAAGCAACCCGATTTAGCCCGATCTTTAGGCATTGAAAACGATGAATTTGTGATTGGTTTTATCGGTCGTTTTGTAGAAGAGAAAGGCATTTTAACTCTGATTAAAGCCGTATCTAAATTAACAGGTAAGTGGAAATTATTACTGTTAGGTCGGGGAATCCTCAAAGATAAAATAGTCAGCGAAGCTACAGCCGCAGGAATAAGCGAGCGCTTGATGATAGTGGAAAGTGTTCCCCACGATCAAGTAGTTAATTATCTTAACCTGATGAACACTTTAGTTTTGCCGTCAGAAACCACCTATCAGGTCAAAACCTTAACGGCCGTCGGTTGGAAAGAACAATTCGGTCATGTCTTAATTGAAGCCATGGCCTGTCAGGTTCCTGTTATTGGTTCTGATTCGGGAGAAATTCCCTTTGTTATTGCTGATACGGGGTTAATTTTTCCCGAAAAAGATGGGGAGGCACTGGCTAAATCTATACAAACTCTCTTAGATAATCCCAGCTTCGCTCAAGAATTAGGCCAGAGGGGTTATCAGAGAGTAATGACCAATTATACTAATAAAGC
Source organism: Microcystis wesenbergii NRERC-220 (assembly GCF_032027425.1). Classification (NCBI taxonomy): domain Bacteria; kingdom Bacillati; phylum Cyanobacteriota; class Cyanophyceae; order Chroococcales; family Microcystaceae; genus Microcystis; species Microcystis wesenbergii. Next base: position 2,461,785 of record NZ_JAVSJA010000001.1, on the reverse strand, counting down.
CCTCGCTCAAAAACAATTGGATTTCTATCAACAATTACTCCCTCGGTGATGGAAGTGGGGAGAAGGGAGAGGGGAGAAGGGAGAGGGGAGAGGGAAGTGGGGAGATGGGGAGCAGGAAGAAAAAAGCTGATTACTGATTACTGATCAGTGGATCACTGAATCACTGAATCAGTGATCAGTGATCACTGATCACTGATCACTGATCACTGATCACCGGTTATGAACCATTCTTGACACCCCCCAGTCTAAACGGACAAGTAGCTAGGGGTGAGGGGAATGATCGAGGTGATAACCGATAAGCAAACAAGTGTGAGCGATCGAGAGTTAATCTTAAAGTGTCAAAGGGGTGATAGGGCTGCTTTTCGTCACCTTTACCGTCTTTATCAACCAAAAATCCGCTCTACTCTCTATCAACTCTGTGGACAGGAATTCCTAGAGGATTTTGTCCAAGAGGTATTTTTAAGAGTGTGGCACGGGTTGCCGAAATTGCGTTCACCTGAATACTTTTCCACTTGGGTTTATCGGATCACCTGGAATGTAGCGATCGATGGTCGGCGACAATTAGCCAAAAGACAAATGAGGATGGCCAAAAGCACTGATGAGGAAAACTCCCTTGATAGCGAATCCCGTCCCCAAGATAGTCCCGATTTGATGCAATTGCATTATGAGGAAGTGGTCCGACAAGGGTTAGAAATTCTCAGTTTAGAACATCGCGCTGTCCTCGTCCTTCACGATCTAGAGGACTTACCCCAAAAGGAAATCGCCCAAATCTTAGAAATTCCCCTCGGTACGGTGAAATCACGTCTTCATTATGCGCGTAAAACCATGGGTCAATTTTTGCAAAAACAAGGAGTTCTCTAATGTCCCCAGAAGATGACAAAGTGGTTAATTTTCTGCGTCGCTATCGTCCATCGCTGCCACCTCGACCGATAGATGAAGAGGAACAGTTAATGCAAATGATTAGGGGAGAAAGGCCGGTAACTTCTCCAAAATTGCCGCCTTTATTGGGTTTGATAACTGGTATTACTGCCTTATCGGCCCTGATTTTTGCTTCCTATCGTTGGTCTCATCCTCATCCACAACTGAGCCAAATTTCTGACGAGGAGTTAGAAGCTTTTTTAGTGGAGAGTTGGAACCATAGCATCGCTCCACCGATTGCTGCTCCTAGCGTTTATAGTTCGCCTTGGATGAGCTTAAACGAGCCTCAACTCACCTATTCTACCTATAATCCTTAATTTCTTTGTGGAGGTCAATTATGTCCCTTTCTACTCTCTCGATTCTCGGCACAACCATGGCTTTAACTCTGGCGGCTAACCTAGTCCCAACTGCCACTGTGCTATCCTATCCCCAAGATCGTCTATTTATCGCTCAAACTAGCTCTCCCCAGCGTCCTGAAAATCGTCCCCGTCGGATGAATAATTCTAGAGAAGGACTAATCGAACAATTAAACCTTACCGATGACCAAAAGTCAAAAGTTGCCGCTATTCGTCAGAAATATCAGGAAAAAACCAAAAAGTTGCGAGAAAACCTGAGAAGCAACGAACAAGAACTAAATAGTTTATTATCCAATAATGCCTCCGATCGAGATATCCGTGCTAAACATCAGCAAATCTCCCGGAATCGCCAAGAAATCAGTAACCTGCAATTTGAAAGTTTTTTGGAAATTCGCCAAGTCCTAACTCCTGCTCAAAGAACCGAATTTTCCCAGTTAATGCAGGAACGTTGCCCTAATTCCCCGAATTGCGGACGACCATAATTCCTATCAGTTCGGATTAAGGAACTTTTGCCTATTTTTTCACTTTCTTGGCCTGATATTGTCGGCGAAAATATTGGAATGTTCTTTGTCCGAACAGTAAAATACTGAAAAATCCTAAGCTGGCGATCGAGTTTGATTCCGATACATTAACCTGCTGCCCAGGATTAAAAGGCGCGAACGGAATCAGAGAAGTGGAAATACCCCAATAATTGATGAAGCCTCCTGAAAACCCATTAACCGTTACTCCTGCTGAACCCCAATTACCCCAATTATCGATTGAACCCCAATTACCTATCATTGTTTCTGCTGAAAGCCAATTTTCGCCCACAGAATTTCTAATTTCTGGGTCGGGATTTGTGGTTGTTTCCCCCGAAGGGTTAAAAGTAAATGAGGGACCTGATTGAAGTTTATTATTAGGGATATTGTCAAGGCCGAATAAATCTCGGTTAACAACAATACTTACCCATTCGCCATTACTCAATTGTAATTGACAGGTAATGCTTCTATTGCTGGCTAGGGAGCTGCCGATATCTCCGCTCTCGGCCAGACAGTTAGGGATATTGTCAAGGCCGAATAAATCTCGGTTAACAACAATACTTACCCATTCGCCATTACTCAATTGTAATTGACAGGTAATGCTTCTATTGCTGGCTAGGGAGCTGCCGATATCTCCGCTCTCGGCCAGACAGTTTTCGTCAATTCCTATGATATCGTCAGGAAAAAGTGAGAGACTATTTAAAATTCCTAAAAGCTGATCAAGGGAAATATTTTCTAGGTCTAAATCTGCCAAACTTTCCGATAATATGGATTGCCAATTGATCGGTTCCGTCAAAGAATTTTTGTCTTGATCACAACCCGTAGCAATTAAACCACAAAGTAACAATGGAGCCAGTTTTTGCCAAGCTAGTTTTCTCATATTTTTTGACAATTTGGGATGGTGATTAGGAAAATGTAAAATGCAAAATAGGTTTTTAGAAGCGATTGATTAGGCATAGGCAAATAATCCTAAGACCAAAGGAGGAATTTAGAAGTAAAAAAAATTAAGGTTATATCTAGGCTAAACATTAATCTTGCCTGAGTGTATCCTAACACGAGCAAAATCGGGTGACAACTGCAATGCTCGATTTCTGGAGAAAAACGCAAAGGATGGGTTACTACCCCATCCTCAACTTATCATTTACTGATAAATTATCGTTTCCAAGTGACTTTTGGTAGGATATGATTCATATCTACCCGCTCTCTGTACTTGGTGGCGAAGTTTAGGAGGGAATCGAGGAGAGAATCGGAGAGATAGTGAGGTTGTAGGCCTAGATCGAGTAATTTCGTGTTTTTAGCCTTGAAATAATGTTCCTCTAACTCGATGCGCGGGTTGTCAAGATTGTTAATCTCCACATTTAACCCTAGTGCGGAACCAGCTTTTTTAACCATCAGTGCCAAGTCACCGACGCTAAACAATTCGGTAAATTGGTTAAAGACGCGGAATTCTCCCGATTGAGCGGGATTTGCGAGCGCTAATTCCAAACAACGCACGGTATCGCGGATATCTAAAAATCCTCGCGTTTGACCACCTTTACCGTACACTGTCAGGGGATGACCGATCGCCGCTTGAATACAAAAACGGTTTAAAGCAGTACCAAAAACCCCATCGTAATCGAGACGGTTAATTAACATCTCATCCATTCCCGTTTCTTCGGTGAGGACTCCATAAACCACCCCTTGATTGAGATCTGTGGCTTTTAAACCCCACATCCGACAGGCAAAATGGATATTATGGCTATCGTGGACTTTGCTGAGATGGTACATACTACCGGGCTGTTTGGGATAGGGTAAAGTATCCTTACGACCGTTATGTTCGATCGTGATGTAGCCTTCTTCAATATCTATATTAGGTGTCCCATACTCACCCATCGTTCCCAGTTTCACTAGGTGCGCGTCGGGAAATTCCTCTTTCATCGCGTAGAGGATGTTTAAATTGCCAACAACGTTGTTAACTTGGGTTAAAACTGCGTGTTCGCGATCAATCATGGAGAAGGGTGCAGATCTCTGTTCTCCGAAGTGAACAATCGCATCCGGTTGAAACTGTCGCAGGGATTGAATCAAAAAGTCGTAGTTATTGATATCCCCGACAAAAAGATCGAGCGATTTTCCCGTCAGATCTTGCCAGCGTTGAATCCGATGAGATATGGGTGCGATCGGTGTTAAGGTATCGCAGCCTAATTGTAAGTCCCAATAGCGACGAACTAAACTATCAAGTATGCCTACTTCGTAACCTCTATTTGATAGATGGAGTGCCGTTGCCCAACCACAATAGCCGTCTCCGCCAATAACCAAAACTCTCATACAATATCTGTAAAGTTTATATACTCGTCTTTGCTCACTCTAGCAGTTTTGTGTCACGCTTTACCAACTTAGTCTGCGTGAACATAGCGGGGTGTGGGGTGTGGGGTGTGGGGTGTGGGGTGATGGGGAAATGGGGAAGTGGGGTGTAGGGTGTGGGGTTTTTCAGTGATCAGTAAACAGTAACCAGTTATCAGTGGGGGGAGATGGGAGAATCAATAAAGGTAGTCTATTGACAACTGCTCACTGATTACCACTGTCCACTGAAAACTCAAATCTGCTCACTGCTCACTGCTCACTGCTCACTGCTCACTGCTCACTGATAACTGATAACTGATAACTGATAACTGATGAGGGTGTTCTAGAAAACTTGACAAGGGAACGGATTATGGGGAAACTCAGCTTGTAATCAGTGGGCTTTGCTGACGAGAAAACAAAAGCCAAAAATCTAGATAAAAGGCAGTTTTTTTCGGTAACTCAAGGCCTATCTGCTTTTTTACTTTTTCTTTTCTACTTTTTACTTTATTACTTGATCTTATGCGTTGGCAAGCTCGGCAAAAATCTTCCTTTTCTTTCCTTCCCCTATACGGATTTTTGGCATTTATCGTCGTTTGTCTGATTATTTGGGCAAGTTCTCTCTATCCTCGTTCTAATGCTCTGGTGGGGGGTGATTCTCTCCCCGCACCTTTTAGGGAGTTTCAACCGGAATGCGCGGATTATGTCCTAGAAAATAGTTCTTTTAAGGATATATCGAGAATTTTTGATTGTAAAACCTATAAAAACCTCTCCGATCGAGTGATTTTTTCCCTATCTCTCCAAAAAAACGATATTAGTCTCGATAATTGGCAAAATAACTCGGCAACAGCGATCGAATTAGCACCCTGGCCAGAAATTCATCCCCGCGCTCAAGAGACAAAAGTACCGATCTTAATGTATCACGACATTTTACCGGAAAAAGAGGTATTCTTTGACGTTACTCCTGGCGAATTAGAGGCACATTTTCAATTTTTGCGGGAAATCGGGGCAACTCCTATCAGTATCGATTGGTTAATTTCCCATCTGCGGACAGGTATTCCCCTTCCCGCTAAACCAGTTTTATTAACTTTTGATGATGGTTATGGGGGACATTACCAGTATGTCTATCCTTTATTGAGAAAATACGGCTATCCTGCTGTTTTCTCGATTTATATCAATAAAATGACTCAAAAAACTGGCAGAACCAGTGTCACTTGGCAACAACTCCGGGAAATGGCCGCCGATCCTCTAGTACAAATTGTCTCCCATAGTGTCAGTCATCCCCGGGATTTAAGGTTATTGTCCGATGCAGATTTGGAGCAAGAAGTCAAGCAATCGAAACAAATCTTAGAAAAAGAATTGGGCATTCCGATTAATTATTTCACCTATCCGGAAGGGAAGGCGGACGATCGAGTGAAGGAATTCGTCAAAAAAGCGGGTTATCGGGCTGCTTTATCGATGAATGACCTCGATGAGCATTTTGCCGGACAATCCCCCGATTTACTCACTATTGGACGCTTTGGGCAATCGCGCACGCGAGAAGTTGTACCGCAAGCTTGGGGAGGTGATCCCTTACCCCGTAGGGATGGCGGTTTTAACTTTGCCACCACCATCCAAAAACGGGAAGTGGAATTTCCAACTAATACACTTGTTCTGATTAGTGGCGGTATTCCCAAAACCATCCACGCTGATAGTCGTTATCAAGTGGAGGAAATTATCGCCGGCACAGAAGCGATCGCGGCTGTAGATGGCGGTTTTTTCTCCCTCAAGGAATTGGACTCAAATCAGATGATCGGGCCGGTTTTAAGCGAAAATGGCGGCTTTATCCCGGGATATGAAGGGGAAATCGGCAAGTTAGAGGGTCGTCCTTTAGTAATCATTACCGATCGATGGGTGCGTTATCTTCCTTTTGATCCTGTCCGTCATAATACCCTAGAAGGAATCGCAGCGGAGGCCGGAGATGATCTCAAGGTGACGGATGCTTTTGTCGCGGCCGCTTGGTTAGTCAAAGATGGACAACCACAATCCCGAGAATCCTTTGGTACACTTTACGGTTTTGATGCCCTGCGTCACCGGGCTTTTTGGGGGATTAATCAGGCAGGACAGCCAGTAATCGGGGTTTCCAGAGAGCCGATCGATTCCATGGCTTTGGGAGAATTATTAGTACAGGCAGGCTTTCGGGACGCGGTGATGTTGGATTCAGGAGCAAGCACCTCCCTCGCTTATCAAGGCCAGTCGCAAGTGCATTATACTCCCCGTCCCGTTCCCCACGTTGTCGCTTTATTTCCCCCCACAGAAACCTATATTGTTCCCGTTAGTCATGTGGGGATTCCCTGCGTAATTTTCGCCGATTCCTGTCCTGCGGGGAGTTAGGGGACAAAAAGTTGCTAACCAGAAAACGGCTGAAGCTATGTATCTAAGAAAGCTCTAAGAGCAATTTTGTACTTGTTTTTCAGTCGTGGAGAAACTAGACCACCTTGCTGAATCTGTGCGAGAATTGTGGCTGAACAGGAGCCTTTTGGAATCGGACTACCCGCAGTGATTAAACTGGCTAATTCCGTGGCATCCATCTCCCGGGCAAATTGATAGGCAATCACGGATTCACAGACGATAAAATTCGGGACACCAAGGCCGGGCAAAAGCACACAAGTAGCTTCCGAACTGCTTCTTCGAGTTGTAACATTGACAAATAAATATCTATTTTCAGAAGTCTTTGCGATCGCAATATAGAGATGTTGCTTATTAGGGGGTGTATCAATTAAAAAGGCATCCCCCAGCTTGACTACCAGACTAGCCATGTAAAGCTCCATCTAAATAGGCTTCTCGCTGGGCTTCTTGGCTAATATCTTCGATTTCCTCCTCCGTTTTACCCATAGATCGCAAAACATCCTCCACTAAAATTGGAATAGCCGAACCATGGGGATCCTTCCATTCTGGTAAATCGTGAGTCCATTCGGCTACATGAAAGGGATCGAGATGGCCAAAAGTCTTGTAAACCTGTTTAAGAATCATTTCTTCTTCTTCACAGAGTTCTTCATTGCCGGGATATTGCAGCAGGTCAACATAATTAGAATCCCGGGGAGAAATATATTTCGACCACAGGGGTAAAGCAGAGTCCACGGGCTGTCCTTTAATCAAATCATAAACACCACTGAGAACCGGTCCATAATCCATTGATACATATCTATCCCCAGTAATTGGTTGATCCATGGTTTTTAAAGCAAGACGGTCAGCTATATAGAGCATTTTCAGCAACCCTAAATACTTCATCGGTTTGCCGTGCAGCTTTAAGAGTATAGCAGCGGCTTCAACTGCTTTCTCTGGATGAAACCGAAATTTGATCGTCATAACTACTATAAATTCACTGCTTTTTTATGACACTTTTATTATAGTTATTATTCTACATCGGCCATATTTAAGATTTTGTCCCAGTGGTTGAGGTTTCTAGCCTGATTTCTCAAAGATGCTGCTATAGGTATGATCGAGTTAAACCTTAGCCCAAAATTCTACCATGGAGATCGAACGTCTTAACGCCCTTTCCGATAATTATATTTTCCTCCTCTACGATCGAGCGCAAAAAATCGCGGCCGTGGTGGATCCGGCGGAACCTGAACCCGTTTTCAGGCGATTAGAGGCTTTACAGGTGGATTTAGTCGCTATTTTTAATACTCATCACCACGGCGACCATGTGGGGGCTAATCAGGCTTTAATTAATCGTTATCCCCATCTTTGTGTTTATGGGGGAAAGGAGGATCGCGGTCGCATTCCGGGCCAGCAGCTGTTTTTAGAGGAGGGGGATCGGGTGGAATTTGCCGGTCGCTGGGCCGAGGTTTTCTTTGTCCCCGGCCACACTCGCGCTCATATTGCCTATTATTTTCCCCCGGTTAACCCCGGAGATTACGGTGAGTTATTCTGTGGTGATACCCTGTTTTCGGGGGGGTGTGGTCGTTTATTTGAGGGAACACCGGGCCAAATGGTGGCTTCTTTAACTAAATTGCGATCGCTGCCCGACCAGACTAGGGTTTGGTGCGCTCACGAATATACGTTAAATAATTTAAAGTTTGCCTTGACAGTTGACCCTAATAATGCTGCTCTGCAACAGCGTTATCGGGAAGTGGAGAAAAATCGCGCTGAAGATATTCCCACGATTCCGGCAATTTTGGGGACGGAAAAGCTGACTAATCCTTTTTTGCGTTGGGATAGTCCCGCTTTGGCCATGACCATGGATAGCAGCGAACCAATACAAGTGTTTGCACGGCTGCGGGGCAAAAAAGATAATTTTTAAGTAGTGGCTAAGTAGGGTCTGCTGAAAAAGTACGGGCGAAGCATTCGGATAGAAAATCTACGGTTTCACCGATAGGTTATTGCCCGAATGCTTCGCCCCTACAGGACGCGGGCCGATGAAGATGCAAGGTTTTGAACGACGATTCTCTCAAAATCTTGCACCTGTTTCGCGAGAAAAGCCCCAAAACCCTTACTTTGCCTACATTTCACATTTATTCAGCAAACCCTAAGTAGGTAGGTTTTTGGTTTCTGTGGTTAGCCCCCCTTATTAAGGGGGGTAGGGGGGATATCCCCTTATTAAGGGGGGTAGGGTGTGGGGTGTGGGGTGTGGGGTGTAGGGTGTGGGGTGTGGGGTGTGGGGTGTGGGGTGTGGGGTGTAGGGTTGATTCATGAATCAACCCTACAGGGAGTAGGGGGGATCAAAGGCAAAATCTATCCCTACAAGCTCAACGGTTGCGGCTCTAACTTCAAATCGGCAAGACTGACATCACCGTGACCATTTACCGCCACCTCTAGGGGCAAATTGCCGTGATAAGCTTGGATTAACAGGGTTTTTAAGTCCTCAATCAGGGGATAACGGGGATTGGCTCCGGTACACTGATCATCGAAGGCTTGTTCAGCTAAATGGTCTAATTTGGCCATAAATTCGGCTTCACTTTCGGGAATTACCTCTTTAATACTGGCCGGAATACCGATTTCCCGTTTTAAACATTCGATCGCTAATACCAATCTTTCCACACTTTCGGTCTCGCTTTCTCCTCCCAATCCCAAGGAATGAGCGATCCTGGCATAGCGCCACTTCACGTTAGGATATTTGTACTGAGAGAAAGTCGCCTGTTTAAAGGGGGCATCGGTGGCATTATAGAGGATGACGTGGGAAATCATCAAGGCATTGGCTAGACCGTGGGGAATGTGGAAAATTGCCCCCAATTGGTGGGCCATGGAGTGACAGATGCCTAAAAAGCCATTAGCGAAGGCCATTCCTGCCATTGTCGCCGCGTAATGGACTTTTTCCCGCGCTTTCGGGTCTTTAGCTCCGTTATGATAGGAACTGGGCAAGTATTTAAACAGCAGTCGGATGGCATCTTGAGCAAGAGCATTGGTGTACTCTGAGGCTAAAACCGAGACGTAGGCCTCAAGAGCGTGAGTTAAAGCGTCAATTCCGCCGTAGGCTGTCAATTTTTTCGGCATATTCAGCACTAATTCTGGATCGACGATGGCCATGCTGGGAGTTAGGGCATAATCTGCCAAAGGATACTTAATATTATTACGGCGATCGGTCACGACGGCGAAGGGAGTCACTTCTGATCCTGTTCCCGAAGTGGTGGGAATACACACCATGAGAGCTTTTTCGCCTAAAGGGGGCAATTCATAGACTCGTTTGCGGATATCCATAAAACGCATGGCCAAGCTCTCGAATTCTATCTCTGGATGCTCGTAGAGTAGCCACATGATTTTAGCGGCATCCATGGGGGAACCACCACCGATAGCGATAATTACATCGGGATTGAAGGTATTAATGACATTTAACCCCCGTTCGACGGTTTCTAGGGAAGGATCGGGTTCCACATCATAAAAGATATTAATCGTGATGCCGATTTCTTCTAAAACCTCCTCTAAAGCTGCGGTAACTCCTAGGTCAAAAAGAGGTTTATCGGTGACAATAAAGGCCCGTTTTTTGCCGGCTAATTCCCGAATAGCGACGGGTAATGCTCCGTATTTAAAATATACTTTTGGTGGTACTCGGAACCAAAGCATATTTTCCCGGCGCTCGGCTACGGTTTTAATATTTAATAGGTGGGTAGGTTCGACGTTTTCGCTGATGGAATTACCGCCCCAAGTGCCACAACCGAGGGTTAAACTAGGATCGAGACGGAAGTTATAGATATCACCAATCGCACCCTGGGAGGAAGGGGTATTAATTAATACCCGGGCTGTTTGTACGTTGTCTTGAAAGTGCTTAATATGTTCCCGATTGGAGGGTGCGGTATAAAGCACGGCCGTATGACCTCGACCGGCAAATAAGACCAGTTTTTCGGCTTTTTTGACCCCATCTTCAAAGTCTTTCGCCCGGTACATGGCTAAAATTGGCGAGAGTTTTTCGTAGGAAAATGGTTCCTCTAAGCCAATATTTTCCACTTCTCCGATTAGTAAGCGGGTATCTTCGGGAACGGAAATTCCGGCCATGGTGGCTAATTTTTCTACCGGTTGTCCGACGATATCGGGGTTGATATGACCATCTTTGAGGAGAATCCCGACGACTTTTTCCCTTTCTTCGGGGGAAAGAAGATAGGCCCCGCGATCAATAAATTCCTGTCGAACTTCTTCATAGATGCTATCGACAACGATTACCGATTGTTCCGAGGCGCAAATCATGCCGTTATCGAAGGTTTTACTGAGAATAATCGAGGAAACGGCCATTTTTATGTGAGCGGTTTCGTCCACTAAAGCGGGGGTATTGCCGGCACCGACTCCTAGGGAAGGTCTTCCGGAAGAATAGGCCGCTTTTACCATACCCGGACCGCCGGTAGCAAGGATTAAATTAATGCTGGGATGTTGCATTAATGCTTGGGAAAGTTCCACCGATGGCTGATCGATCCAACCAATAATACCGGCTGGTGCGCCCGCTTTGACGGCCGCTTCTAAGACTATTTTGGCCGCCGCGATCGTGCAGTCTTTGGCTCGCGGATGGGGGGAAAAAATGATGCCGTTGCGGGTTTTCAGGGCAATTAGGGCTTTAAAAATGGCTGTGGAGGTGGGATTTGTAGTGGGTACGATCCCCGCTAAAATGCCCACGGGTTCGGCGATTTTTTGCAATCCAAAGGATTTATCTTCTTCGATAATTCCGCAGGTTTTGCTGTGTTTATATTTGTTGTAGATGATTTCTGAGGCAAAATGGTTTTTAATCACTTTATCTTCTATTACTCCCATCCCTGTCTCTTGTACTGCCATTTTAGCCAAAGGAATGCGCGCGTTGTTGGCTGCTAATGCGGCTTTTTTGAAGATAAGATCTACTTGTTCTTGGTTATAGTTGGCAAATTGTTGTTGAGCTTTTTTTACCTGTTGTATCAGTTCTTCTAGCTCTTGTCTATTGGTAACTATCATAACAATTTTGTTGAAAAAATTAGGCATTTTATTCTATTATAGCTTTTTTCGCCAAGGTACTCGCTCAATCTTGGGATTTTCTTTATAGTTTCCTAAGCATTGGTATTATAGAATACTAATAATTCTAGGTAATAGGTATGGGGAAGTGGGGAGATGGGTTTTAAAGTTCGATTGGGAGTTTATCATACTATTAAAAACAGAATTTATCATGAGAACTAATGTATCAAATTTAAGTCCCCCTTTTTAAGGGGGATTTAGGGGGATCAAATTTTTGTCAGTCCTTTGGGATGCTTTTGGGTGCGTTACTACATTTATATTTATTTTATTCCCCCCTCTATTATCCTGATTTCTTCCTCGCTTAATCCATACAATTCATACACTATTTGGTTAATTTTTGTTTCTAACTCCTTGACTTCTTTTCCCTTAGCTTCTAAACATTGTTTAACTAGATATTCGATCGCTTGTTTTTTAGGATTATCAATGTCAACAACTGGAATCTGAGAAACATACATCGGTTTAAATTCAAAAAAACCCCCCTGTTTAGATGATGCTATCTGTTGAATAAACCACCACATTATTGAAGAATTTAAAATAGCTAACAGACAATAAGCATTATCAGTTATACAGATTGAAGTTTTATCATTGCTATAATATCCACATAAATCTAGGGTATATTCAACATTATTGACGATAGCAGGAATAATAATTTTAGGTTGTTCAAATTCTTGCCAGTAAGCGATATTATCTTGGATTTCATACCATTTATAACTCCCTACTTTTCTTCCTATACCTGGAGTCAATTTTTGTTTGTATTGACTCAAATACTGTTCAATTGCAGGGTATTTTTTAATATCAATTCCCCTTCTGGTAAAGATTATCCATAAATCTTTATATTCTACGCACCATCTTTTTACATCTCGTCCTCGGAGAAAAGGTTTAATAACTTCCTCGGAGGAGGGATGTTCACTAATTAATCTATCGCGGGTGATTTTATCAATCACAAAAGCTTCATTTAAACCTGTGGTTATTCCTCGATAAAATCTACCTTTTACATATTCTCCCAAAGGAGTACCGACTTTTTGCAATTTAGCCAATAAATCTAAAGTTTGTGAAGATTCTAATTTCCAACCATCAGCAGATAAATTAGCTTGAGTGATGGTTAGATAATCTTGTTCTAGAATTGTGGCAAACTGGGTGATATTTTGCTCTTTGTGTTTATCCCAAGCTAAAGCTTTAAACTGATTGCCATCACATTTATCTTTACTTAAAGCGATAATACTGGGATAAGCGGTAGCTTCTTCAAAGACAGGAAAATCACCAAAGTCAATTAAATTAAAAATTTTGGTCGAATTGCTGAGAAGTTGTCTTAATTTTTCCCCGTATCCCGAACGAAAATATTTATTTGAGGAGATATAAGTTAAATAACCTTTAGTTTTGAGTATTTGTAAACCCCTCTCATAGAAATAGACAAATAAATCGGCAATCCCGGTATAGGATTGATAAATTTTCTGCAAGATAGGTTTAATATTTTTGAGTTCCTCCTGTCGGATATAAGGAGGATTGCCAATTACCACATCAAAACCGATAAAATTCCCCTTATCATCTAGAACTTCGGGGAACTCGAAGCGCCATTCAAAAGCATTATGATAAATCTTACCGCTTTCAATCTCCTCCAGTTGCGGACGTAACTTATCAATCTCATTCCTTAACTGACTAATCTTCCTTTCCCGCGCTTTCTTTTCCTTGGGTGACTCCTCAAATAATAAAATTTGATTCTCTAGACTATATAAATCCGTTTCCAAACCCCGCAAGCGCTTTTTCAGAGGATTATCTAACTGTAAAGTCTGACGAAAACTACTCTTAATCTCACTTATCAATCTCTCCATCTCACGCTTTTGCGATTTATCCTCCGCATTGCGATAGACTCTCACCGCATCCTTATAACTCTCGATACTTAAACGATTTTTGCGGGAAAAGACTTGTAAATCATTGGATAACCCAAAGCGACTAATCAGAGAATTGCCAACCTTGATATTAATATCGATATTCGGTAACGTCTCTAACTCATTATCTGCTTTGTAGTAAGCATTCTTGAGTAACTCAATCCATAAACGCAACCGACAGATTTTCACCGAGTTGGGATTGATATCAACTCCAAAGAGACACCCCTCAATCAGACGCTGTTTTTCCTGAAATAAAGTCTCCTGTACTCGCTGACTTTCTCGGTTGCGGGGATTATATTCAAACAGATTACCGTCATCATCGGTGACGATTAACTCATCGTTCACCACCTCAACCCGATAATCCCTGAGAGTTTTACCCTCTTTATCCACTAAAATCTGTAACTCACTCTTAATCGCGATTATCTCGTTCAAAGCAGAAACAAGAAAATGTCCCGAACCCACCGCAGGATCACAAATTTTGAGACTATTGATAATAGCATTGGCTGCCGTTTTATCTTTGATGCGGTTATACACATCCTCGATAGTCTGACAATCCCATCCCTGACTCTGGTTAAATTTCTCTATTACTGCGCGTCGAATCGTTTCCCGACACATATACATAGTGATGAAACCGGGGGTGAAAAAGGAACCATCCTTATATCCGTTGATTTTCTCGAAGATTAATCCCAACACTGACGCATTGATAAGAGTCTTATTATCCTCCTGTATCGCTTCCCCACCTTCGCTGCTAAAATCGTAGGCATTGAGAAACTCGAATAGGTATGCTAAAGCGTTGATTTCTCCTGTTCGCTTTTTCCCCTGACTATCCTTTAAGACTGTTCCTGCAAAAATCTCTATATTCTCCGAACGCAGGTTACTGATGACTATGGTTGACTGTTCTAATTCCGTCGGTTCAAATAGGGAACTGTTGAGATAGGGAACCTGAGTATAGGTATTCTGGATGTCTTTGCTTCTTTCTGACTGTTTTTTTGCTAAGACGCTGAAAAATAAGCGATTTAAGTCGTCATAGTCGGCAATTTTGCCTAAATTGAGAAACCCTAGGGATTTATCCCCCCGATGATACCTAATTATCTGCGCTTCTAATAGTTTGAGGAAGAGGATTCTATTTATCCAGGTTATCCCCAACTCTAAACCGATATTCAATAGTCTCTCCTCTTCCGTCTCCCCAAATTCTTCGGGATTGGGTAAACGAGAGATTTTATCTAAACTCTCCACTTGACTGATAGCGTTCTCTAGCAGCGAACCGGGTTGTCGCGCTGCCGGTTGCAGACGTTGGATGAGTTTTTTTCCTCCCTCTTTTATCTCTGTCAATCCGATGATATGCAGCAGTTCACTATAAAAGTTTTTGTCGAGACTGTTGCTATCGTTCGCAAAGGGGAGTTTTAAGAGGTGTTCGGGAGAAAAGATTTTATAGAGACTGATGAGGTTATGTTCGTCTTCCCGGATGGTTTGGGAGTATTCCCGCAAGTCAAAATGGGTGTATGTCAGGGAATCGAGTATGGAGTTAAGGAAGGGTTCTCCTATCTGTTTGTAGAAGAAGTCGGTGGTTTTTCCCGTTAGTCTCCCCGTCTCAAAGTCATTAAACTGTCTGACAAGTTCCTGATTTTGTGCGAATAGTCTCTCGAAGATATTCCCATCGAAGATAAACCACTCATATATATTGGTAGCAATCAGGTGTTTTATCTCTAGGTTTTTCTCGGTTATCCTTTCCCGTAGGAAGTAGAGGAGTAATTCCTGTAATGCTTTACAGTTGAGTTTGTCTCTCCGCAGCATCTCGCTTTTATTGCTGGGTTTCTTGACTTCCAGTATTACCCCCACGGAATCCCGCGATTCTTTCCCATTATGGATGACTAAATCATTCCTTCCCTTGGTGTTGATGAAATGTTGGGGACTATAGTAGCTGTGTTTGAGAAAGTCTGCAAGCAGGTTTTTATGGAACTCCTCTGATTCTGTCTCGTTTATACTCCCCAAAAGTTGTCCTAGGTGGGTTTGAAACTTCTCTACCTGACTACGACTCGGTTTGACTCTTAGGAATGCTTTGTTTAATGCTTGTCGGGGAGAGAAATTTTCTGTCTTCATACCTTTATCCTCTTCCTACTCAACCCGATTTTGGAGTCTATTTTTTTCTCTCTTATCTTTGCTCAAAAACCCTATATATATTTGCGCACGGATTCCCATTATCTAAAAAGTCTAAAGCAAGTCTCGTCATTTGTCAAGGGTTTTTAGAAAAAAAATCGAGCCGATTTTATAATCACCGTAACAACAATTCAGATCGTAAGGATAATTCCGTAGGGATAATTCCGTAAGGATAATTCCGTAAGGATAATTCCGTAAGGATAATTCCGTAAGGATAATTCCGTAAGGATAATTCCGTAGGGATAATTCCGTAGGGATAATTCCGTAGGGATAATTCCGTAAGGATAATTCCGTAGGGATAATTCCGTAGGGATAATTCATGAATTATCCCTACTCAGGAATGCTTTGTTTAATGCTTGTCGGGGAGAGAAATTTTCTGTCTTCATACCTTATATCCTCTTCCTACTCAACCCGGTTTTGGAGTCTATTTTTTTCTCTCTTATCTTCGCTCAAAAACTATATATATATTTGCGCACGGATTCCCATTATCTAAAAAGTCTAAAGCAAGTCTCGCCATTTGTCAAGGGTTTTTAGAAAAAAAATCGAGCCGATTTTATAATCACCGTAACAACAATTCAGATCGTAGGGATAATTCCGTAGGGATAATTCCGTAGGGATAATTCCGTAGGGATAATTCCGTAGGGATAATTCCGTAGGGATAATTCCGTAGGGATAATTCCGTAGGGATAATTCCGTAGGGATAATTCATGAATTATCCCTACTCAGGAATGCTTTGTTTAATGCTTGTCGGGGAGAGAAATTTTCTGTCTTCATACCTTATATCCTCTTCCTACTCAACCCGGTTTTGGAGTCTATTTTTTTCTCTCTTATCTTTGCTCAAAAACTATATATATATTTGCGCACGGATTCCCATTATCTAAAAAGTCTAAAGCAAGTCTCGCCATTTGTCAAGGGTTTTTAGAAAATCTCCCCACTTCCCAAGAGGTGAGGGAAATTGCCAGTAAGTTTGCAGGGGTAGAAAGTTTAAAGGAAGCGGTCGCAACGCGCTCGCTACGCGAGACCGAGCAGTTACAATTATTGTTATCTTCAGCTTGATCTTATTTTACTAAATAGCCAAAAACTAAAATGAGATTCCTATTTATTATCCTGACAAGGAGATGAATAAATGAATAACTTTTCTGATAAAACCCATCGTCGTTCCTTAAGATTATCTCACTATGATTATTCTCAATCGGGTGGATATTTCGTAACAATTTGTATTAAAAATAGTGAAAATTCATTAGGTGACATACAAGATAATGTTATGAATATTAATCAATTTGGTCAAGTTGTTAAGGATATTTGGCATAGTTTAGATACTCGTTATGAAGAGGTTATTTTGGATGAATTTGTGATTATGCCTAATCATATTCATGGAATAATATTTATTGATAACCCAGTAGAGATAATTCATGAATTATCTCTACTGAAGGAAAGGAGAAAAATGTTGTTACCCAAAGTGATTGGTTATTTTAAAATGAATAGTGCTAAACTGATTAATCAATTGCGGGGTAATCAAGGTCAATCGGTTTGGCAAAAGAATTATTATGAACATATTATCCGTGATGAGGTTTCCTTAACGAAAATTAGAGAATATATTGTTAATAATCCTTTAAAATGGCATCAAGATATTGAAAATCAGCAAGTCAAACCTAGTCAGGAGGAACTTCAGTTTTGGCAAAACTTCGGTAGAAAGGATTTATAATCACCGTAACAACAATTCAGATCGTAGGGATAATTCCGTAAGGATAATTCCGTAGGGATAATTCCGTAGGGATAATTCATGAATTATCCCTACTCAGAAATGCTTTGTTTAATGCTTGTCGGGGAGAGAAATTTTCCGTCTTCATACCTTTATCCTCTTCCTACCCAACCCGATTTTTCAGGCTATTTTTTTCTCTCTTATCTTTGCCCAAAAACCCTATATATATGTGCGCACGGATTCCCATTATACATAAAGTTTAAAGCAAGTCTCGTCATTTGTCAAGGGTTTTCAGGAAATCTCCCCTGCTCCCTGCTCCCTTCTCCCCACGCGAGCATTTTTGGGGATTAATCCCGTTCCTCTAGCCATTTTTGCCAGAGATCTGGACGACGTTCCTTAGTGCGATCGAGTTGTTGTTGATAGCGCCAATCAGCGATATCCTGATGATTACCCGATCGCAAAACCGGCGGCACTTGCCAACCGCGAAAGACCGGCGGCCGGGTATATTGGGGATAATCCAATAAACCTGCCTCAAAACTCTCCAATTTCAACGATTCCGCCTTACCTACCGTCCCGGGTAACAACCGCGTCACCCCGTTAATAATCGCTAAAGCAGGAATTTCCCCACAAGTTAGGACAAAATCCCCTAAAGATACCTCTCTAGTCACCAAATGCTCACAAACCCGCTCATCTACTCCTTCATAATGCCCACAGATGAGAATTAACTGCTGATAACTACTGGACCAAGTTTTCAGTAAAGCTTGATTGAGAGGTTCCCCCTGGGGAGTCATCAGCAGGATCTCCCGGGGTGGTAAAATTTCTAAAGACTCGATCGCCTCAAAAATTGGCTCTGGTTTTAATAACATTCCCACACCACCACCGTAGGGTTCATCATCGACGCGACGGTGTTTATCGTGGGCAAAATCCCGGAGATTGACCAAATTTACCCTAGCGATGTCGCGTTCGAGAGCTTTTGCCAACAACCCCGACTGCAGCGGTGAAGTAAAAAAATCGGGAAAGAGAGTAATAATGTCAAACTGCACGGGGAAAATTAAGGCCTAGACTGGAATAGTGTTTAATGTATCATTTTGTCACGGCTCGATCGGTTAAAATCTTGCTAATTTGGCGCTAGTCTATCTCGATAACATGATAGACTATGCTGTACTGTCTAGGGGTTTTTCTGGCTCTAGCTTGAGTGATCGAAGTCTAGCCTAGACTTAAAGTTAACTAAAAGTCCGTCATTGCCAGTGGATCGAAGAAAATTGCTAAAATCGCCTCTACTATTGCTTGATGTCCCGAAAAATATTCCTAAACCGCATTTTTTTCCGTCAACCGTTCAGGGAAAATAACATTAAAATACTTGTCCATCTTCCCGAAAAACCTTCCATCCCTAAAAATGTCTATTCGTTCAGTGACATGATCATCGAGCTAGAAACCCAACACCACGAAAATCCTGCCCCCATATCTCTCAAAACGGCGATTTTAGTCATTGGAGGTGCCGAGGATAAAGTCCACGGTAAAGAGATACTGCACACCTTTTGGAATCGCGCCGGGGGTAGCGAAGCAGTGATCGCTATTGTTCCCTCCGCTTCTAGAGAACCGGTTTTAATCGGCGATCGCTATCAGAAGATTTTCGAGGAAATGGGGGCAAAATACGTCAAAGTTATCGATATTCGTGATCGCGTACAGGGAGAAGACCCCCAATTCCAGGCCTACATCGAAGAATGTACAGGTGTATTTATGACCGGAGGCGACCAGCTGCGTTTATGCGGGTTGCTCTCCGATACTCCCCTGATGGAAAGAATCAGACAAAGAGTGCAACGGGGAGAACTGACCCTGGCTGGAACTAGCGCCGGGGCTGCCGTTATGGGTCATCACATGATTGCTGGGGGCAGCAGCGGGGAAGCACCAAATCGGGCCCTAGTGGATATGGCCATGGGATTAGGTCTGATTCCTGAAGTCATTGTCGATCAACACTTCCACAATCGCAACCGCATGGCTCGGTTAATGAGCGCTATCTCCGGTTATCCCGAACGTTTAGGAATTGGCATCGATGAAGATACCTGCGCTATGTTTGAACGGGATGGCACGATGACGGTAATCGGCTGCGGTACAGTGACGGTAATTGATGCCAGGGCAATGTCCCACACCAACCACCATCAGGTCACCGCTAACGAACCCCTGAGTCTGCATAATCTGCGGGTACATATTCTTTCCTACGGTGATGGCTATCATCTCAAAAAACAGCAAGTGATCGCTAAATTGGGGTAAAAAAACTCCTGAAAAACTGTTCATCGTGAACAGTTTACCGATCTCGGAAACCCGGACAATAAACAACGGCTTCTTTGTGCTTCTCAACAGCGAACATCAGCTATATCGTCACTAACCCCGCCCTAAAAGGGACGGAGCTTGCCTAAACCAATTTAGGCGACGCAAGTAGAGACTACCGCACCGAGACACAATCTGGCACAGACTTCCGAATGCTTCCCTAGTTCGGATTCCCTCTCAGCTTTATTGGTAAAGCGTTGTTAGACAAGACATCTTGATTGTGTTGCGGTAAGGGACATTAACTTCACTCTTAAGGATTATCTCCATGGCAAGAGTTCCTGTTATCTCAAAAGACGGAAAACCGTTAATGCCCACCAAACCTAGTCGGGCCAGACGGTGGATTAAGGAAGGAAAAGCTATCGGTAAATTCAACGACTTAGATATTTTCTATGTCCAGCTAACCGATGAACCTTCCGATAGTAAAACCCAACCGATTGCTATTGGTATTGACCCGGGTAAATTATTCTCTGGAATTGGCGTTCAATCCTCTCTTTTTACTCTTTGGAAGGCTCACTTAGAACTTCCTTTTAAACGAGTAAAAGAGCGCATGGACAATAGACGGTTAATGCGAAGAGGACGTAGAAAAAGACGGATTAACCGCCAACTTTCTTTTAATCTAAGAGCGCATCGACAAAAACGATTCTCAAATAGAAGAACAGGAAAATTAGCTCCCTCAATCAGAGCTAATCGTCAACTTGAACTTCGAGTCGTTTCCGAACTAACCAAAATCTATCCAATTACCGATATTTACTTTGAGTACATCAAAGCCGATATTGATCTAACTTCTGGTAGAAAAGGAGCTAAGTCTGGAAAAGGTTTCTCGTCGGTTATGGTCGGACAGAAATGGGCTATTGAGCAACTATCTCAATTGGCAACAGTCCATACTCGCTTTGGTTGGCAAACCTCTAATCTTAGAAAACATTTGCGACTAGAAAAGTCCAAAAATAAAGCAGAACAATCACCAGAAAGTCATGCTAACGATGGAATTGCTCTTGCCTGTTTTCAGTTTTTAGATTATTGGCCATTTCATGCTTCTAATAGTCATGGATACGATTGGAAGGGTTCTGTTAAAGTAACAAACGCTTCCTTTGCTGTCATCAAACGTCCTCCTATTAGTCGTCGTCAACTTCACCTGATGGTTTTTTCTAAAGGTGGTAAACGACGTAAATATGGTGGCTCTACCACAAGACATGGGTTCCGTAAAGGAGATTTAGTTTCTTCTCCTAAAGGAATTGGTTATGTTAGTGGAGATACCGAAAAACAGCTATCTGTAAGCGATGCCAATTGGAAACGATTGGGACAGATAACTGTTAGCAAGATTCAGTTAATTCGTCGTTCTAACGGTTTAATTGTTTCTCACTAACTCATATAAAGCCGCCCTCCGCTATCGCTAAAGGGCGGGGTTTCAGACCCAGTTTTTCAATGAAAATTCTCAGAACCCAAACCCTGCGCGGTCCCAACTACTGGAGTATTCGTCGCGACAAGCTCATTGTTATGCGTCTGGATCTCGAAGATCTCGCAGAGAAGCCATCGAATGAAATCCCCGGCTTTTACGAGGGATTAATCGACGTTCTGCCCAGTTTAGTCGAACATTACTGCTCCCCCGGTTATCGCGGCGGTTTCTTTGAACGAGTCCGCACTGGTACTTATATGGGCCATATTATCGAACATATCGCCCTGGAATTGCAGGAATTGGCGGGAACTCCCGTCGGGTTTGGTCGCACTAGAGCCACCTCCACCCCAGGAGTCTATAACGTCGTGTTTGAATACGTTGAGGAGCAAGCGGGACGTTATGCGGGTCGGGCTGCCGTGCGGTTGTGTCAATCGATTGTCGATACGGGAACCTATCCTCAGGAAGAATTGGCCCAAGATTTAGCAGATTTACGCGATTTATGCAATAATGCCTCCCTCGGTCCGAGTACCGAAACTATCGTCAAAGAAGCACAAGCTAGAAATATCCCCTGGTTACTCCTGAGCGCTCGTGCCATGGTGCAATTGGGCTATGGCGTTCACCAAAAGCGCATTCAAGCCACTTTAAGCAGTTTTTCGGGGATTTTAGCCGTTGAGTTGGCCTGTGACAAGGAAGGCACAAAAACTATCCTCAAGGATGGTGGGATTCCAGTCCCCCGGGGTACGGTGATTCAATACTTGGATGAGTTGTCAGCGGCAATCGAGGAAGTGGGAGGGTTTCCCATCGTGATTAAACCCCTCGATGGCAACCACGGCCGGGGTATCAGCATCGACATCAAAAATCAACAGGAAGCAGAGGAAGCCTATGATCTGGCCAGTGCCGCCTCGAAAACCCGCAGCGTGATCGTAGAAAGGTATTATAAAGGCAGTGATCACCGAATTTTAGTCATAAACGGCAAAGTCGCCGCCGTGGCCGAACGGATTCCCGCTCACGTCGTCGGTGATGGGCGCTCAACTGTAGAAGAATTAATCGAAATTACTAATCAAGATCCCAACCGGGGCGAGGGTCACGCCAACGTTTTAACTAAAATAACTATTGACAAAACCGCCCTTAATGTGCTAGGAAAACAGGGCTATGAATTAACCAGCATTTTACCCCAAGGTGCGATCGCCTATCTGCGGGCTACCGCTAATTTAAGCACCGGCGGCATCGCTGTGGATCGTACCGACGAAATTCACCCCGAAAACGTCTGGATCGCCCAAAGAGTGGCAAAATTAATCGGTTTGGACATTGCCGGTATCGATGTGGTGACAGATGATATCCGCAAACCCCTGAAAGAAGTGGACGGGGTGATCGTAGAAGTCAACGCCGCCCCCGGTTTTCGGATGCACGTCGCCCCTAGTCGCGGTTTACCCCGCAATATCGCCGCCCCAGTTATCGATATGTTATTCCCCCCCGGGACTCCCAGTCGCGTGCCAATTCTGGCAATTACGGGAACTAACGGCAAAACCACCACTAGCCGCTTAATTTCTCATATTTGCCGACAAACGGGGAAAGTAGTCGGATTTACCACGACGGACGGCGTATATATCGATGATTATCTCGTAGAAAAGGGCGATAACACCGGTCCCTACAGTGCCAGTATGATTTTGAAAGATCCCACAGTGGAGATTGCCGTGTTAGAAACGGCCCGGGGTGGTATCCTGCGATCGGGTTTAGCCTTTAATCAGTGCGATGTGGGAGTGGTGTTAAATGTGGCCGCCGACCATTTGGGTATCGGCGATATCGACACCATCGAACAAATGGCGAAGGTAAAAAGCGTTGTGGCCGAGGTGGTTAGCGCCGAGGGTTACGCGGTTTTAAATGCCGATGACCCCTTGACCGCTAGTATGGCCGAAAAAGTCAAGGGAAGAGTCGCTTATTTTTCCATGAGTCCCGATAACCCGATTATTCACGACCATATCCGTCGCGGTGGCATGGCCGCCATCTATGAGAATGGCTATCTGTCGATTCTAGAGGGAGAATGGACGCTGAGAATCGAGGAAGCGGTCAATATTCCCGTGACTATGCAGGGAATGGCTCCTTTTATGATTGCTAACGCCTTGGCCGCCTGTTTAGCGACTTTTGTGCAGGGTATCGATATCGAGTTAATTCGCCAAGGGGTGCGGACTTTTAAACCTTCCGTGGCCCAAACCCCCGGCAGGATGAACCTGTTTGACTTGGGACACCATCACGCTTTAATCGATTATGCCCATAATCCCGCCGGATACGAAGCCGTCGGCGGTTTTGTCGGCAATTGGTCCGGGGAAAAAGTCGGCGTGGTCGGCGGACCTGGCGATCGACGCGATGATGATTTAATTTTATTAGGGAAATTATCGGCCCAAATGTTCGATCGGATTATTGTTAAGGAAGATAACGATACTCGCGGTCGCCGCCGGGGGGAAGTGGCCGATTTAATTCTCAGGGGAATTAGCCAAGAAAATGCCAGTTTGCGGCCGGAAGTTATTCTCGATGAAACGGAAGCTTTAGAGAAGGCTTTAAGTACGGTTTCTGAGGGTGGTTTAGTGGTAATTTTCCCCGAAAGTGTCACCCAGGCGATCGATTTGATCGAGAAACATCGACCCCTGACCGATAACCAGGGTTAGAAGTTGGGAAAAATAGCTAGAAAATAAAGTAGTGCCAATTGTTACTGAGTACGATGGTTTAATCAAAATCAGCCGAAATCCCTATTATGAGACTCGGCTTGGTTCCGCTTATTTGGGTAATAGCCTGACACTGATGGGGGAGTTGCCGGATGAGAGTGTCGATTTGATTTGTACTTCCCCACCTTTTGCCTTAGTAAGAAAAAAAGAGTATGGCAATGTGGACGCTGATGATTACGTTGAATGGTTTAAAATATTTGCTGGTGAATTTTATCGTATTCTCAAGCCCAAAGGCTCCCTAGTTATAGATATTGGTGGTAGTTGGCTTAAAGGTTTTCCCGTGCGTTCTCTGTATCATTTCGAGTTAGTTATAGAACTTTGTAAACCGAGATTAGAAGGTGGACTAGGTTTTTTTCTCGCCCAAGAACTTTTTTGGTATAATCCAGCCAAACTTCCTACCCCCGCAGAATGGGTGACAGTCAGGAGGGAACGCGTCAAGGATGCTGTCAATACCGTTTGGTGGTTATCGAAGGAGCCGCACCCGAAAGCAAATAACAAGAGAGTTTTACGCCCTTATAGCGAGGCAATGAAAAACCTGATTAAAAATGGCTATGAGGCAAAACTGCGCCCGTCAGGACATGATATTTCCACTAAATTTCAGAATGACCGAGGAGGAGCTATTCCCCCAAATATTATTACTGATTCTATTCAGGAAAGAGGCGCGTCTATAGGTAGTCCAGTACTGGGAGAGTTCAACTGGATTTTAGAGAATGATTTAGGGCAGCCAGTAAATGTTATATCCGCTTCTAACACGGCATCTAATGATTACTATCAAAGAAGATGTAAGGAAGAAGGGGTGAAACCCCATCCTGCTAGATTTCCGCAAGCTTTACCCGAATTTGTTATTAGTCTCTGTACTGAGCCTGGTGATTTAGTTCTCGATCCTTTTGCCGGTTCAAACATGACAGGACGAGTAGCTGAAACCCTTGAGCGTCGTTGGTTAGCGTTTGAATTAAATGAAGATTATATGATAGCTTCGCAGTTTCGATTTGAACAAGATGCTCCTTTGGTCGTAGCTCCTATAAAGGATAGAAAAACTCTTAAAGCACGAGCCTTAGAACTGGCTAAGGATTATCCTGACAAAAGCTTGACAATGGATACTCAAAAACCTTTTGTTCAGTTAGATTTGTTTCCTGCCAGCGATAATAGTATGACAGACAAAAAAATCATCAGATTTACCTACGGCGACCAGTTTTCTCCTAAGCAATTTCAAGCATCTGAATTAGTACAACTTTGTTCTGATTGTCTTCCCGATCGTCGAGTGCTTCAGGATGAGATTGCTAAACGTTATTATGCTGACCATTCCAGCCAAAACGATCTACAGAAAGGAGAGAATCGTGGCAAACTTGCCATGAATACATTTCTTTCCCTTCGTGCTTATAAGTTGGTTGAATCAATTGATGGTGATGATTGGCAGTATCGACTCACGGATATCGCTAATGAAATATTAGACAATCAACAAGATAGTGAGACAGTTTTCACAATTTTTGCTCGCCATATTCTTGTTAACCTAACTGGAATGTCCCTAATAAAAGCCATAGAAGCGATTAATAGTAGGGGAGATAAACCCCAGCTAGAAATCATCGCTTACGAACTTCAAGAAATGGGGTATTCACTCTCGACCAATTGTACTTATGTTAGTACCATGAGACAATGGTTACAAGAAGCTAAAGTCCTGGAGAAAAGTTATGAGATTAACTGGGATCGAGTCTATGATCTATTGGAACTCGATCAAGACTATATTGACGAGCTTTATACTCTTAGTTCCGAACAAAAATATTTTTTACTGGCTATGCTTCAGATGGCGATTACTGAGCTAACCGAGTGGAATAAAATTACCAGATACGCCACCAGTGTTTATAAAATACGATTCCCCTCGAAATCTTTTGTTCAGGATATTATTCAACCTTTAGTAAAAGTCGGCTTAATTGCAACTGAGAAAACGACCAGCGGACGAGGAGCGAAACCTAATCTTGTCAAGCTTACCGAGAAATCACAGCTAGAACTGTTATCTAGATTATTACAATCTATATCCGATATTACAGAAATCTCCCAAACCGAGCTAAATCGAAGTTTTGAAGATGTTGTTAATGACCTAGATAATCCCGATAAACATATTAAAGGTAAAGCTCTTGAACTGCTGGCGATTTGGATGATTCGTCTAACCAGTCTTAGATTCACAAAATGGCGGAAAAGAGACTATGAAACTGGACAGGGTGAAGTAGATGTTCTGGCAGCATCAGACCGCTTTGTTTATCATCGTTGGCAAATTCAGTGTAAAAATACAAAGCGAGTAGATGTAGAAGTATTAGCCAAAGAAGTTGGTATGACCTTCGTAACAGGGTCTGACGTAGTTATGATTGTGACTACTGGTGAATTTACTAGAGACGCTTTTCAGTATGCTTATCGAATGATGGAAGTATCGAGATACTATATGGTGTTGATACAAAAAGAAGACATTGATGCAATTAAACAAGATAGAACCAATATTATCAAAATTCTTGATCGTCGTGCAAGGCGCGTGTTCGCCAAGAAAGAGTTGGGCTTAACTGATAATACAATTGACGAGATAGAAAGTGAAGATAATTCACTGGCAGAGTTATTGGAATTCTCCGGGGAGGAATAAAATTTCAGAAAATATCAAGGAGATTGCGTTAGGCAATCCCTTGTTTTTAGAGAAACAATCAAGATGTTAATATTGCCGTAACGCATCAAAAACTTTTCTTTTCTAGAATTGCTAATCGTAACCGGCGATCAAGGGAAAATAAACTGGTAGAATCTGAATAGAAGTGGTTACTTTGGCGATCGCTAATACCGCGTCGAAATTTTCCTCGTGGGTAATCAAGCGATCAAAAGTAGATGAATTCGTGGGGAGATTCTTGGATGTTAGCCGCCGATACTCAAGCAATTCTTTTGCTTTGTGCCAATTTTGGACAAAATCGCCCTACAGAACCCTCGCCCTTCACCTTGAGCGAGTATAATAGTATTGCTAGTTGGCTACGGCAACAGCAATTAACTCCCGCAGACCTGCTTGATCGCAGTTTACAGGAAAAATTACCAGATATCACGATCGCGCGCACTGGATTCTGGGCGTCTTTTTTCCCTACTCAATCGGGTTTTTTGCTAGGATTAACCCTAGAAAAATGGCTCAACGAAGGACTATGGATTATCGGACGGGGAGAGGATATTTATCCCCAAAGTCTCAAACAGAAACTTAAACATCTTGCCCCCCCATTATCTGTGGCATTGGCGATCGCTATTTCCTTTCTTTGGCAGGATTAGCGATAATTGGTTTTAGAGATAGCGATCATCGATGCTTGCGATCGCGTCTAGAGCCAGATTCAGTTTCAGCACGTTAACCCCCGGTTCGCCGAAGATGCCGAGAAAGCGAGCGTCGGTGTTTTTGGTAACGAGGATCTCCACTTGATTGGGCGGTAATCCGCGCGAGCGCGCCACCCGATCGATCTGCGCTCTAGCTGCCTCCGGGGTGATATGGGGATCGAGACCGGAACCGGAGGTGTACACCAGATCTGCGGTGGGTTTAATTGCCGCTTTCTCTAATCGGGGAATCTCCCCCTCGAGTGCTTTTTGCGGATCGGGATCGGGTTTTCCTTTAATCCGTTCGATCAATGCGGGGTTACTAGGAGCTAGGTTACTCGCCCCCGAAATCCCGGTTTGCAGGATCTTGTTAGGATCGTTTTTCGGATCGGCCGTACTGTAGGCGGTGGTACTCAGGCGACTATTGAAATAGCGATCGCTGGTGAAAGGTTGCCCAATTAGAGCCGAACCCACCACTTGACCTTGATTATTGGTGATCAAACTCCCGTTCGCTTGCCAGGGAAAAAGAATTTGACCGACGGCGATCATCGCAAAAGGATAGATCAGCGCAGTGATCACCCAGAGAACTAGGGTAGAACGGATGGCTCTACCGGCCTCGCGTGCAAAACTCATAATTAGACCTCTTATAAAAATCAAAAATTGTCGTGGTTAGTGAGGAGTCAGGAGACAGGAGACGGGAGACGGGAGAATTAAGAATAAACAACAATCAATTTTTTGAACTCTCAAAAATTAATTATGCCAGAAGTCTATTAAAACCTCTCCGGTACAAAGATGACCAAGAACAGATAGATAAATAACGCAAAGGCGACTAATCCTAAAAGGGTTAATGCGGAGGCTTGCCCCCTATTTATAGCACTTCCCGTAGAAGCTTGAACGATGGAGGAGAAAAGAATTGTCAGACATAAATTTAAGAAAATATACCAGAAAAATCGGTGTTTTCTAAGGGATGCTTTCATAAGAATTAGAGTTTTTTTGAGATTTGTTTTTGCCAGTAAATCAAGAAAATAGCTGTAGTTGTCAAAAATTATCAGACACCCCCTTATCAAGGGGGGATTAAGGGGGGATCAAAGACAAAATCTATTTTCAATTTAATTATAACCACTTACTTAGCTGTAGTTGTCGATAGGTTATCTTGTTTCCCTTTTTCAATTCATAGTTAAGAATACATTGGCCTACATATCTAGCCAAATTAATAGGAACAGCATTGCCAATCATTTGTTCTAGATTAGATTTTGTTCCAGCAAAAATAAAGTCTTTAGGAAAAGTTTGAATATAGCTTCGCTCGATTGTTGTTAGCGGTCTTAATTTTTCCTTAAGATGACAAGCATCACCGGGATGTTGTCGATAGGTTTTGGGAACTGGTCGATTTACTCCTCGAATAGTAGGGCTAGGTTCATAAATACTGAATATCGCCCTTCTTTGATAGCTTCTAGGATGTCTATAATAGTATTCTATATCTAATTCTTTGCCCATATAGTCAAATACAGTCAGAGGTTGACTTGATAGATTTTCATTGATCTCATCGATTAAAAAATCATCTTCTTCGTTCATTTTACCGATCAGAAAATATCTTTTTCTAGTTTGAGGAACTCCGCAGTAACAAGAATTAATAACTTTTCCAGTTAAACCATAACCATGGCTTTTAAAAATTTGTTTTGCTTGAGTGAGTATTTTACTTTTCTCAATTCTATCCACATTTTCCATAACAAACCATTGGGGACTTACTCTAGTTACAATTTCAGCGAATGTGAGCGTTAGATTCGCTCGTCCTAAACCCTCGTCTCTCTTACCCGCACTGGAAAAGTCTTGACAAGGAGGGCTGCCGACAATAATCTCAGGATTATATTGAGCCAATATTTCTTGATTAGATTCTCTAGATAAATCGACATTAAATATCGGATGACTAAAGTTATTTCTATAGACATCTATAGCAGGTATCCAATTATCAAATGCGGCCACAATAGTAAACCCCGCTTTCTGGAAACCTAAAGATAAACCACCACAACCAGCGAATAAATCGATTGTGATCATTTTGCTCCCTCCTCTAAATTAAACAAATCGGGTGAATTATAAATAATAGCATCAAATCGCCTTTCAGGACTCAATAAATTTTGTCCACCTCCTAAAATAATTTCTCTGATTTCTGACTTGTTAATTCTGGGTCGATGCAAAATTTCTGAACGCATATACCGGTTGGTAATTTTGCCGCTTAATGCAAACGCTTTATCGTTTTTTGTATTGTAAGAAAGTTGATCGATTATTTTTCTATGATTGATGCGCTCCTGTTTGCTGAAATCGTCAAGCATTTTGAACAGCCATATCGCAGAACGTATTTGTCTGGAAATAGTTTTTTCTATTCTCGCTTCAAATTTAGTCAGATCTACGAATAGCCGAGTGAAAGCTAGATCGCTCCAAACGAACACATCTAAACATTGCTCTGCCAATTTTGAAGATTTGCCTTCCGTTTTCCAGATAGGCTGTATTAAAAATGGTTGTTGATAGGGCAATAAATCAAGCGATAGTCGGTCAATAACGCCAACTATTGATAGTAAATAAGGCATTACCTCTCTCGGTTCTGTCCAGTCTTGAATAGAATCGAAATCACTACCGATAATCTCCTGTAATTTTTGTGTATTTTGCCTAATGTGATTAATTATACTACAGGCGAGATACACAATGGTATCTGGTCTAACCACTATTTCACATCCATAACGAATATCTTCTAAGTCACAAGTTGTATTGTCTGGTAAAGCGGTTAATTTAATTTCCAGACCTCGAAGACAATTACCGTTATCGATTCTCTGGGTTACTAGATCGACTCTAGGCAAACTACCGATTACAAATTGATTATACGGCGTAAATTGACTCTCGAAAGCATAAAATAAATTATCGGAATCGGGAGCTAGACCGTATAACTCTTGTGTACTTAACTCCGCCGGTTGAATTTTTAAATTTTCATCGAGTTTCAGATATACATTTTTCAGTCCTTTCCCATCTAAGTAAGCGCACAAAGAAGCTGGAAATGAGGAATTAAATTGATTTTTACCCCATGTTTCTTTTTGGGTAAAATCCCGATTCGAGTGCTTCAATCCGAATAAACTAGGCTTAAATATTGCCGATTTTCCCATTACCTCAACCCGATCGCTGAAATTATCTCATCAATAATCTTAATAGCAATAAACGGAGCAATCACGCCCCCCACGCCGTAGATGAGGATATTGCGCCGCAATAGTTGGTCAGCAGTGAGCGGGCGAAATTGAACGCCTTTAAGTGCTAGGGGAATCAAAACGGGGATAATTAGGGCATTGTAGATCAGGGCCGAGACGATCGCCGATTGAGCGCTTTTCAAACCCATGATATTTAAAGGACCGATCCCGGCAGCGGCGAAAATCGTCGGGATAATGGCGAAATACTTAGCGATATCGTTAGCTACCGAAAACGTGGTCAGGGCGCCGCGGGTAATGAGTAACTGTTTGCCGATGGTCACTAAATCGATCAGCTTGGTCGGGTCGGAATCGAGATCCACCATATTGGCCGCCTCCTTCGCCGCTTGGGTTCCGGAGTTCATCGCCACACCGACATTAGCCTGGGCCAGTGCCGGTGCGTCGTTAGTGCCGTCCCCCGTCATGGCAACTAACTTGCCCTGGGATTGCTCGCGACGGATCACCTCGATCTTATCTTCCGGGGTGGCCTCGGCGATAAAATCATCCACCCCCGCCTCCGCCGCAATCACCGAGGCCGTGATCTGGTTGTCGCCGGTGAGCATGATCGTTCTGACACCCATGCGCCGTAATTGGTCAAAACGCTCTTTTAATCCCGGCTTGACGATGTCTTTGAGATAAATAACCCCGTAGATATCGTTACCCCGACAGACGGCCAGGGGAGTCCCCCCCAAACGGGAAACCCTTTCCCGTGCCTGATCGAGGCTGGCGGGAACAGAACCACCGCGGGAACGGACGAAACCTTTAATCGCTTCTACGGCCCCCTTGCGGTATTCCTCGCCGTCCCTATCGGTGCCGCTCATGCGGGTACGAGCCGAGAATGGGACTCCCTCGCCGGGTTGACCATCGATATCGAGGTTTGCGCCCAAATTCCGGGCTAAAGCAACGATCGAGCGTCCTTCCGGGGTTTCGTCGAAAAGGCTGGCCGCTAGACAGACGCGGGCTAATTCCTCGAGGTTATGACCGTTGGCCGGGATAAATTCGTCAGCCAGCCGGTTGCCGAGGGTGATCGTTCCCGTTTTGTCGAGAAGGAGGGTATTTACGTCGCCGCAGGCTTCCACCGCACGCCCGGAGGTAGCGATGACGTTAAACTGAGCCACGCGATCCATGCCGGCGATGCCGATGGCGCTCAATAAACCGCCGATCGTCGTGGGAATGAGGGCGACGAGAAGGGAGATCAAGATGGCGATACTGGAACCGGCCCGAAAGGTATCCGCAACCGCCGGCCCGAGGCTCGTGTCTAGAAAACTGGCGATATAGTTCCCGATCGACGGAATCGTGGCCACGACAATTAAAAAGACTTGGGTTAACACGGCCAGAAGTACCGTCAGCGCGATCTCGTTGGGGGTTTTCGTGCGCTCGGCCCCTTCCACAAGGGAGATCATGCGATCGATAAAACCCTGACCAGGATCTTGAGCGATCCGCACCGTCAACTCGTCCGAGAGAAGCCTAGTGCCGCCGGTGACGGAACTGGCGATGTCGGTGCCGGGTTGTTTGAGGACCGGGGCCGATTCTCCGGTGATCGCCGATTCATCCACCGAACCGATTCCCTCGATCACTTCCCCGTCGGCGGGAATCACGTCCCCGGCCACCAGTTTCACCCGATCGCCCCGACCCAAGGACGTGGAACTGACCGACTCGATCGAGCCGTCGGCCAGGATTTTCCGGGCCATCGTGTCGCTGCGGGTCGATCGCAGGGCATCGGCCTGGGCTTTTCCCCGTCCCTCGGCGATTGCCTCGGCGAAGTTGGCGAACAGCACCGTGAAGAAGAGGATCAGGGTGATGATGCCGTTAAGTAGCCGTTGTTGTCCCCTCTCCCCGGCGATCGTGCCGAATAGATGCGGGTCGATCGTCACCAGGGCCGTGACGATTGTTCCCAACCAGACCAC
The DNA here is from genome assembly GCF_032027425.1 of Microcystis wesenbergii NRERC-220. Lineage (NCBI taxonomy): Bacteria > Bacillati > Cyanobacteriota > Cyanophyceae > Chroococcales > Microcystaceae > Microcystis > Microcystis wesenbergii. The sequence continues at coordinate 2,429,596 of NZ_JAVSJA010000001.1, read as the reverse complement.
GAATAGGACAGGGTTACGCACGGCGATGCGCGGGTCGAGTTTAAGGAAGGACTGCCGGATCGCACGTTGATAGAGACCTGTCCGGTTTACCTTGGGGGTATGGCGGCGGTCGTCCCGGCGACCTCTCGGCACTCGCAACGGGCGGGGGGACTTAGAATTTCCTTTGTTCGTTCTCATAAATTATCTAAACTCCTAGCCGATCATCCGGGGGATTTGAAAGGCTTCCGCGATCGGCCCGAGGGCTAATATCGGCAAGAAAGTGAGCGCACCGAGAATTAAAATCACCCCCGCCGTCACGCCGGTAAAGAGTCCGGTATCGGTGCGGAGGGTTCCGGTGGTGGCGGGAACCGGTTGTTTGCGGGACATCCCATCGGCTAAGAAGAGCAGGGCAGCGATCGGGATATACCGTCCGGCGAGTAAACTGAAGCAGGCGCTTAGATTCCACCAGAGAGCGGTCATCGTCGGTTTCGCCCCAGATGCGATCGCAAGCGGTGCGGGTTGGGAGTCCCCCAGTCCCTCGAATCCCGACCCGTTATTGGCGGCGGCGGAAGCGTACTCGTAGATAACTTGAGATAATCCGTGAAAGCCGGGGTTACTGATGCCCCGAAAGTCGGGAAAGGCAAGGGCGATCGCTCCGGGGATGAGGATGGCGATCGGGTGAACCAGCAGAATTAAAAAACTCGCTAACACCACTTCCCGCTTCTCGATTTTGCGCCCGAACAATTCGGGGGTTCTTCCCACCATTAGCCCGGTGACGAATACCGCCAGGATCAGATAGGCGAACAGGTAGGCGGTGCCGGTTCCCTGGCCGCCGAAGACGATTTGCAGGAACAGATTCGAGAGGGTGGCGAAGCCGCCGTTCGGCATCAAGGAATCGTGCATGGCGATCACCGCACCGCACATGGTGGCCGTGGTAGTTACCGCGTACAGGGCCGATTGCGCCCAACCGAAGCGTACTTCTTTCCCCTCGAAGTTAACCGCTCGATCGACCCCTAGTAGGGAGTTAACCGCCTGGTTGCCGTTATATTCTCCGATCGCTGTGATGATCGTAAAGCCGATGAAGATACCGAGGGGAATTAGATAGATTAACCGAGCTTGCTTGAGATTATCGGCGAAAACCCCGTAGGTATAGATCAGGGAGGTGGGAATCGAGAGAATCGCCACCAACTGCACCAGATTGACGAATCCGTTCGGGTTTTCCAAGGGGTGGGCCGAGTTGCTGGCAAAAAAGCCGCCGCCGTTTTCTCCCAATTCCTTAATAATCTCGAAGTGGGCTACTGGACCGCGGGCGATCGCCTGACTGAGGTTGGGGTTTTCTAGCGTCGGCAAGATCGCTGGGCCTGCGAGGGTTTCCGGGACTCCGGCGATGATCAGGGCAATTGCCCCCACGATCGAGATCGGTAAGAGGATACGGGTGATCGCTCGGATCAGATCCACGTAGAAATTGCCCAACGGTCGCCCCGTCAGTCCCCGAATCAAGGCGATCCCCACCGCTAGACCGGTTCCGGCCGAAGTGAACATCTGGTAGCCAAGACCCCAGATCTGACTCGCGTAGCTGAGGGTGGTTTCTCCTGAATAATGCTGTTGGTCGCTGTTGGTGATAAAGGAAATCGTCGTATGTAGCGTGGTGTCCCAAGAAGGGGCGGGGAGCCCCGTCGGGTTGAGGGGAAGGACTCCTTGGCCCGCAATCAGGGAAAAAACCAGAATTGCTATTACCGCGTTACTGTAGAGAACGGCGCGGAGGTACTGCCAGCCGGTCATATTCTCTTTCCCTTTCACCCCGACGAAGCTGTAAAGAAGACTCTCGACTCGATCGCACAGTGGATCGAGTGGGGTTCTCTGTTCCATGAAAACCCTCGCCATATAGCGCCCGAAAAAGGGAGTGATTGCCACGATTATCAGGATCGTGAGTGCGATTTGAATCCATCCTTGCAACATGGTTCGATCAACTCCAAAAAAAGGCAAGTGGCGGCTCGATCGACGGATTCGACAAGCTCACCGTCCACGAGCGACCTGGAAAATGACGGGTTCGCTGTCTCGAACCAGCTTGAGAAAACCGAGTTTGTCTCATCGTTAGCGATCGTTAACAAATGGATGTCGAGGGATTACTATCACCTCTGCTGGAATGATTGTAGCGATTTTTCGCGCCTTGACAATCTATATTTTTTCCGTTCGTTATCCTGTCAGCTTTTACGCACTTATGCAGAAATACTGATAATCAGCAATTATCAGTGAGTCTTAGGATTTTAGGTCACCAGTGGCTGAACAAACAGGAATAATTATGCAAACGCCATCGCAATTTATGCCTTTATTTAGAAAACGGGTTTCTTTAAGAAACCCGTTTTCTGGACTTGTGGCGATCGCATCTTCGCCATGACAAGGAGTAAGATTGCTTCGGAGGGTTTTTAGTTGAAACAGAAAGGTTAACGCCGAAAGCGTCCCCCTCTTTTCGTAGTTCCCCTCTCCTCGTATTTTAGGGGGGTAAGGTCATAACAATCCGTTGCCAAAACAGACTTTTCAGAATATAATATAGAAGAGTAGTCATTCATCGCTCAGATTAGTTAAGATGATATTACATGACTAATAATGTTGACCATGATCGCTTATTTAAGGAGTTAATATCCACCTTTTTTGTCGAATTTATTGAGTTGTTTTTTCCTGAAGTAATGAATTATTTAGACCCAGACTCAATTACTTTTTTAGACAAAGAAGTATTTACCGATGTCACGGAAGGAGAAAAGCATGAAAGCGACTTAGTAGCACAAGTTAGGTTTCGCGGAAAAGAATCTTTCTTTCTGATTCATGTCGAGGCGCAGGAAAGTTCTCGAAAATGGTTTAATCGGCGAATGTTTACTTATTTTGCTCGCTTTCATGAGAAATTTGTCTTACCGATTTATCCCATTGTAATTTTTTCTTACTCCAGCCAAAAAAAGAAGCAATTAGTCAGTATGTGGTCGATTTTACTGATTTTAAGGTGTTAGAATTTAACTATCAAGTAGTGCAGTTAAATCGATTAAATTGGCGAGATTTTCTCAATCAGCCGAATCCGGTTGCTTCGGCTTTGATGGCGAAGATGAACATTGCAGACAAAGAGCGAGCAAAAGTTAAGGCGGAATGTCTGCGCTTGTTAATTACTTTAAAGTTAAATCCTGCGAAAATGCAATTAATTTCTGGATTTATTGATACTTATCTCAATCTAAATCCGGTCGAAGAGATACAATTTCAAGAAGAGATTAGCACATTTAGTCAACCCGTACAGGAGGGAGTTATGCAAATTACCACCAGTTGGATGCGTCAAGGTATCGAACAAGGTATCGAACGCGAAAAGACATTGATTCTTCGTCAAATTAAACGCAAGTTAGGGGAGATTAATCCTTCATTGGAAACTAAAATTATGCAGTTAAGTATTGATGATGTCGAAGTATTAGGAGAAGCTTTATTCGACTTCTCTACGGTTGAAGATTTAATCAATTGGTTAAATACTTTAACAGATTAGCTCTTCGGTTAGCGATCGCCTCCCTCGCAGCGGTTGGGATTACCCGATTTTTGCCTAAATTCAACTAACAACTAACCCGCTCCACTTTTGTCCACTTTTATTGATTTAATGTCCACTTTTACTGTAAGTCTTGTCAAGAAATGTTACGATTTAAATTTTATGCTTGACTTCATTGAGGGAGTAATACGGCCATCCGTTGAGTATAGGCTACATATCAAGAGAGGCACTCATGTAAGAGGCACTCATGCAAAACGGAGAATAAATAATCAGTCTTTGATAACCGGATTTAGTGTAACTATACCCTCGGCTGGTGACGAACCGAGTTAGGGGGTATGGCGATCGCTCAACGACTCAAACTCTGATTAGCCGTCTAGGTTATACTTCTTGTGTCTAGGTGCAAACCCCTTTGATTGATTTTTGAGAACCTCAGAAATGAAGATGACTACTCTTAACGAATACTCTCTTATTGTGGGAAATGCCCCTAATTTAGTCATTACCGAAGCAACTGCACCGACATCAGGTATTAGGAGACCATAGTGCAGAAACATTTCGTCCTTTATGGGAGTTAGTTAAAACCAGGGGATGTTATTTTTATGTAACAGATGGCTGGTCGGTTTATCCCTGCTTTATTGCTGATGAAGACCATATTATTAGCAAGACATATATGACAAGAGTGGAGGGGTAAAATACTAGATTGAGACAGTACCTAGCTCGACTTCACCGTAAAACTCTCTGCTATTCTAAGTCTATTGAAATGTTAGGGTATTCAATAGGTTTATTAATCCATTATCTTAAGTTTTGGGAAGTTCCTATTCCTGCCTGATTCATACCTTGATTCAGCAACGCCAAAAATGGTATAAGAAGATTTGGTCATGACTTCCAAGATAGAATCGGAGTAGAGGATATCTTATTTTTGTTTTCCCAATTGTTGGGCTTTATAAAAAGTTTCTAAACTGTGACTATCCCCGACAAAACGCCAGTGCCAGGGTTCATAATTAATACCCTGGGGATTATTTTCGGGGAAAGATAACTCAAAACTATACTGAGCAGCGTTATTTTGCAACCAACGAAAAGCGGCAGTATTGGCAAAACTGCTACTTAAATTCGTTGCGGGAGCGCGACCATCGCCAATATCGATCGCATAACCGGTATGATGTTCGCTGTAACCCGGAGGTGCGCTCACTTCTGCTCGTTTGCGGGTTTCCTGATTGCGTTGTTCTTTAACTTCAAAAAAGAGCTTGTCTTGGGTTGCTTTCGATCGAAATGCGGAAATCGGCATTAAAATCACCCCCGACCTTCTCGCGTCACTCTGCATCTGGATAAAAGCTTTGGCTGCTGCCTTCCTTAAACGCATAGCACCATCCGTAGTAATAGGGGCTAATTCCTTCTCCGGGGCCTCTTCATAGAGTAAATGACCTAGAACGTTCACAATGGGGCTAGGAGTGGGTTTAATGGGGGGGGAGGGGTTAATAACCGGTTTTTCTACGGTAGCAGGGGGACGATTCAAGACTGCTAGGGCAATTAGGCCGGTTCCCACCAGAGCAAGTAAACCGCTTGCGATCGCTATTAGACCATTAGGATTAGTAGTTTTTCTGTACTGGTTGTCCCGCAAAGCTTCGGGAATATCATCGATCGGTTTCACGGTTCACTTACCCTCCTGCACGATAATTACATTATTCCCCGGCCACTCCATCTTGACGAGCAGCGTGTTGAACGGCGGCGGCCACAGCCGTAACTACACGACTATCAAAAACCGAGGGAATAATATTCTCTCGATTGAGATTAGCAGGAGTGATCAAAGAAGCGATCGCTTTGGCCGCTTCCAGATACATATTATCGGTGATTGCCCTAGCGCGACAGTCCAAGGCCCCGCGAAATAATCCGGGGAAAGCGAGAACATTATTAATCTGATTGGGATAATCGCTGCGTCCGGTAGCCACCACGGCCACCAAATCATTGATTAATTCCGGTTGAATTTCGGGAATGGGATTAGCCATGGCAAAGACGATCGCATTTTTAGCCATTCCCTTGACCATTTCGGGAGTCAATACTCCCGGTGCGCTCACCCCCAAGAAGACATCAGCGCCTTTCAGCGCATCCCCTAGCTTACCACTGGCGGCCACGGCCCAAGCTTGTTTTTCTGGGGTTAAATCGTCCCGTTTTTGGGAGAGGATGCCATGGGAATCACAGAGGATTATATTTGTAGCTCCTGCGGTTTTAAAGAGAGTAGCGATGGCGATACCCGCCGCACCCGCACCATTAATGACGATTTTGACTGTATCAAGCGATTTTTTGACCAATTTGAGGGCATTAATCAGGGCAGCCAGGGAAACGATCGCTGTACCGTGTTGATCATCGTGGAAAACGGGAATATTTAATTCCGCTCGCAGACGTTTCTCGATTTCAAAACAGCGGGGAGCGCCGATATCCTCTAGGTTAATACCCCCAAAAACCGGAGCGATTCTTTTGACGGTTGCGATGATTTCTTCGGGGTCTTGGGTGGCTAAACAGATGGGAAAAGCGTCAATTCCGGCGAATTCCTTGAATAACATCGCTTTCCCTTCCATTACCGGCAGGGCAGCCTCTGGCCCGAGATTTCCTAATCCTAATACCGCGCTACCATCGGTAACTACAGCGACGGTGTTGCCCTTAATCGTCAATGAGTACACCAGTTCGGGTTGGTGAGCGATAGCGGTGCAGATGCGACCAACTCCGGGGGTGTAGGCCATGGCCAGGTCATCTTGGGAGGTGAGGGGAATACGACTCTCAATGGAGATTTTACCCCGACGATGGAGATCAAAGGTGCGATCGGAAACTTTCAGGAGTTTAACATCCGGTAGAGCTTTAACCGCGGCGATAATCTGTTCCGCTTGGTCGGTACTAGCGGCATCAACCATCACCTCGCGGGTGCTAATCTTTAAATTGCGTTCGATCAGAGAAATTTGCCCTAAATTCCCCCCCACGTCGGCGATCGCATTGAGGACAGAAGCGAAGGTTCCCGCTTGATTGGGGATTTCTATCTTGAGACTTAAACTATAGCTAGGATTGGGCGTTAAATGAACCATGCTGAAGGCTTCCAATACTGATAAATATTGATTATCTTCTATCTGTGAGGGACTTTGGTATCTAATCACGCAGTTTTTTAGCTATTAGGGTCTTTTTGGGCCTAATAAGTAGTCGTGCAAAATTAATTTCCTAGTCGAGACAGGAGACGGTCGTCAGGAGACGGTCGTCGGGAGACGGGAGACAGGAGACGGGAGACGGGAGACAGGAGACGGGATACGGGATACAGCTATTAGGGATCGGATTTGAGTTTTCAGTTCACTGTTTCCTCACATCAGAAGTCTGACGGGGTAGTGGCTTAGATGTGTAATTAATTGTGCTTAGATACTTACCAGTCAGACTGAGTGAGTCAAACTAGATCTCCTGTTGAAAAGGTGTGGGGCGTGGGGAGATGGCAAATTAGGTTAGACTTCATCTTGATGAGAAAGGCTGTAAATATGACTAGAGAATTATATCCGGCGATCGATCCCTATTGTACTGGTTACTTAAAAGTATCGGCTCTCCACACAATTTATTATGAAGAAGTGGGCAATCCCCAGGGTAACCCGGTAGTATTTCTCCATGGCGGGCCCGGAGGTGGTATTGAGGGGATTTATCGTCAGTATTTCGATCCACAGAAATGGAGAATTGTCCTTTTTGATCAACGGGGTTGCGGGAAAAGTACCCCCCACGCTGAGTTAAGAGAAAATAACACTTGGCTGTTAGTGGCAGATATCGAAAAACTACGAGAATTATTAAAAATCGAGCGCTGGGTAGTTTTTGGCGGTAGTTGGGGAAGTACCCTATCTTTAGCCTACAGTCAAACCCATCCCGAACGCTGTTTAGGCTTAATTTTGCGCGGGATTTTTCTACTGCGAGAAAAAGAATTAAAATGGTTTTATCAAGAGGGAACCAGTTATATTTTTCCCGATATTTGGCAGAATTATTTAGCACCTATTCCCCCAGAAGAAAGGGGTGATTTGCTGGCCGCTTATTATCGGCACCTGACTAGCGATAACCCCCAAATCCGTCTAGAAGCTGCCAAAGCTTGGTCAATTTGGGAGGGAAGTACCAGCAAATTAATTCCCGCGGACAATTTAATCGAGAGATTCGGTCAGGATAATTTTGCCGAAGCTTTTGCACGCATTGAATGCCATTATTTTGTCAATAAGGGTTTTTTAGAGACGGATAACCAACTCATCGAAAATGTTGATAAAATTCGCCATATTCCCGCGGTTATCGTGCAAGGACGTTATGACATTGTTTGTCCGATGATTTCTGCTTGGGAATTACATCAAGCTTGGCCGGAAGCGGAATTTATCATTGTTCCCGATGCGGGACATTCGATGACAGAAGTGGGAATTCGTAGTGCTTTAATTGAGGCTACCGATAAATTTGTTAACTTATAAATCACCTAATCATCGTGATGATTTTGCCAAATTTGTTCATAGGCTTTTTCCATATCTATCGTAAATTTTTTGGCATTCCAGAGGGGAGATGTATGACGTGATTGACGTAATTGATAACGGACTTCTTCCCTCAAATTTTTATCTAATCCTAACTTAATTCCCCACTGCACATATTCTTCATCACTCCAAGCTATACCCTGACTAATGCCGGCATTTTTCATAAAAGTATAGCTATTGCGGGCCGCGAATTGTTCACCAACCCTAGTGACTAAAGGAATCCCCATCCAGAGGGTTTCTAGGGTTGTGGTAGCACCATTATAGGGATAGGTATCGAGAACTATATCAGCAATTCCTAGATTAGCGCGATGGGTTTCCTCATGCAAATCATTGGGCAAAAATCTTAATCTATCTTGACTAATTCCCAATTCGTCGGCACTTTTGAGAAATAATTCTCGAATGGTTTCTTTGTCGGCAAAACCTTTGATTAAAAGATAGCCATTAGGAACCTGTTGGAGAATCTGCAATTGCCGATAAATCATGTTTAAGGTGCGTTTTAATCCCGATTGCACGGTCAGATAAATAATAGCATCATCGGGAATATTTAAATCAGTTCTTCTCCTGGTGGGAACACCCACTTCAAAACCATCCACGGATAAATAAGAGTTAGGAAGTCGGATGATTTTTTCTGAATAAATTTCTTGAGCATTTTCGGGTAAAACGTAGTTATCGGCGATAAAATAATCAATAGCAGGGATTCCCGACGCATCTAATCCTAACCAAGTTACCTGTATCGGTGCGGGTTTTAAAGCCATTACTAGATAAGTTGTATTATTGGTTAAGCTATCAATATCCACTAAAATATCTAAGTTATCTTGACGAATTTGGGCAGTTATTTGTTCAATTTTTGCTGGCAAGTTATAGCTATAATCTGAGTTATTTTTAAACCATTTTTGAGTAATTTCGTCTGCTGCTTGGTTGACAAAATAGGTGTAAATTTCAAATTTATCTCGATTATGATAGTGAAATAACCAGCGACTTAACCAACCCACAGAATGGCGACGGAGAGTATAGGCAATATAACCAATTTTTATTTTTCTTGCTGGAGATTTTAGAGAAGAAACAGGAGCAATATAGTTATAGCGGGTTCTTACATCTGCTTGAAAAATTTCTGCTAGTTTACTTTGTAAATAGCGATTAATTTTCGGATTATCTTGATAGTAGGGAAGGCAGCTAGTAACTCCTAAAATAGAGTCGATAATAAAGGGACGTGCATTAAATTGTTCGGCATTAATTTGTCGCTCGATTAGTTGTGTTAATTCATCGATAAATTTAGGTAAATTTCCCCAGTCTCCCTTAGCTTGTAAAATACCAATCACTAGAGAAATTCCGAACAGTTTTTCAGTAGTTGTCTGGCAATTTTTATAAAAATTATCGGCAGTTTCTAGAGCTTTTTTATAGTCAACAGTGGTGGTTTTATAAAGATTAAACAAACTATTTTGTAAGTATAAATCCTCTGGGAGAAAGCGCAAACAAAGTTCTACTAAATTAATGGCAAATACACTTTGCTTTTGTTGATAACCATAATTGACAATTGCTGATATAACTTTGGCTGCAATTATTTCTGGATTATTGATATGTAAGGCTGCTAATTCTAAAAAGTGGATGGTATCAGTACAGGGGTAGATTAAAACTTTTTCTGTCACTCCCAGCAGTAAATCAAGATTAATTGCTGCTGTAGCTGTATTCTCTAACAGTTCAAATACACACCAATCATGGCACTTTTCCATCGCAAAAATTTGGAATTGTATTTCTAATTCCATCAGATGCAGGAGATTATTTAAAAAACTAGGATTAAGATTTTGTAGCTGCAATCGAATTAGATAACTTGTCTCTAGTCTTTGGGAATTTTCTTGTCTGGTTGCCTCTGCATCTAAGATTTGAGTTAAAGTTTCTATCCACCCCGATAATTCTGATTCGGCTGCTTGACTCAACACCAGTAACCAAGTAGCTTGTGCGTCTTCTTCTCTATCTTGTAAAAGATAGGCTAATCCTATGGCATAGAACGAGTTAGTTAGGACAGATGCCTGAAGGCTTTACTCACAGCATCCACAAGGTTTTCACTATCATTGATAATCTGACTAACATAGTTTTTCAATCTAGCCCAGAACTTTTCAATTTTGTTGATATCTGGAGAATAGGCGGGTAAAAATAGCACTTCACATCCCGCTTTATAGCAAAGAGCGGGATAGTTAGGACATAATAGAGAAAAAGAAATGAGGAGAAGCTTTCATGGCAGCACCCTATAGTGATGATTTAAGACAGAAAGCAGTGAGTGCCGTAGAGCGAGGGGAGAAAAAAAGCCATGTCTGTCGCACCCTCAATATTAGTCGTAATACATTAGACATCTGGCTGAAACGGAAGAAACAAACTGGGACGGTGGCCGCTAAAACTAACTATCGTCGAGGGCCGAAGCCCCAAATTGACGATTTAGAAGCCTTTCAAAAGTTGGCCGAACAATATGGGCATTTGACCCAAGAAAAAATGGCGCAAAAATGGGCTAACCCAGTCAGTAGGATGAGAATTGGTCAAGCCCTCAAAAGAATTGGATTTACTAGAAAAAAAGGCGTTGCTGATTTGAGATATGAATTTTCTTTTGTGGGATTTTTAAAACCTAGACCCAAACTAACTTTTGGATGGGTGCAAGATTGTCATTCATACCTTGATTCAGCAACGCCGAAAAAAAAAACTTAGGCTCTTCGGTAATTGTTATGCAAATAATTAACTTCAAATAAAATTCGATGATAGTGCCTACGCTCAAAAATAGCTGAAATTTATACAGGGAGAGATTTTAGACACAAACAGGGGGAGCATCCCAATTTTGCCATAAGTATAAATGCTTAGAGACTAAAAACGTTAGCTAAGGCAAAATAAAGAGAAACAATTAAACGGTAGAATCATGAATACAGACCAAAAAGAACAACTAGATCAACATTTAAAAGCCATTGCTCAAATTCTAGTCGATAATACCCCAGAAGAACAACTACGTAGCTTTGAGGGCATTGAAACCGCCCTGCGAGACCATTGGCTGACTACATTGGGTCCTGCCATAGGCAATTTTTTTTTGAATCAGCAACAGGAACCCAAGCAGGGCGAACCAAAAGCGTAAGCAGTATCATAGGGAAAGTCAAGATAAGCGAGAAACAAGCCGATAAACTAGGATTAAGCAAGAATAATCGATTAAGTCCCATGCTGGAGAAATGTTGCTTAGGAGCAGTGGCTAAAGTCTCTTTTGAAGATGCGGAAAAAGATCTCAAAATGGCGACAGGAATGGCAGTTTCAGGCAGTAGTCAACAGAGGCTTGTACAAAGATATAAATTTGAGGAAGCAGAAGCAAAGAGTCCGGTAGAAGCATTGAGTGTAGAGGTCGGAAAAGTCAGAATCAGAACGCCCAAAGGACAACCGAGTCAAGGTCGAGATTACAAAGCAGTAAGTCTGCATGGTCAAGAATGTGCGGGATTTTTTCAGCAAAATGAAGAATTACTGGAATGGGTGAACCGTCAGCCCTTAACAGAGGTAGTCACCTGTTTAGGAGATGGTCATGATGGGGTGTGGAATCTGATGGAGAAAATCGGTGTTAAAAGGAGAGAAATATTGGATTGGTATCATTTAGTAGAGAATATGAATAAAATAGGCGGGTCAAACAAGCGTCTGAATAGAATCAAAGAGAATTTATGGAAAGGAGAGGTGAAAAGAGTTTTAGAGGAATTAGAGGGATGCAAAAAGAAACAGGCTATAAATTTCACCAAATATGTCGATAAACATCGAGAAAGAATACCCAATTACGAACTCTATCAATCCCAAGGGATTTGCATCGGTTCTGGAAGTGTAGAGTCAAAGATTAAGCAAATAGGTGCAAGAATGAAAATTGTGGGAGCACAATGGAAAGCAGAGAATGTTCCTCAGTATTTGAAGCTACGTTGTGCTTATCTCAACGGCGATATTGCCTGAGTATTTTTACTCATTGCAAAACTGGGATGCTCCCCAAACAGGTTAATACCAAAAGATAGACAATCGAGTTAAGATTTGATATAATAGCCAAAAACCAGAGTATTTGGCTCTTCGGTAATTGTTATGCAAATAATTAACTTCAAATAAAATTCGATGATAGTGCCTACGCTCAAAAATAGCTGAAATTTATACAGGGAGAGATTTTAGACACAAACAGGTTAATACCAAAAGATAGACAATCGAGTTAAGATTTGATATAATAGCCAAAAACCAGAGTATTTTACTTATGATACTTGACAAATTTTTGAACCTAGAAGGAACCTCTATTCAAGGCTATCGACACCTAGAAAATGTCGGTATAGTTTGACCAGTCGAATCGAAAAAGAAAAAAGCAATCTGTCCTCGTTGTGGGTTAGAGAGCGATAAACTACACCAAAATCATCGATATTTAGTCAAAGATTTACCAATCTCAGGACAACCAGTGTACCTACAAGTTAATCGTCGTCAATTTAAGTGCGATAATTGTCGAAACCCCTTGAGCGAAGAGTTAGATTTTGTCGCCAGTAAACGAACCTATACGAAAAGACTAGCCGAAAATATACTCGAACAATTAAAATCAGGAGATATTTTAAATGTTAGTCGAAGAAATGACGTAACGGAAGAAGAGATTCAAAGAATGCTAGAGGACATTGCTGAAGAAATTACCGAGCCAGACCTATCGGAATTAAAAAGACTAGGAATTGATGAAATCGCTCTAGTCAAAGGACAAAAAAATTACTGTGCGGTTTTAGTAAATTTAGATACGGGAAAACTAATAGCTATTCTAGAGAAGCGAACACAAGAGGAGTTGAGAAAAACGCTTACAGGCTGGGGAAAAGAGGTGTTAGAGCCAATTGAAGAAGTGAGCATAGACCTTTGGTTGCCCTATAAAAATTTGGTGAAAGAATTGATGTCATCGGTTGAATTAGTCGCCGATAGATTCCATGTAATGAAACAAATTAATCAAGAGTTAGACGAACAGAGAAGAGCGGAAAAAAGAGCCGTAGAAGCGCGGAAAAATAAAAAACAGAAAGCGGAAAAAGAAGCGAAGCTAGAAGTTTTAAAGCGAAGTAAATATAGCCTGTTAAAAAATGAAGAAGATTTAACGGAACCCCAAAAAATCAAACTAGAAGCTATCAAAAAAACTTGGCTAAATTTGAAAGAGATGCACGAATTAAAGGAAGAATTCAGAAGGATTTACGAAACCTCAAAGAATCCGACAGAGGGAATGCTATCCATCTCGGAATGGTTGGCAAAATCCTCCAGTGTTTTTACCAAGAGTTGTCAAACAATCCGAAACTGGTTTGGAGAAATCATTAGTTATTTCGAGCGAAGGACAACGAATGGATTAGTCGAGGGAATCAACAATAAACTTAAACTAATAAAACGAAGAGGCTATGGCTTTAGAAACTTTCGGAATTTTTGGGTTAGAAGTATGTTATCTTGGCATCTTGTCTGTTGATTTAGCATAAAGAGTAACGAAGAGCCAATTAATTTTGCTTAGGTACTTATCTATTCCAGCTTCATCAATATAGACAAATCTTTCCGGGGCATAACCTCTGATTTTTTGGAGAAACTCTTTTCGGGCTTCTTCATCTCTTTCTCTGTAGCCATAAGTTTTTTTTTTCTAGTAAATCCCTCAAGGGGTGACAGAAAGGTTAAAGAGCTTGCTTGATAAGGCTCATAGCCGTTAACCCTTTGGAGAAATAAGGGTTTTTCTGGGGTTTGAGGCGTATCAAAGAAAGGGCAAGTTCCGAAAAAATATCCATCGACTCAACCCAAAAAGTACCATAAGTCCCTATCCAAAAATCACTATGTCTTTCAGCAGAACGATTAGATTCTTTGAGGCGACAAATATAAACACGGTGGGGGAAAATATTGAGTTGTTGACCCCGTATTGTATTTAAAGAATAGGCGATAGCAATTAATAAAACAAGAGCTAAAAAACGCGGTTCGCTAACTTTAGTTTTCTCGATATTATAACCTCCCGTTTTACAATCTTTGAACATTGCTTCAATGCCAAAACGAGATTCATATAAATTTAAAGTCTCATCCAAAGAGTCAAGATTAGTAAGAAGATACCAAGGAGCTTCGGCTTGTTTACTACGGTAGCGTCTTTTCCAGCGAGTGGCCAAATTAAAAGGGCCAAGTTTATGAGCAGATGTATGATAAATATCCGAAAAAAAATGCTGAGTCCCCGGTTGAATATCTAGAGCTTTTAGAGGTTGATAGTTTTCTTCACCTGATAATAGCAAAGATGTTCCCTTCTTTTGTCTCAGAATAAAGGCTATCCCCTTTTCGTCTAGCCACTTTCCTAGTTGAACACTGTGAAATTCTCGGTCGCCTATCACGACAACTGGGTAGGATTTCAAAAATTTTAATACCGGCTTGAGAAAGTTTTTTTGGTTCCCTAAATTACTGCTTCCTTGTTTATCTAACAATATCCAGTACACAGGTAACGCCCTTTTTCCACAAATAACACTAGCTACAAACAAATTTCTTCCTTTCCAATCTGTTCGGTCAATTACCAATAATAGATGTCCCAGATGCTTAAGTTTTTTCAGTTTTCTTCTTTGATGTCGATTTTTATTTTTTTCGCTAAACTCTTGCTTAATAATGTGTTTAATTAGCGGAAACCATAACAATTTTACACTTAATTGCGGTAACTTGAGAAACCTTTGTAAATTTCTTCTTCTGCTTTCAAAGGTAATTGGTTGGGGAAATAAGGCGGCCAATCTCTCCAATTGTACTGTTCTATGGCTTTGTAGGAGCAGTATAAGAATTTGTAGAGTCAGATATTGTGCTTGTGTCAAGCTAGCTTGTAAACAGGCCTGATAGAATGATGGTAACATATTGAAATTTTGGGTGGTTGTCTCAACCACTCTATTTCTTTTGGGTTCATTTGGCTAGAGTCTTTATCTTGATTACCTTTGAACCCCTTTGTCACCCCTTGAGAGTAAATCCAATTCTTTTGAGCGCTTGACCAATTCTCATCCTACTGACTGGGTTAGCCCATTTTTGCGCCATTTTTTCTTGGGTCAAATGCCCATATTGTTCGGCCAACTTTTGAAAGGCTTCTAAATCGTCAATTTGGGGCTTCGGCCCTCGACGATAGTTAGTTTTAGCGGCCACCGTCCCAGTTTGTTTCTTCCGTTTCAGCCATAGGTCTAATGTATTACGACTAATATTGAGGGTGCGACAGACATGGCTTTTTTTCTCCCCTCGCTCTACGGCACTCACTGCTTTCTGTCTTAAATCATCACTATAGGGTGCTGCCATGAAAGCTTCTCCTCATTTCTTTTTCTCTATTATGTCCTAACTATCCCGCTCTTTGCTATAGCAGCAGGGGAATGGAAAGAAGCAGATTATGAAACAAATAGGGCGATGCTTCAAGCTGCTAAGAGGGAAGGGAACGGGTCTTTCTACCCAGGAGAGATTAAGAACTTTTCTTGTGAAGATTTACGCATGATTAACCAGCTTTGGTTGTCAGCTAGTAAAGGTAAATTCGGCATCAGCGTTCAGAAAGAAATCTATGAGAGTCTCGGTGGCACGAGAGAGTATAATCAGGGAGTATGGAACAAGTTCGGCGATCGCGTCGGCTGGAGAAAAGGAGGGAGTTGGTTGTGGTATGATGAACTAACCTATAGTGATCAAGCCCCCAAGGGGCACCTGCCGGGGAGAATTAGATTTTTTCTTTTTGCGTTTATTGGAGGTTATGAGCCTATATATTCCTCCTTTCGTGCAAAAGCTTGTAACCTGTAGAATATAACGATCTCAGGTCTTTTATCAAGTCTAATTTTAGGGGTTTTGCTCCCGTGAACATCAGCTTTTCACAGAACTCAATTTTTATCTTAAAATTGATACAATCAACCATAAAGAGATAATGACAATGATAAACCTAGAAACGATTCAAGAAGATATTGCGTCTCTTCCCCTCGACGCACAACAGACTATTCTTGAACTTGTAGATATTCTCAAAAAACGATATTCTCCCAACCCACAGGAAATGAAAGAGCAGCGAACAGAAGATTGGTCTGACTTTATCGGTTGTATAGAGGCTGAACCAGACCTTTCGCAAAACTATAAAACCTATAGCAATTCTCTGACTTATGAGGTACAGTAGCAACAGTGAGTAAACCAATTGCGAATATCTTTTTGAGTAACTTCTAACATAGCCAATTCAATCCCTTCTATTAAGTCTTTGTAAGTTCTCGCCTTCAGTTTTCTTAACGTCGCTTTCACTTTTGACCAAAAGTTTTCAATAGGAGAGAATTCGGGAGAATAAGGAGGTAAATAGATGAGTCTAGCTTTTTCTTGTTCGATTATTTCTCTGACCATAATTTATTACAACCTGGTGCGTTGTTACTGAAACTTGCTACTTACTACAAAAACGAGTGGGAATAGATGTCCCAAAAACCCTTATTCATAAAATCTCCACAGGAGAACTACAGGTATTCAACCTCAAAACTAAGCACTGCCAACGCATTGAAGAACTGATGCAAAAATATAGAGATTTGCCAATGGATTTAGCCGACGCATCTTTGGTTATTTTAGCAGAAGAATTAGGTTCAGGTCAAATTCTTTCCGTTGATTATCGAGATTTTAATACCTATCGTTGGAAAAATACGGAGCCATTTCAAAATCTTTTTCAAGAACAAATGTAATCCGGAACAGGCTTCTAGTTCCTGTGTTTGATATTCAGGCAGAATGAATGATATAATTGGTGCGTGGGGTGTGGCTCTCTCGTGCAAAAGCTTGTAACCTGTAGGATATAACGATCTCAGGTCTTTTGTCAAGTCTAATTTTAGGGATTTTGCTCCCGTAAACATCAGCTTTTCACAGAACTCAATTTTTATCTTAAAATTGATACAATCAACCATAAAGAGATAATGACAATGATAAACCTAGAAACGATTCAAGAAGATATTGCGTCTCTTCCCCTCGACGCACAACAGACTATTCTTGAACTTGTAGATATTCTCAAAAAACGATATTCTCTCAAGCAACAGGAAATGAAAGAGCAGGGAACAGAAGATTGGTCTGACTTTATCGGTTGTATAGAGGCTGAACCAGACCTTTCTTTTGAATTATGAATTATGAATTATCAAAAAGAATAGAAGAAACAAATAGATATGCGGGAACGTTGTTTTGAGTATGCACTGCGAGCAATTAAACTTTATCAATAAACAATAATTTGAGAAAATGAACCAAAAAACTTACCAACTAACCTTAAACTTTGACCAGATTTTAGATTTGGTTAAACAACTCCCAGAAAGTGACAAAATAAAACTCAGTAAAGAACTCGAAAAAGAAACTTTAAATCAAAAATTAACCCAGCTTTTAGAAACCTTTAAAACTGATGAGCTTTCCCTAGAGACAATTACCGAAGAAGTGGAGGAAGTTAGGGCTGAAATTTATGGACAACAAGCCACCGATTAAAGTTATTATTGATACTAACCTTTGGATTAGCTTTCTTATTGGTAAACAGTTAGCTGGTTTAAAATATCTACTGATTGAAAAAACTCTTGTGCCGATTTTTTCTCCACAGCTACTTAATGAGATTAACCTTGTTACCAAAAGACCAAAATTACAAAAGCATTTTTCCCAAAGTAAAGTTCAAGAATTACTTGAACTTTTAAGCATAATTGGGTTATGTAAGTACCTAAGCAAAATTAATTACACATATCTAAACACCTCTTGCCTCTTGCCTCTTGCCTCTTGCCTATCTTCACTAGGAAATTAATTTTGCACGACTACTTATTGAGACTAAATCAAAAATTAATATCTGTAGAGATGCTAAAGATAACTACCTTTTAGCCTTAGCCAAAGATAGTCAAGCTGACTTTTTAATTACAGGCGATCAAGATTTATTAATTTTGCAACAATTTGGAATAACTAAAATTGTTACTTATCAACAATTTTTAGTAATCTGTAGATTGGGTTGAGGAACGAAACCCAACTCAATTATTTAAAAGTGTTGGGTTTCACTATCGTTCAACCCAACCTACGATAATACTTTATTGATGATCGCTGTCAATTTAATTGATGCCCGTAATATGTTGTAAAATCGTATCTAATTTTTGGTTAATCTCATCACGAAACTCTTCAAAATTCGATTGAAGCCGATCAACTTTATCTTCAAGATGATCAATTTCGTCATAGATCCGATCAAAACTCCGGTTTAGCTCTCTTCCTGTCACTTGGGTATCTTCCAGACGCTCCAGGCGCCGATTAAGACTCCTCAATTGACGCTCCACTTCATAATTTTTATCGTTCGGTTCCTGAGCTTGTGCCATAGGGAAAATCGTTGAATGAGAATGTCTTAACTCAATTATATGTTAACTTATTGACTAAATAAAGGATTCTACTTCTCTTAAATCAGCTTGTAGGGTGCGTGTTTGCGCGTATTTAAAAGAAATTTGTTAATAATTAAATTATGATTGCGCCGTAACGCACCATCTTAAGAAAATTGCTGCGTTACGCTATCACTAACGCACCCTACAAGGGCGGCTACTGTGTCCTCTGTGTCTGGAGTGGTTTTTGTTATGATTATTTAACTGCTACCGAATATTCCCCCGTTTAATAGTGTGATTAACTTCCAATCGAACTTTAAAAACCCACTTCTCAGTTCTCACTCTCCTTTATATCAAAGTTTACCTGATAAATATCCTCTAATTTCTTAAGCTATAATTAAAACTCAATAACTTTAACCAGAGGCGAGGATTGTCTTTTTCTAGCCAGCTTTGGGAGTTTTTTAACCATTGGGGAAACCAGAGACCAAAAAGCAGATTTTTGACTCCATCAAGGCTAAAATCGAGATAGGAACCCAACCAACGAATTAAATCCTGACTGCCAGCCATTTCTGCTATCCATAACAGTAAAGCGGGGTTTTTTCTGGCCGCTTTAATTGCTAAACGGCTAAAGGTCAACCAATCGGTTTTATCCTTAATAAAAGTTTCGGAAACCTCTGGCGGTTCGTCGGCCAATAAACCGAAAAATGTGTTTAACATGGCGTTAATTCTTTGGGGTGGTAAAGTTTTTCCCGTGGCCACCATCATTCCTTTAGAAAATAACCAAGTTACCGCCACATTACTTTGATAAGCCCGCACATTTTCTAGGTCTTTAGCTGTTAGTAAATCGTGTTTCAATGCCGTATCCAAAAGATCGGTTAAGCGCTCTAAATTACGCACCAAAGAACCGAAGCCAGTAAAGATTAAGGGTGATTGCAGGGAGGCGGCATCACCGATGGCTAAAATGCGATCAAAGGAGACAATTCGATCTTTTTTGCCTGTGCTAAAATGTCCCGGTATATAACCAAAGGTGGGTTTTTTCCAAGTTAATTTTTCTGGGTCACACTGTCGATATTCGGGCAAAATAGTAAAGAAATCTTCGTACATTTCCAACAGAGAACCGGGGTTATCGGGATGGACTTGATGATAGTGAAATAGATAGAAGGTTAATTCTTTTCCTTCCCCCGGAAATAATTCCCAAATTAGTTGTCTGCCTTTAGAAATATCGCCATGGGAATTTAAGACATCGCCATAGTGAGAATCCCACACCAGCGGCTCGAATCCTTCTACTACTGCCCCCACCGTCGGACAGACACTATCAAAGGCGCGCACTCCGTTTAATTGCCAAGCAATGGCAGAAGCGGAACCCATAGCATCAATCAATAAACGGCCTTTTATCTGTTGAATTTCTCCACCATGATTAAGGGTGACAGTAACACTATTGGCAGTAATATCAGCCTTAATAAATTCTGTTTGATCGAGAATTTTACCGCCCTGATCATGTAATTTTTTAGCGCAGGATTGCAGCAATTTATCGGAATTAATGGCGATATTTAAAACCGTGGGAGTATGGAGAATTTTGGCTTTCAGATGGGGGGGATTATTGCCATCAAAAAACTTATTAAAGCCATCGATGTATTCTTGGAAGATTAATTCCTCGAATTCCTCGGACGTAAATAGGCCTAAATTAATTAAACTTTGAAACTCCGATCGAGAGATGTTCCATTCCCGATTCATTCGTCCGAAAGGCAGTCTTTCTACTAAGAGGACTCGATAACCTAATTTGGCCATCTGTGCCGCATGAATTGCCCCCAAGGCACCACCAATATAAATTAAGTCATAGGCGATGGGATGATCATTTTCCTCACTGCTAGAGAAAATTACCGGCTGCGGTTGTTGGGGATTTTTGGCACTGTCGCGCCAACGTTTTTCCCACCAATACAAACGTTCTAAATCGGCCTCCCCTTGAGGCATTTTGCGGAAGTAGTGAACCGTTAGGGGATAGTCCGCTTCTAAATCTGTAAAAATTGAGTGATTTTTTTGATCGATGTTTGGTATCGTGCTAAACTGCGGCGGAAAACGCTTTTGTAAAGCTCGATCGAGCTGCTGAGTCAGGGATGTTTCTCGGTCATGCGATCGCTGACCCCAGCGGAAAACTTTTAAATAAGTAGTCCGTTGCAGCGTCCAGACAAAGATCGACAATTCGATCGCCTCCGATAAGCGCAATCTCACCCCGTTAGGTGTATTTGTCTTGACACCGCTGGCGGGTTGCCAATCGGATTGTAACCACTGACAAACGGCGATCGAGTCAGGAGTCGGAATTTCTCTGTAAAGGATTTCTCTCATCTTGATTTAGTTATTACACCCAAAAATACCCAAAAGTACAAGTCAAAAATGGTCTGATTACGCTAGACTACACAAAAAGTTTTCTGAAAAAAGTTTTAAAAACTTTACATACCTAGATTAATACACAGCCAGCCCCATCTGATTATGAATTATCCCATCCCGACTACCCCCGAAGAAATTGCCGCCCTCCGACAGCGCCCCGTGGACGAGGAGATGATCGCTGCCGTGATTGCGGGAATTATTAGAATGGCCCGCGCCCAGGGTCAATCTCTAGACGATCTTACCGAAGAAATTCTCGCAGAAGACCCGATTTTAGATCAAGTGCAACGACGTTGGTTAAGTCAGCTTTTGACTAATGCTTGGCAAAATTTAGCTGGATGGGTGTAATTGAGCGATGGAATGGCTAACAATCACTCTCGCTAGTGTTTTGACCCTGTTAACTCCCGCAGGGGCAATTATCGATACGGTTTTAGCCCATACCCTTCGCTCCCAAGTCCAAAAAGTGGAACAATTAGCCGTGAGAGTCGATAATACTCCCAATTATCAGGCTCTGCAAGGCAAAATCGCTCGAGTTCGCATTTCTGCACGGGGAATTTATCCCCGTGCCGATGTTCGCATTGAGAAGATCGAGCTAGAAACTGAGCCAATTAGCCTCGATTTGCGGCAATTACAGCAAAAAAACGGCAGTTTAGCCGCCGCCTTGCGCCGACCGGCTGCGGGGGCATTGCATCTCGTCCTCACGGAAACTAATGTTAATCAAGCTTTACAATCGGCAGCGGTCAAAGAGCCAATTCAGACTCTGATTAATAATCTGATTCCCTCTAGGGAAGAATTGGGTAGCACAAAATATCAACTTAGTCAAGCAAATTTTAACTTTCTTAATAATAATCGAGTCGCCCTCAGCCTGCAGCTAGAGACCCAACGGCCGGACGGCCCCGCAGCCAGCCTCGATCTGAGCTTAGAAGTGGGATTTAAGCTAGTGCAGGGGCGAAAAATCGAGCTTATTGACCCCACAGCCACTCTTAACGGTCGTCGCATCTCCTCGCGCCTTCTCAAGGGGTTTGCCGAGGGTATATCCGCCCAGTTAGATTTAAAAAACTTCGAGAAACAAGGAATTATCGCCCGCCTTCTCCAATTGCAGATCGACGATGATAAGCTGAGTATAGCCGCCTTTGGCAGCATTGAACCTCGATCGGGGAACCCCAATTAAATTTAACGGTCGGAAAACAGGAGATCGGAAGTGGGAATTATGAATTATGAATTATGAATTATGGCTCTTCGTTACTTGGTATGGTTCGATAGGGGGGCATAAATCGACTAAATCCTTATCTGGCAAGGGATTTAATTGATTAGTTCGCTCTAGATCGAAAATAATTGACAAAAATCGCTAAATGCCTTTCTATATAGGGGTTCCATCCCTTATAACCCCCGTCCATTGCATAACACAAACCGAAGAGCCTGAATTATGAAGTGGGGTGGTGGGGAAGTGGGGAAGTGGGGAGATGGGGAGAATAAAAGCCTTCGACTGATAACTGATAACTGATAACTGATAACTGATAACTGATAACTGATAACTGATAACTGATAACTGATAACTGATAACTAATAACTGATAACTGATAACTGATAACTGATAACTGATAACTGATAACTGATAACTGAATTATGCCTAGTTCTCGCTCTAGTGATAAAATCTCTTTGCCTTGGATAATTGGTATCGGCCTCGCTTTATTTACTGCTGGTGGGGCCACTGCCTGGTTTGCCGTCCATCACCTATCTTCCTCCCAGAAAACTAGCGAAAACCCGATTGAATCTCCTACTCCGGCGCCGATAAGTCAATCACCAATTGTTGAACCGGTTTCTCCGGGTCCTGTGAAGACAAGTCCGACAGCGACTCCTGCAGCTATTCCTGTTAGGGAAACTCGACAGGTTTATTGGTTAAAAGTGACCGATACGGGTAATCAATTAGTCACCCAAGAAATTACCGTTCAAAAAGCGCTTAGCCGCGAGCGAGAGTTAACAGCAGTATTGCAAACTCTATTAGCTGGTCCAAGTAATCCTCAGGATATGACTACTATTCCCGCCGGGACTAAATTACTTGATTTAAAAGTAGATAAAACGGGAATTAAGATTAATCTCTCGCGGGAGTTTGGCACTGATGATGGTCCTGATATGTTGATCGGTCGTTTGGCACAAATCATCTATACTACTACCAGCAACGATCCCAATGCCAAAGTCTGGATTCAAGTGGAAGGAAACCCCCTAGAATTACTAGGAGAAGGCCATGGTATTGAAGTTGCCCAACCGATGACTCGTAAGTTTTTTGAGGAGAATTATCAGTTGTAAACTGCCCGCGCCTTTAAATTGTTGTTGTTGAGATTAACTAGGGGGATTAGTGGGGGTATAGGGAAAAAAAATCGGATAGGGAATTGTAATTCCTTCTTGCCGATAGCGTCGGTGTAGGAGTTTAATAAATTCGTGTTTAATGGTGAGATGTTGAAAAAATTCCTCTTCTACCACCTTGAGATAAACCGTGAGCAGGATACTATAGTAATCGAATTTACGATAAAGAATCAAGGGTTGATATTCACCGAGGTGAGGTTGCAATAACTGGGCGATTTCTTGCATAACTTCTAGGGTAACTTTTTCGACTTTTTCTAAGTCACTATCGTAACTAATGCCCACTTCCACGGGAATCAGTAGAGAGTGATCTGGTAAACTATAGTTACGGAAACTAGAAGAAATGATCTGAGCATTGGGAATGACCAAAAGATTATTGGTAATTTCTTCGATTACTGTGCATCTTAAATCCACATCTCGCACATAACCAGCTTCTCCCGTTCTCAGTTCAATATAATCTCCCGGTCTAACTTTTTTAGAAGTGATAATATTAATCCCCGACATTAAATTAGCTAGGGTATTTTGGAGAGCTAAACCGAGGGAAACACCCCCAATACCAAAGGCAGTAAGCAGCGGAGTTATCGAAATGCCAATCGAGCTTAAAATCAGCAAAAAACCGCAGCTAAAAATCAGAACTTTGGCGAGAAATTCAAATAGGGAAGTTAGGGAAGAAATGCCATCATCTCCCGTGGTATAAACTCGTAATATTTCCAGGGATAATTGAGCAACAACCCAAGTAGCCGAAGCTAAAAAAGCTACTAGCAGAAATTTTTTGCTCAGGAGAATGAGGGAGGGAAAGAGGGGAAGATTAGGAAGGGAGAGGGCAATATTTAAACCCAAAAGTCCGAACCAAAGTATGCTTAATCCACGAATGGAACGTAAAACCCCTTCCGAGAAACGCAGGTTTTTTTCTCTGGCAATCGATAAAAGTTGACTGACAACGCGCTTTTCTACAAGCCATCCCAACAGCAGGAAACTGAGGATGATGGTGATAGGTAAGATAATATAGGGCCAATCTTCCAGTCTGGTTAATAGGTTCATTGCTAGAGGGTTAGAAAAAGTTGCACTTTTGCCTTATCTTACTCCCCATTTCTCTATCTCTAGCAGGGGCGGTGGAATTTTCGGGCAAAAAGTTGCAAAATGTAAAGAGAAACTCATCTTTTCTTCGGCAGCTTGCGTGAATAGTCAGTTAGTTAAACCAAAATTCGGGATTTATCGATTCTCAATGGTTATAATCGTGGTTTTGTTCCTGATTAGCACCTTTTTAATCACCTTTCATCTGGCTAAGATGTCGGATCCCTATATTAAAGAGGTGTTATCCCTACAAGGTAATGTCAGTCGCGGTTACGAAATCTTTCAAATTAACTGTGCTGCTTGTCACGGTCAGCTTGCTGATGGCATCGTCGGACCAAGTTTAGAGGACGTTTCCCATCGCAAATCGAGAATTAGTCTGATTGAACAGGTAATTAGCGGTAAAACCCCGCCAATGCCGAAATTTCAGCCCGAACCTCAAGCTATGGCTGATTTATTGATTTATTTAGAAAATCTTTCAAAAAACTGACTCTTGGCCAAAATTGATAGTAAGCTAAGACCCATTGAAACTGGGTGGAGAGTGGGACGTGGGAAGTGGGGGAATGGGGAATTTCAACTAAGTAGCTGGTTATAATTAAATTAAAAATGGATTTTAGGTTCGATCCCCCCTGCCCTCCTTGATAAGGTAGGGTTGATTCATGAATCAACCCTACCCTTGATAAGGGGGGTGTCTGATAATTTTTAACGCCTACCTACTTAAAACCCCAACACCCAACCCCTGACCAACTGATAAATTTTACTTATATAGAAAAATTTTGCTTCTATTTGGGTACGCTAGTAGAGACACTTAACGATAAATACTTATGTCTTGGCATTCCCAAGTTGAACCGGCAATTATCCAAGGGGATTTCTGGCAAGTTAGCCAATTTTATCAAGAATTAATAGAAAAGGAACCCTTAGAAATTGGTCATTATTGGTATTTAGGATTAGCCTATCTTTTGGAAGCTAGGGAAGAAGAAGCACAAACCACTTGGTTATTCGTCCTCAGTCAAGGGGATGAACAGGAAGTGATGCTGTGGACAGCAGATTTAGTCAATATTTTGGATGGGGAAGCGCTCAGACAATTCGAGTTAGGCAATTTAGAAACCAGTTGGTTAATTCGAGGACATATTCGCGAGATTAGTCCCGATAATATTGATAATTTACTGCGGTTTATTTTATTAGCAATTGATTTGAATTATTTTGAAAAAGAGCAGTTAAAAACTTGGTTATTTGTCGATGTGTTAAAAACAAATGATTGCCAGAGTATCGAGTTAAGTTTATTAGCAGAAGTTTTAGAAAAATTTCTCGATTATCAGATACCAGAAACTGTCCCTTACTTAGAGGCAATATTTCAATCTAACTGTCAGCGACAAACTTTCATCAAAGTAGTAGAAGCTAAAGTAACTTCTCTAACCATGAATAATAAACCATTGGCTATTGATATTATTAATACTTGTTTAGCAGTAGAACCAGGACAAATTTATCTGTTAGCTGAACTTTATCAATGTTATTTTGATAATCGAGATTTTCCCGCTGCTATCCAAGTCGCTAATCAATTAAAAACAAGTTGTCAAGGGTTGCCTTCTCAAGCTGTCGCTGATTATATTGCTCTTTATGTCAAATTATTCAGTGGTAATTGGGTCGATATTAAGGCAGATATTGAAGAATGTACAGAATCCTTGCAAAAAAGTATCGCTAATCGAGAATGTCCCAGATTATTGGATAAACCATCCCTAACAATTTTATCTGCTCTAGTTTACCTAGAAGATAACCCAAGAGAAAATCGTTACATTAATAATTGTGTTGGTCAACTTTTTCAGGAATATGTTCGTAATAACTCTAACTGTAATTACCATCAAAAATCGGCTATTAAAGATACCAATAAAGTTCTTAAAATTGGCTATATTGCCCATACCTTATATAATCATTCTATCGGATTAATCTCTAGATGGTTAATGAAGTATCATGACTATAACCAGTTTCATGTCTCTTTATACCTAGTATCTCAAAAAGAAGATTTTATCACTGAAAATGATTTTAAAAATCGGGTAAATGCTTGCTATCACTTACCGATTAATCCTCAAATGATTGCTGAAAAAATTAGTCAAGATAACATTGATGTTTTGGTAGATTTAGACAGTATCACTAATAACGCAACTTGTCAAGTTATGGCACTTAAACCCGCACCAATACAAGTGACTTGGTTAGGTTTTGATGCGTCAGGAATTCCCGCAATTGATTACTATCTTGCTGATAATTACGTTTTACCAGCAGATGCACAGGAATATTACCGAGAAAAAATTTGGCGCTTACCTAATTCCTATATTTGTGTGGATGGTGTCGAGGTTGCTTACCCTTCTCTCCGAAGGGATGATTTAGGGATTCCAGAGGATGCAATTAATTACTTAACCGTACAAACGGGGGTAAAACGGAACCCCGAAACTATTCGACTTCAGCTACAAGTTTTAAAGGCAGTGCCTAATAGTTATTTGAGTATTCAAGGGTTAAGTGATGCTAAATCAGTGGAAAAATTATTTTTCAAAGTTGCCGAGGAAGAAGGAATTAATTATGAGAGATTAAAAATCTTACCCCTCTATCCCACAGGAATTTATCGAGCAAATTTAAGGATAGCTGATGTGGTTTTAGATACCTATCCTTTTACGGGAGGAATGACGACTTTAGATGTGCTGTGGATGGGGATTCCTTTGGTGACAAAAGTTGGTCAACAATGGTCATCGAGAAATAGTTATACTTTAATGGTTAATGCGGGAATTAGTGAAGGTATTGCTTGGAGTGATGAGGAGTATATCGATTGGGGAATTAAGTTAGGTAAGGATGAAAACCTGAGACGCAAAGTTATCGCTAAATTAGATGAATCTAGACAAACTTCCCCGCTTTGGAATGCACGTCAGTTTACTAAAGATGTGGAAAATGCCTATCGTCAAATGTGGCAAATCTATTGTGAAAGTTAATTAGGGAGAATTAAATCATGTCTTGGCAAAATGAAGTTAAAACCGCTTTAGAAAACAATCAATACGATATTGTTAGTCAGTTTTACGAAGAACTGATAGAAAGAGAACCCCTAGAAATTAGTCATTATTGGTATTTAGGATTAGCCTATCTTTTAGAAGCTAGGGAAGAAGAAGCACAAACGATATGGTTATTCGTCCTTAGTCAAGGGGATGAACAGGAAGTGACTGCGTGGACAGCAGATTTAGTCAATATTTTGGATGGGGAAGTGCGAAGACAAGTTAAGCTAAAAAATTGGCAATTAAGCTGGGTAATTCGTCAGCATATCTACCAGATAAATCCAGATAACCTAGAAAATTTATTATATTTAGTCCTGTTAGAAATTAAGCTAGAATATTTTTATCCCCAAAAACTTAAAGATTGGCAAATAGTTGATTTAATTAGTTCGGACAAGTTAGAAACTTTCGATATAAATTTACTCCTACACACAATCTATAAACTTCTAGATTGGCCAGCGCAAGAAGTTCTGGATATTATCATAACCCTTTTAAAAATAGAGTCACAACAATCGGCAATATTGGAAATTATCGAACAACATATTGAAAAAATTTATTATACCGATAAAACTAATGCTGTTATTTTGACTCTTAGCTGTCTAGATATTATACCCGATCGCTTACTACTTTTGTATAAAATTCATCAATACTATCTCGATACTGGTAACTTTGAGTTAGCCCTGGAAACTGCCAATAAAATCAAGAATTTATCCAATGATAAAGCTGCAAAGTTAGATAATATTTATCTGCTCCTCTATACAGAACTTTTAGCAGGTAATTGGTTAAATATTGACAATAAAACCCAAGAATATTATCAAGCAATTCAAAATAATTTAGAACAGTCTCAATGTCCCATGAGAAATCAAGCTGAGGTTATTTCTGTCACTTCTCCCTTAGCTTATTTAAAAGATGACTTAGTAGGTAATCGCTGGTTAACTAATCAGTTAGCTAAACTTTTTCAAGAGGCAGTTAGAAAAAGATTTAAGCAAGTTACTATCGATTCTCAGAGCCCTAAAGATGTCAATAAAAAGCTCAATATTGGCTATATTGCCCATACTTTACGGCGACATTCTGTCGGGTTTCTAAGTCGCTGGTTAATTCATTATCATCAACGAGATAACTTTAATATTCATCTCTACCTAGTCAATCAAGTCGAGGACGATATTACGGAACAATGGTTTAAAAATAAGGCGCATAAGTATAATAATTTACCAGCAAACCACCAAATTATTGCCGAAAAAATTAATCAAGATAACATCGATATTTTAGTAGATTTAGATAGTATAACTAATGATACCACCTGTGGAGTTATGGCCCTTAAACCCGCACCAATTCAAATAACATGGTTAGGATTAGATGCCACAGGAATACCTGCTATTGATTACTTCCTTGTTGACAATTTAGTTCTAGAAAAAAATGCCCAAGAGTTTTATCAAGAGAAGCTTTGGCGCTTGCCTAACTGTTATCTTGCCGTGGATGGATTTGAAATCGGAACACCAACCCTAACCCGACAGGATTTAAACATACCAGCAGACGCAATTACTTATTTAACTTTGCAAGTGGGATTAAAAAGAAATCCTGCCACAATTCGCTTACAAATGCAGATTATTAAAGCAGTACCTAACAGTTATTTATTAATCAAAGGTGCGGGGAGTGAAAAGCTTATCAAAGATTTATTTATCAGCATTGCTAAAGAGGAAGGAATCGATGAAAATAGATTGCGCTTTCTCTCAGGAGTTGCTAAGGAAGAAATTCATCGCGCTAATCTCCAAATTGCCGATGTGGTACTCGATACTTATCCCTACAGTGGTGCAACCACTACTCTAGAAACTCTTTGGATGGGGATACCTTTGGTGACAAAAGTTGGTCAACAATGGTCATCGAGAAATAGTTATACTTTAATGGTTAATGCGGGAATTAGTGAAGGTATTGCTTGGAGTGATGAGGAGTATATCGATTGGGGAATTAAGTTAGGTAAGGATGAAAACCTGAGACGCAAAGTTATCGCTAAATTAGATGAATCTAGAAAAACTTCACCGATTTGGAATGCACGTCAGTTTACTAAAGATGTGGAAAATGCCTATCGTCAAATGTGGCAAATCTATTGTGAAAGTTAATTAGGGAGAATTAAATCATGTCTTGGCAAAATGAAGTTAAAACCGCTTTAGAAAACAATCAATACGATATTGTTAGTCAGTTTTACGAAGAACTGATAGAAAGAGAACCCCTAGAAATTAGTCATTATTGGTATCTAGGATTAGTCTATCTTTTGCAAGGAAGAGAAGAAGAAGCACAAACTACTTGGTTATTTGTTTTCACTCAAGGGGATGAACAAGAAACCGAGTCATGGCTGCTAGAATTAAGCAATATTTTAGCAGCCGAAGCTAACCGACAATTAGAGTTAGAAAATCTAGAAATAAGTTGGTTAATTCGTAAACATCTACAGGAAATTAATCCCAGTTATCTCGATAATTTACTGCATTTAACTCTCGTTGAAATTAAATTAAATAGATTTCATCCTCAACAACTGCAAGAATGGCAAATACTAGAATTAATTACCCAGGGTTCAGTTAACTCTCAATTATTGGAACGGGTAGTGATTGCCGTCATGCCTTACGCTCATAAATATACCGTAGAATTAGTTCGGTTAAGTTTACCCTATCTTGACAATTCTCTAGAATTACTTAATCACGTCATCACTGTCACCCGACACTTTGCTTTTGAGAAATATCAACCTATTTATTCCGTTGACTTAGCGGAAGCTTTTCTTCCCCTTTATCCAGAAAGTTGGTACTTAGCCGTTAATTTATTCTGGTTTTATATCTCTTTAACTGACTATGAAAAAGCAATAAATTTAGTCAATAATTTGAAAGAGACAAGTCAAACGATTGATTTAAAAATGTTTAGTCAATCTCTTCTCTTTAATGGTTCTTTGCGAGCCTCAAAATGGAATGACATTCCTAGTATTTGTCAAGAGTATAAACACTTAATCAAAAAAATTCTAGAAGAAAAGCCTCAAGATATACATCCCTTAGTTCGGGAAGCTTTACTAACAGTTATGAATCCGATTTCTTACTATGAAGATAACCCGAAAGAGAATCGAACGCTTTTAAATCAGATTGGCAGTTTTTTCCAAAAAACCTACAAAGAAATGCTGGGTTTTCAAGAGGAAAGTTTTGACAAACCCAGAGAAGATAATGCAAATAAAAAACTTAAAATTGGTTACATTGCCCAAAGCTTAAAACGTCATCCCGTCGGTTTATTGAGTCGTTGGACTATTAATTATCACAATCGTGAGCAGTTTGATATTCACCTTTATATGGTGAGTCAACCTGTGGATGAAATAACTAAAAAATGGTTTTCTAATCCCGCAGATAAAATCTATCATGCTACTGCTGATTCCCTAGCAACCTACCGCAAAATTAAAGAAGATAACATCGATATTCTTGTGGACTTAGATAGTGGTACCGGGGCAATCGTTGCCCAAGTTATTGCCTTAAAACCTGCTCCTATTCAAGTTAACTGGTTAGGTTTTGATGGTTCCGGTTTACCCGCAGTAGATTATCTTTTAGCGGATGCTTATGTATTGCCAGAAAATGCCCAAGAATATTATCAAGAAAAAATCTGGCGTTTACCTGATGCTTTTGTCGCTGTGGATGGTTTTGAAATAGCCGTTCCTACCCTGCGAAGAGAAGATTTAGATATTAATAACGATGCGGTTATTTATCTAAGTTCTCAAACAGCAATTAAGCGTAATCCTGCGATGATTCGCTTACAAATGCAAATCCTCAAATCCGTACCTAATAGTTATTTCCTGATTCAAGGAGTTGCTGATGATAATTCCCTCTGGGATTTATTCTGTCAAATTGCCGCAGAAGTTGGGGTAGAAACTAATCGAATTAAGATGCTTCCTCTCTATCAGACGGAAACCTACAGGGCAAATTTAGCCATCGCTGATGTGGTTTTGGACACCTATCCCTTTAATGGTGGTACAACCACCTTAGAAACCCTCTGGATGGGAATTCCTCTCGTGGTTAAAGTGGGGCAACAATGGTCATCACGCAACGGTTATACTTTAATGATGAATGCGGGAATAACTGAGGGTATATCTTGGAGTGATGAGGAATATGTGCAGTGGGGAATTAAGTTAGGATTGGATAGAAATTTAAGAGAAGAAGTCCGTTGGAAACTCCGAAAGTCTCGTCATACATCTCCCCTCTGGAATGCCAGACAATTTACCAGAGATTTAGAAAATGCTTATCGGCAAATGTGGAATATTTATTGTCAATCTTAGAGGATAAAAACTATGCAATGGCATCAAGACATACAAACCCATTTAAAAAACAATAATTATCAACTGGTATTGCAGTTTTATGAACAATTAATTGAAAACAATTCTCCAGTAATTGAGGATTATTTTTATCTATAGCAAAGAGCGGGATAGTTAGGACATATAGCAAAGAGCGGGATAGTTAGGACATAATAGAGAAAAAGAAATGAGGAGAAGCTTTCATGGCAGCACCCTATAGTGATGATTTAAGACAGAAAGCAGTGAGTGCCGTAGAGCGAGGGGAGAAAAAAAGCCATGTCTGTCGCACCCTCAATATTAGTCGTAATACATTAGACCTATGGCTGAAACGGAAGAAACAAACTGGGACGGTGGCCGCTAAAACTAACTATCGTCGAGGGCCGAAGCCCCAAATTGACGATTTAGAAGCCTTTCAAAAGTTGGCCGAACAATATGGGCATTTGACCCAAGAAAAAATGGCGCAAAAATGGGCTAACCCAGTCAGTAGGATGAGAATTGGTCAAGCCCTCAAAAGAATTGGATTTACTAGAAAAAAAAAACTTATGGCTACAGAGAAAGAGATGAAGAAGCCCGAAAAGAGTTTCTCCAAAAAATCAGAGGTTATGCCCCGGAAAGATTTGTCTATATTGATGAAGCTGGAATAGATAACACCATCGATTATCCTTATGGATATTGTCACAAATCAGAAAGATTTGAGGCTTTAAAGTTAGGTCACTGTAGCGAACGAGTTAGTGTGATCAGCGGTTGGTGGCGTGGTTCCACGATCGCGCCAATGGTGTTTGAGGGGTACTGTAATACAGAGTTGGTGTGTGAGTGGATAGAACAATTGCTATTACCCGAACTACTACCCGGTCAAATTATCATCATTGATAACGCCAGTTTTCATCCCAAAGAGAGAATCAAAAAATTGTTAGCTAAAGCGGGATGTGAAGTGCTATTTTTACCCGCCTATTCTCCAGACCTCAACAAAATTGAAAAGTTCTGGGCTAGATTGAAAAACTATGTTAGTCAGATTATCAATGATAGTGAAAACCTTGTGGATGCTGTGAGTAAAGCCTTCAGGCATCTGTCCTAACTAACTCGTTCTATGCCATATTACCCGAACTACTACCCGGTCAAATTATCATCATTGATAACGCCAGTTTTCATCCCAAAGAGAGAATCAAAAAATTGTTAGCTAAAGCGGGATGTGAAGTGCTATTTTTACCCGCCTATTCTCCAGACCTCAAC
This sequence comes from Microcystis wesenbergii NRERC-220, assembly GCF_032027425.1. Taxonomy (NCBI): domain Bacteria; kingdom Bacillati; phylum Cyanobacteriota; class Cyanophyceae; order Chroococcales; family Microcystaceae; genus Microcystis; species Microcystis wesenbergii. The sequence goes on along the minus strand of NZ_JAVSJA010000001.1, from coordinate 2,396,927 downwards.
AAAATTGAAAAGTTCTGGGCTAGATTGAAAAACTATGTTAGTCAGATTATCAATGATAGTGAAAACCTTGTGGATGCTGTGAGTAAAGCCTTCAGGCATCTGTCCTAACTAACTCGTTCTATGCCATAATAGAGAAAAAGAAATGAGGAGAAGCTTTCATGGCAGCACCCTATAGTGATGATTTAAGACAGAAAGCAGTGAGTGCCGTAGAGCGAGGGGAGAAAAAAAGCCATGTCTGTCGCACCCTCAATATTAGTCGTAATACATTAGACATCTGGCTGAAACGGAAGAAACAAACTGGGACGGTGGCCGCTAAAACTAACTATCGTCGAGGGCCGAAGCCCCAAATTGACGATTTAGAAGCCTTTCAAAAGTTGGCCGAACAATATGGGCATTTGACCCAAGAAAAAATGGCCCAAAAATGGGCTAACCCAGTCAGTAGGATGAGAATTGGTCAAGCCCTCAAAAGAATTGGATTTACTCTCAAGGGGTGACAGAAAGGTTAAAGAGCTTGCTTGATAAGGCTCATAGCCGTTAACCCTTTGGAGAAATAAGGGTTTTTCTGGGGTTTGAGGCGTATCAAAGAAAGGGCAAGTTCCGAAAAAATATCCATCGACTCAACCCAAAAAGTACCATAAGTCCCTATCCAAAAATCACTATGTCTTTCAGCAGAACGATTAGATTCTTTGAGGCGACAAATATAAACACGGTGGGGGAAAATATTGAGTTGTTGACCCCGTATTGTATTTAAAGAATAGGCGATAGCAATTAATAAAACAAGAGCTAAAAAACGCGGTTCGCTAACTTTAGTTTTCTCACCTCCCGTTTTACAATCTTTGAACATTGCTTCAATGCCAAAACGAGATTCATATAAATTTAAAGTCTCATCCAAAGAGTCAAGATTAGTAAGAAGATACCAAGGAGCTTCGGCTTGTTTACTACGGTAGCGTCTTTTCCAGCGAGTGGCCAAATTAAAAGGGCCAAGTTTATGAGCAGATGTATGATAAATATCCGAAAAAAAATGCTGAGTCCCCGGTTGAATATCTAGAGCTTTTAGAGGTTGATAGTTTTCTTCACCTGATAATAGCAAAGATGTTCCCTTCTTTTGTCTCAGAATAAAGGCTATCCCCTTTTCGTCTAGCCACTTTCCTAGTTGAACACTGTGAAATTCTCGGTCGCCTATCACGACAACTGGGTAGGATTTCAAAAATTTTAATACCGGCTTGAGAAAGTTTTTTTGGTTCCCTAAATTACTGCTTCCTTGTTTATCTAACAATATCCAGTACACAGGTAACGCCCTTTTTCCACAAATAACACTAGCTACAAACAAATTTCTTCCTTTCCAATCTGTTCGGTCAATTACCAATAATAGATGTCCCAGATGCTTAAGTTTTTTCAGTTTTCTTCTTTGATGTCGATTTTTATTTTTTTCGCTAAACTCTTGCTTAATAATGTGTTTAATTAGCGGAAACCATAACAATTTTACACTTAATTGCGGTAACTTGAGAAACCTTTGTAAATTTCTTCTTCTGCTTTCAAAGGTAATTGGTTGGGGAAATAAGGCGGCCAATCTCTCCAATTGTACTGTTCTATGGCTTTGTAGGAGCAGTATAAGAATTTGTAGAGTCAGATATTGTGCTTGTGTCAAGCTGGCTTGTAAACAGGCCTGATAGAATGATGGTAACATATTGAAATTTTGGGTGGTTGTCTCAACCACTCTATTTCTTTTGGGTTCATTTGGCTAGAGTCTTTATCTTGATTACCTTTGAACCCCTTTGTCACCCCTTGAGGGATTTACTAGAAAAAAAAAACTTATGGCTACAGAGAAAGAGATGAAGAAGCCCGAAAAGAGTTTCTCCAAAAAATCAGAGGTTATGCCCCGGAAAGATTTGTCTATATTGATGAAGCTGGAATAGATAAGTACCTAAGCAAAATTAATTACACATATCTAAACACCTCTTGCAAGAGGCACTCTTGCCTCTTGCCTATCTTCACTAGGAAATTAATTTTGCACGACTACTTAACACCATCGATTACCCTTATGGCAGAAGTGTTGAACGTTGAGAAAAGTCAGAAAAAAAATGCTATTATAGATAGAATCTAGACAACTTATTCCCCTCACAATAGGGAGTTTGCCCTGATGACGAATTTTTCAAAACTCATAAAAGAGCTTCTCAAACCACTGCCTAAAAATGACTACCCCGCTTTAGATACTTTTACATTTTTGTCCTGTTGGATTGGTTTTGCTTTAGATAAAAGCATCGTCAGTATGAGGGACTTATGCAGTAGAATGGTACTTCAAGGAATTAATGTAAATTTATCCACATTTTCTAAGGCAAGCAAAATTAGAGAAACAAGTCCATTTGAGAAAGTCATTGTCGAATTAAATAAGCGTTTAGTTGCCAAAAAAGGAATAGAGAATGCGCGAGCTTTATTTCCTATTGACTCAACAATAATTAGCTTAACCAGTAAATTACTATGGTCCCAGGGATGGCATCAAGTAAAACTATTCTCTGGTCTTAATAGTATCACAACAGAGGTGGTCGGAATACTCATCCATTTTGGTCAAGGTCATGACTCAAAAGAAGGAGGAAAAACGATAGAAGCAATTCCTGTAAATGGAGTTGGAGCAATGGATAGAGGATTTGCGTCTAATCAAAGAATCACCGAATTATTAGAGAGTAGTGACAAGCATTTTGTCTTGAGAGTGAAAAATAATATTAGCCTAGAGATGCTCGAAAATGGCAAGTGTAAACTCGGAAAAGATAAAAGACAAATAGAAGTAAGAGTAGTCGCTTTTTGCGACCTAGAAAGTCAAACAGAATTTCGGCTGGCGACAGATTTACCTCTAGAAGGAGAAGGAGCAGTTAGTAATGAAGAAGTTGCCGAAATTTACATCCAAAGATGGCAAATAGAACTGCTGTGGAAATTTTTAAAAATGCATCTAAAGTTGGATAATCTAATCACTAAAAACGAGAACGGAATCCGCCTACAGATCTATAGTTGCATTATCGCTTATCTGATTCTACAGCTAATAGATATTGAAGAAGGATTTGGGAAAAGCTTATTAGACAAACTGCGCTATTTACAGAGTTTCATGTGTCAACATATTAGCTATGTACACTGGTTCCGGAGGATTGTCTATTCAATTTAAAATTTGATGTTATAGGGGTATTATGCTTGTCAATGTAAAGTTTTATTACAGGATTCAACGTTTCTGCCCTTATGGATATTGTCACAAATCAGAAAGATTTGAGGCTTTAAAGTTAGGTCACTGTAGCGAAAGAGTTAGTGTGATCAGCGGTTGGTGGCGTGGTTCCACTATCGCGCCAATGGTGTTTGAGGGGTACTGTAATACAGAGTTGGTGTGTGAGTGGATAGAACAATTGCTATTACCCGAACTACTACCCGGTCAAATTATCATCATTGATAACGCCAGTTTTCATCCCAAAGAGAGAATCAAAAAATTGTTAGCTAAAGCGGGATGTGAAGTGCTATTTTTACCCGCCTATTCTCCAGATATCAACAAAATTGAAAAGTTCTGGGCTAGATTGAAAAACTATGTTAGTCAGATTATCAATGATAGTGAAAACCTTGTGGATGCTGTGAGTAAAGCCTTCAGGCATCTGTCCTAACTAACTCGTTCTATGCCATATCTAGAACAAGGAAGCCGATTTGTGGATAAAAGACATTTAACCGTCCTCAGTTGGATGGTGACAGCCCTACTCAGTAGTCAAAGTCTCAATCAAGCCAGATGGGAACCCTTTGTACAAAGCAGAGCCGAACAAGCCAATAGTTATCAGAGACGGTGGAATCGCTTTTGCCAGAATGGAAGAGTAGCGGTGGAAAAGATATACATCCCCTTAATATTGAAAGCCATCGAGACTTGGAAGGAGAAGGGGGAAAGACTTTATCTAGCAATAGATACCACTCTGTTGTGGAATCAATACTGCTTTGTCTATCTAGCGGTGGTCTGCGGGGGGAGAGCCGTCCCCTTGATGTGGATGGGATTAGAACATGGTAGTGCCAGCCTAGCTTTTGAGAAATACGAACCCTTGTTGGACAGAGCCAAAGGCTATCTTCAGGGCTTTGAGAATGTCATGCTGTTAGCCGACCGAGGCTTTGCCAATCAGCAATTAATTCAATGGCTCAGGAAAAATACTTGGCATTGGTGTCTTCGCTTACCTTGCGATACCCTCATTTACGGTGTTCGCCGTCGGGGTTTTGGCTATGAGGTCAGAGAACTCTATCCTCCCAAACGGCAAGCCTGCTTTTATCGCAACGTTCAAGTCTGGCAGGAGGCTAGAATCACTGCTCATCTTGCTTTAGCCTCTGTTCCAGGGGTTAAGGATAATTGGGCAATTCTGAGCCATGAACCTCCTACCCTTGACACCTTCTGGCAGTATGGTCTTCGTTTTCCCATTGAACATCTCTTTCTCGACAGTAAATCGGGCGTTTTTGACTGGGAACATTCTCGTGTTCGCTCTGCTGCTTGTTTAGAACGTCTCTATCTCATTGTTGCCATTTCTATTCTCTTTGCTACTTTAACTGGCATGGCGGTTCAACAATCTGGCTCTCGCCGTCAGGTTGATGCTCATTTTCGGCGTGGTTTGAGTTATTTGAAAATTGGTTTACGTTGGCTGGCGGGAGTTGTTCATAAGGCGCGTCCCTTCTTGCGACTTGACCACTTATTTTCTGTTGACCCTTTTCCCTGTTTTGCTTCTCGCAAAGCTCGTCAGGATTATTATGGCAAAATTACCTTTTCTTTTATTCAGGAGTTTGAGGCTTTCACATAACAGTACTTGTCTTTGTATTGAAAAATGTGTCCGTCAGTCAGGCTGTCCACACCCAGATTTTGTTTTTTTTGAGCCAACAAAGGTTTCCAATTCATCCAGTTCCCCTACTTCAGGAATTGTTTCTGGGTCATAGGCGACTGGCAATAATTCTCCCACAGATTTTACCCAATTAATTACGGTCGTATGATGAACTCCCTTTAGCCTTTCTATTCCTCTAAATCCCATCCCATTAACATAGGCAGTTAGGCATTCTCGCTTCGTTTTTTCGTCATAGCCTTTCTGTTTTTCATAGTTATCAATAAATTGACGGCCACAGGTTACACAAATAGGATTTTGTTTACCTTGTTTATTGATGCCATTTTTACGGATATGGGTAGATTTACATTCAGGGCATTGCATTTTGATTTCCTCCATTCATATCTCTATTATGCAACGCCCTTGAATGTTTGCTGCTTTAAGGCTGTTAGCAAATTAGGGAGGGTACTCTCTTCATTCCTCGCCGGAATCAAGACCGAGACTTTAGGCGAACCGACGACTGAAAGGTCTGGAAGTCGCGGCAACCGCCACATCAATCCCCAGCCTATTAGCCAGCGCACCACCAGTGTGATGGACATCAGCTCCATAATAATTCAACCTTTCCTTCCGTCTAGAACATCACTCACCTACCGATACGAATTCCCTTGAGAAAACTCAGCAATCCGAACACCTTAAGAATCCACAAAACGAGGGCGATGACAACCACAATGTTCAGGATTTGCTTGATCTTGCTGTCCATCGGAATGTAGTTGTTCACGAGCCACAATAGAACCCCAACCACGATGATGACTACCACAAACTGGACCAGATCCATGACTGACCTCCTTTCTCCGATCTAATGAGTTTCGTCAAGCATTTTATTCTATTCATTATATATGATCGTTTATATATGCTCGTTAGGTGGCCAAGGCAATCGCACACAATTCTTAAAGATACACAATAAATCTACAAGAGATACTCATGTAATAGCAATTAATGGGACTTAAACAAATTTCAAGCCCAAATGTAGCCCAAAGCCGCTTTGTGAGCGGAAAAGACATCAATATTCTGCGTTAGCCAAGGGAAAAAACGAAAAGACATCGCTGTACGAAAAGCCTCCAAAGCATCAGTAAATGTCTCCAAAGGTTTATTCGCCCATCGCCTTTGTAGTCCCCCGGTTAAGTGATGCCAGAGAATAAAAGTGTAGGCACAAAACACCAGGATAAAATGGCGAAGAAGGCTTTCTTTCTCGCGAACCTGATATTCTCTTAGCCCTAACCATCCTTTCGCCTCTCGATAGAAAACTTCTACCCAATTTCTTGGCGAGTAAGTTTCTACTACCCACTGCGGGGTTACTTTTTCCGCCTGGACATTCGTGATAAAATAATCGATGTCCGTCGCTTCTTCCCAAGAACTCGCGTTCATGACGATGGCAAAAGTTCTCTCTTCTTCTAAAGAAGCGATGCGAGCAGAAACAATAAATACGTACAGGGTTTTCGGTTTTTCAACTGAGAGAATTACTGGGGTAAAACTCTCTGGCTTCAAGCTTTTTGCTAATTTCTCCAGACTGATTTTTTCCTCGATTCCTGATTCCTTTTTTCGGATAATTTTTCGATTTTTAGCCCCTCCTCCTAAATACTTTAGTTTTCTCTTTTCTAACTCTTTCAGAAACGGCGTGTTGTTTCCATACCCCGCCTCTATCAAGACAATTTTCGGTCGGTATTTTCGCTTTAAACTTCGGTCGATTAATTCGAGTCCGAGTTCGGGTTTCTTTTTCAACTCTTCGTCTTCTTTTCCCGATAGTAGAGAAGATGCCGGTTGATAGCTCTCGATGTCTAAGGGTAAGCTTTTTTTCCCGTCGTAGAGATGGGTGGTTACTACCACTACTCCGTTGTCTGTCTTGCCGATCTCACCGAGGTATTGTCTTCCGACTCCCTCGGTAAAATTGCCACTTTTTCGATGTCCCGAATCATCCAGAATCATCGTGAAGCCCACGCCGATCCTAGTCTGCGAGCATTTGTTCATCACTTCCAGACGACGTTGGTTAATTTGCGTCGCCGACCAAGGAGCCTCGGTTAAAAAGTGATGTAATCGGTGATAAACCACCCCCACCGAGTTATCCGCCATCTGGGTTAGGTTTTTTCGCTCGCTTTCTCCTAATAATCCGCCTAAATAGTGTCGGAAGCCATCTTTTTGCGACTGGTTTTTGAAACAGTCATCGAATCTAGCGCACCATCTCTCGAAGCAGGGCGGCATAGCGGATGGGGTCGTTTCTCCCATGGGCGTATTTTGACGTGAAAGCCTACTATGACTTGATTATAGCTAAAAAAATTCGGTTCTGTGTTTAAGTCCCACTAAGAAATATTCATGTTTTGTCTGACCCTCCTGTTTATTAACGATTCGATAATTAACGGGAACTGACCTTCCTTTACAATCGGTATAATATCAGGTAACTGCGTTAATACCTTTGACTACTTTTTTGTGTTTACCACCAGTAAAAGTAATCGATTAACTCAGCTTTAGCTGGGTGACTATAAGGCTTGTCAATTACCATGTCGTCCGTACTGATTGTTCCTCCTTCAAGTTCGATTTGAGGAGCCACTTCATCAAACAAATCCTTGAGTGTATAGTTCTCTCGCCACAAGAAACGATTGACACTGTCAGGAGATAAATTGCCCAGAATTTGAGCCAAACGAACACAGCTTATATATTTAGGCTCGCCGAGCAAAAATAGGGTGTAAATAGCCAGATTACATTGAGCAGTTGTTGGCTTCGTAATGTTTCTCATCAGTTGTTCTGTTATAAGAGATGCCCTTGTGTCAGGAAATCAAATCGGAGAGGGTTTTGTCAAGAGTCGAGAGAGAAATTGTATCTAAGACTAACAAAATTAGACCACCCACATTTAAGCCTTTTTGTCAATGCGTAATTTCTATGCTTGCAGAAACGGTATCGTTACATTTTGTGTCGTATTCAAGCAATTCATACAGACTCAATCAATTCATACAGTAAATCAAACAACCACCTGTTACAGTAATACCAGAAGCAGAATTGTTAGCTCAACTTAGGTAAGCAGTTCTCAAATCCAACAAATTCAATAAGGAGAGCATCATGAGCTTAAAAGATAGAACCGAGGCAACCGCCAAAAATATCGAAGGTAAAGTTCAAGAAGCAGTAGGAGATCTGACTGGCGATCCCAAAGCTCAGGCAGAGGGCAAGGAAAAACAGGCAGAGGCAAAAGTTCGTCACACTATCGAAGATGTGAAAGATGAAGTCAAAAAAATTATTGATTAGTAGGTCATTTGTCACGGCAACCGCCATTCAGACAAATGATTGAAACCCAGATTTCATCGGAACTCTTCCTCAAAAAATGGCTTCTTTCGAGACAGGTGAAACACTAGGACAAGGCGGCGTAAATAAACCCAATATTACCAGATATCTAGCTTCTCAAAGAAGTCGAATATCTCTCCCTCGGTAAATAAACTTACGCCGTCAAAGACTAGAAAAATCTTTCTCGAAAGGGTCTAGACAGTAGTTGTTCATCATCCATGTATCATGGATTCATCAAATTCTTTTTTGGAGTTAAAATGATGTCACTTCAACAGATTCGTCGCTTTTTTGTCACCATTATTTTAACTATAATGCTGGCAATTACTATAGCTTTTGATTTTGGAACTACAAATAGTTGGGCTGCAACTTTACCCACCCAATCGCAGACTCAAATCGCAAGCATGAATCGAGCCAAGGCAGTTACGAAAAATATTGAAGGCAAAGCTCAAGAAGCGATTGGCAACATGACAGGCGATCCCAAAGATCAGATGATGGGAAAAGCCAAGCAAGTCGAAAGTCAGGCTCGTAACGCAGCAGAAGATATAAAAGACCAGATGAAGTTAAAAGGGCGGGCAAAAGCAGTCACAAAGAACATTGAAGGCAAAGCTCAAGAAGCGATAGGTAAAGCTACTGGCAACCGCCAAGATCAAGTTGCTGGAAAAGCTAAACAAGTCGAAAGCCAAGTTCGCAATACAGTAGAAGATGTGAAAGATCAGGTTCAAGATATACTCAATTAAGGATCGATGACTGAATTTTCATTACTTTTCTCTAAATCAAGGAGGGAAATATGTTTGATCTCGTTTGGACTGCCGTTGTTATACTTTTCATCCTCTGGTTGTTAGGATTCTCCATTAACATTGGCGGCGGCTTAATCCACCTGCTTTTGGTTTTGGTGCTGATTGGCGTTGTCTACAACTTGTTTATGAGGCGACGGTAATTGTTGATTCTCGAACACAGAAAGGGTCAAAAAATCGGGAAAAAGCAAGAATCAAAGTAGCTAAGATTCAGGCTCGAATCACCGATAGCAGAAAAGACCATTTACATAAGCTAACCACTCAATTAGTTCGTGAAAACCAAACGATTGTAGTTGAGAATTTAGCCATCAAGAATATGGTCAAACACCCCAAGTTATCTCAAGCAATATCTGACGTTAGTTGGGGAGAAATCACTCGACAATTAGCCTATAAATGCTGTTGGTACGGAAGAAATTACATCGAAATAGATAGATGGTTTCCTAGCTCTAAAAGGTGCAGTAATTGCGGGTATATTGCTGAGAAAATGCCGTTAAATGTTCGAGAGTGGGATTGTCCAGACTGTGGGACGCACCATGACCGAGATATTAACGCCAGTAAAAACATTTTGGCCGCAGGGCTTGCGGTGTCAGTCTGTAGAGCGACCTGATGACCAGAACAGAGTAAATCTGTTAAGGCAGGTGCGAAAAATCCTTTGGGAAAGAGGCAGAAACTCAAATCGTGAGGTTTGGGAATCGCCGTCCGTTTCAAGGCGGCGAGGATGTCAACGGTCGCTGGATCACCCCAAAGAAAATTTACCCAATTCTCAACTATTACTATCAAAATAAGCCCCTGATAGAGGATTATCTTCCTGACAACTACGAAGAACAATACCAAAGATCCATTTAAGTACCGAGGAAAGGAAGCTAAATTCCATCAGGAATAATTAAATCAATCATTTCTTTACGATTTTGGTTCTTCCGAATTTACACTGTCAGTAGATGGAAAAGTTTGAATAACCAGAGTATTTAGTAACATCTGATACAAAATACTTAGAGAAATTAATTAAGAAAACTTATGTTTAAGAAAAAAGACTATTGCTATTAGCCAGAAGGCAAATAGATGGTATCAACAACTTGATAGATTTTATCAACGGCTTGCCTTAAAAACGAGAGCATTTGTTGAAAAGTAAATAACTCTCGATAAATTAAGCGTCCCCCACGTCTCGGAAAACAAACTTTTCGCCATAATAAATTAACCCAAATATTAACAAGAAGAAAGGAAATTCCGATAAATAATAAGCGAATAACTGGCTTTTTATTGGGAGTTTTAAGGCGACAAATATTTTTAATTCTATAGCTAGTCTCAATGCCAAAACGTTGACGATAAGCAGTATGAATATAATCTAGTTTAATAGATGGCAAATAAACTACATAAGCAAAATATTCAATTCCATGCTGGTTTCTTTTGCCTTTTTTGTACTTACAAACTATCCATAAATCAAAAGTTACACAATTATTTTGGTCTTGCCCCATAGTATAAGTAGTTTGATAACTTTTATTTCCTTGAATAAATTGCTTAATTCCCCCTGTTTTACCTCGAATAATTGCTGGCATAATGAAAGGTATTTTCAAAGCTTGTAGCCAACGAATAACAGCAATACTAAAAAAGCCTCGGTCTAAATAAAGAGTTTTAAAATCTATCTTTAGAAGAGAGCCTAATGCTAATAAATAGGTAATAATGGCGACAGTTGTGTCCGTATTCCGAATTCCTCTAATAGCTAAAGTTAATCTTTTTCCTTTTTTAATAAGATATAAGGTCGCATAAGCATAAAATGAGCAAGTTCCCTGTTTAGCCTGACTTCGGTAAATATAAGGTTTTTCGCTATCAGATGGTTCACCATAATAAGGAATTAAATTTAGGTCAATTGCCAACTTAAGCTTTCTTTTTTTGATTCTTGGCAATACCTGACTTTGTAAGGCTAGATTAACTTGGGATTCTAAAGTATCAAAATCATTTATTTTGTCTAAATGATGGCGAATATTTCGACCACAGCTAGAATTTTTAAGCATTTTAGCTGTGTTTTCAATGCTGTCGCAATTGCTGGCCGCCCTGACTAATATTTGATACAAGTCTGAGGCAGTAAATCCCCCCTGAGTTTCGAGAGGAATATGTTGAATTAAACAATCAATTGTTGTTGGTAATGTTTCTGATTTTGTTAGTAAAAATTGGCAGTTTTCGTTAATCAATTTTCAAATTTATTGCTGAAGTTTATTGATTTTATTATAACATTTTTATGTTTTTTTTGAGCGATTTTTTCTTTAATTAGTCAATTTAGATATAGATAACTTTTACTTATCATTGACCAGTGCTTCAGTACATAAGCACTAAAAAATACTAATTTTTTAGCCCCTATCATTTAGCGATCGCTATTGGACAAAAACTTTTCCATCTACTGACTGTAGAAAATTCCTCAAGCTCCCTCTCTGCCTAGCAATGCTCTAAAGTTGATAAATATCAATCTAACAAAAACTCAAAGTCTTAGTATACAAGCTTTACAAGCATAAGTTGTTGATAGTTTTACATGACAGGTTCGGTAGAGCCAAAAAGAAGTATTAGCTTTAGCAATAGAAATTTCCGATTCTCTCGCTTTACTTGATGATGGCTTGGCAAGACGGTATGCCAACTTATTAGGAATAAAACTCACTGGAACAATGGGAATATTATTAAAGGCTAAACAAAATGGTTATCTACACCGTATTGAGCCAATTCTTAATCAACGTCTCGACTTCGCTCGACGTTGACCCTGAGCGAAGCCGAAGGGTCAACTAGAATTGCTGAAGTTTCGCTTAGATGCCACTACTCGTACTTCTGTCTTAAAATTAGCTGGTGAAGGATAGAGTATGAAATCTATCGATCTATTTTAATATTTTTGGCATTAAGAGTTTCTTCCATCTTCATAACTTGGAAAGCCACAAAAAAGCACCCCCTCGCGGGAGTGCCTTTTCATTCAGACTAGGAATTATACTAAATCCTGTTTAAAAAGTATAGGATAGTGGGGTGTGGGGAGAAACAATTCATAACTTGAGAGTTAATCACAATAAGTAGTCGTGCAAAATTAATTTCCTAGTCGAGACAGGAGACAGGCTTCGGCCGTGAGCTTTTGCGTTCGACAAAAGCTCACGCCGAGGTCCGAACGGAGACAGGAGACGGTCGTCAGGAGACGGGGACTCCGGGACAGCTATCAGGGATCAGATTTGAATTTTTAGTTCACTGTTTACTGGTCACAGCAAAAAGCTTTTGGCTGACGGGTGACGGCTTGGATGTGTAATTAATTTTGCTTAGGTACTTATTAAAAACGGATTTGGTATTAACCATTGATAGCGGGAGCAATCAGAGCCACAGAAGCCTGTTCACCACTAGCTAAGTCTAAGGGGAAGTTGTGTGCATTGCGCTCGTGCATTATACTAAATCCTGTTATAATAAAACGAGTAAAGACGAGGAGATAAAATGCCTAAGAAAGCTTACTTAGCCGAACATCTAAGTTCAGAAGAACTGAAGGATAGATATAGAAGCAGTCAAGACTCAGTGGAAACAAGAAGATGGCACTTATTGTGGAAAATATCCTTAGGATGGACAATCAAAAATGCGGCAGTAGCTGTGGGGTTAGATTATCAATATAGTTTTAAAATTCTCAAGAGATATAATGAATTAGGAGAAGAAGGAGTTAAAAATCTCAAGAAAAAAAGTGCAGAACATCGGAGAGGAAAAGAACCTTTATTGAAGGAAGAACAATTTGAAAAATTAAAAGAAGAACTGAAAGAACGTCCTGCGGATGGAGGAATCTGGACAGGTCCGAAGGTAGCCAGATGGATAGAAAAGGAAACAGGACGAGAAAAAGTGTGGAATCAAAGGGGATGGGATTACTTAAAAAAGTCGAGATATTCTTGTCAAAAGCCCAGTCCAAAACATAAAAAGGGAGACCCAGTTGAACAAGAAAAACTTAAGCAAAATTTACCAGTAAAAGTCCAAGAATTAAAAGATAAATTTCCCAATTCTCAGGTGGAAGTCTGGTTTTTTGACGAACATCGAGTTGGCTTAAAACCAATCATTAGAAAAGTCTAGGCTCCAATAGGAGAAAGGCCTTCTGCCCTAGTACATCCTCGTTATGAATGGTTATATGTTTACGGATTTGTTGAGCTAAAAACAGGAAAAACACTCTGGTATTTAATCCCAAGAGTTAATCATCAATGGTTAAGTTTAGTCTATCAATCTTTGGCAAAAGATGTCGGGTTATCGGCAGAAAAAATTGTCCTATTAGTACAAGATAATGCTGGGGGGCATAGAAGTCAAAAACTTGAAGTTCCCGATGGAATCATGCTCGATTTTCTACCAGCTTATTCGCCAGAACTACAGCCAGCCGAGAGATTGTGGTCTCTAGTAGATGAACTTCTGGTTAATCAGTATTTTGAGACGATTGAAGAAATAGAAGAAATTCTGATAACTCGTTGTCAGTATCTCGAAACAATGACTAATGAAATTAAAAACTTGACTAATACTAAATCCTGTTATCAAAGACTGATTATTTATTACCCCTGTTGCATGAGTGCCTGTCCTGATATGTAGCCTATACTCAACGGATTTAGTATAACTATCATTGGCTAACCTCAAGGGGTGACAAAGGGGTTCAAAGGTAATCAAGATAAAGACTCTAGCCAAATGAACCCAAAAGAAATAGAGTGGTTGAGACAACCACCCAAAATTTCAATATGTTACCATCATTCTATCAGGCCTGTTTACAAGCCAGCTTGACACAAGCACAATATCTGACTCTACAAATTCTTATACTGCTCCTACAAAGCCATAGAACAGTACAATTGGAGAGATTGGCCGCCTTATTTCCCCAACCAATTACCTTTGAAAGCAGAAGAAGAAATTTACAAAGGTTTCTCAAGTTACCGCAATTAAGTGTAAAATTGTTATGGTTTCCGCTAATTAAACACATTATTAAGCAAGAGTTTAGCGAAAAAAATAAAAATCGACATCAAAGAAGAAAACTGAAAAAACTTAAGCATCTGGGACATCTATTATTGGTAATTGACCGAACAGATTGGAAAGGAAGAAATTTGTTTGTAGCTAGTGTTATTTGTGGAAAAAGGGCGTTACCTGTGTACTGGATATTGTTAGATAAACAAGGAAGCAGTAATTTAGGGAACCAAAAAAACTTTCTCAAGCCGGTATTAAAATTTTTGAAATCCTACCCAGTTGTCGTGATAGGCGACCGAGAATTTCACAGTGTTCAACTAGGAAAGTGGCTAGACGAAAAGGGGATAGCCTTTATTCTGAGACAAAAGAAGGGAACATCTTTGCTATTATCAGGTGAAGAAAACTATCAACCTCTAAAAGCTCTAGATATTCAACCGGGGACTCAGCATTTTTTTTCGGATATTTATCATACATCTGCTCATAAACTTGGCCCTTTTAATTTGGCCACTCGCTGGAAAAGACGCTACCGTAGTAAACAAGCCGAAGCTCCTTGGTATCTTCTTACTAATCTTGACTCTTTGGATGAGACTTTAAATTTATATGAATCTCGTTTTGGCATTGAAGCAATGTTCAAAGATTGTAAAACGGGAGGTTATAATATCGAGAAAACTAAAGTTAGCGAACCGCGTTTTTTAGCTCTTGTTTTATTAATTGCTATCGCCTATTCTTTAAATACAATACGGGGTCAACAACTCAATATTTTCCCCCACCGTGTTTATATTTGTCGCCTCAAAGAATCTAATCGTTCTGCTGAAAGACATAGTGATTTTTGGATAGGGACTTATGGTACTTTTTGGGTTGAGTCGATGGATATTTTTTCGGAACTTGCCCTTTCTTTGATACGCCTCAAACCCCAGAAAAACCCTTATTTCTCCAAAGGGTTAACGGCTATGAGCCTTATCAAGCAAGCTCTTTAACCTTTCTGTCACCCCTTGAGTTGGCTAACTTATGACTGATTGTTATCATCTTTTTAAAACAGGATTTAGTATAACAGGATTTAGTATTAGAATATGAAAAATGCAATGCAATCCTTGCTATCAAAGTAATACTAAATCCGTTGAGTATAGGCTACATATCAGGACAGGCAAAAGGCACTCTTGCAATAGGCAAAAGGGGCAATAGATAATCAGTCTTTAATAACCAGATTTAGTATAATTTCAGTTCCAAGCTGATTCGGAGCATCTTTCAATTTGACAACGCCACCTTTGCTGTAACTTTGACACTATTGACACCCTTGATTTGTTTTGCCAAGGGGTCAATTTTGTCGAGTTGCTCTTGAGTTTCTACGGTTCCAGAGACGACTACCGCTCCATCTTTAGCAGAAACTGTAAGTTGCCCTTTCGGGATGTTGGCTTCTAGCTTAGAGCGAACTTCACTGGAAAGGTCACTGTTGGCGCGATCCGCATCTCCTCCAGTTAGATTGTTGCGTTGCTCACGAGCGCGAATATCAGAATTGAGTTGATTTCGGCGCACTTGACTAGACGCATCGCTTTGGTTCTTTTGGACTGTTTTAGTATCAGGAACTTGCCCCGTTTCCTCTGTGGAAGAAGGGGCGTTGGTGCTAGTTTTAGCGTTGTTCCCACAAGCCACAGTTCCAATCAGTAGAAGGCTGCTGAGGATTAAAGTTGTGATCTTTTTCATGATGCAAATCCTTTAATAATTTCCGATTTTACAAACGAGAAGCAGGAGGATCGACATAGCCTTCAATTGCTAGGGCATTGTAAATTTCCCACTCGCGAATCCCTCGGCGCTTTAGAATTGTTTCAGCCTGAAGGATGTCAGCATCTGTACCGTCCACGATCAACAGGTAGTCTCCACGAACCACATAATCGTGATAGACTCGTGCCCGATCTTCTGGAATTCCTAGACCAATTAGACCACCTACCAAACCCCCGGTAGCCGTCCCGATTGCACCGCCAGCTAACGTGGTAGCGATCGCAGTTGCAGCCGCCCCTGCCAACATGACGGGACCCACTCCAGGAATTGCCAATATGCCCAACCCAACCAGCAAGCCTGTCAGTCCTCCGATGGCTCCGCCTGCCGCTGCCCCAGTCTTTGCTCCTTCGTCAATATGAGTTGTTTTTGTTTCGGTAAGCTCTTGAACTCGTGTCTCACCAATCCGGTTGCTCTGCTCCAGTCGTTCAGGCTCTTTGGCAATGATTGATACCTCATTCATGGCAAATCCGTCATCTCGTAATCCATTCAGTGCCTTCTCTGCCTCTTGATGGCTAGAGAAGATTCCCACGGCTCGTTTACGGTTAGTTAAAGTCATTTTTCCCTCCAACGCTATGCGGTAAAAGCTTTGTAAATCCTATAGTATGGCGAACTATCGCGATTGAATTTCCTGATGCGAGTTGATAATTCTGCTCTTGGCATTACTGTAACAGGCGGTTGCTTGATTTACTGTATGAATTGATTGAGTCTGTATGAATTGCTTGAATACGAGACAAAATGTAACGGGCGATGCACGAGTTAAACTCCATCGACTTTACCCGTCAGACGCTCATCAAACTTCTGCTCATAATCGGGGTCTTGAGTTCCGAGGAGTTTGTCCCAGAACGTGAAATATAGACCGTAATGTACGGTGTACTTGCGATGATGAATGGAATGATGGGCAGGACCAATAAACCACCGACCCAACCAATGATGGGGAAATGAGGAGGGCAAGCGATCGATCCCAAGATGATTTAACACTGCCCAGATCGTCATCGTGGTGAGTGCCGCAATTAACGTGATGAAATGCAGGGGAAGGACAAAGACAATGCCGACCAGGAAGAGAGACTGAACGATCGCCTCTAGTGGGTCAAAGGCAAACGAAGTCCACGGGGTAGGATAGCGCGAGCGATGATGCCCCTGGTGTAACCACCGAAAGAGTGACGGGTGGTGAAACAAGCGATGGGTGAAATAGAAATAGGCATCCTGGAGAACCAACACAGCGCCATAACTAACCCCTAAATAACACAGCCCATACTGTTGAGGGTGGCTGTATAAGCGGGTAATGCCCCAACTGTATCCTGTCATGATGAAAGCCGCCGCCAGCGCAAACACCCCCGCCGAAAGAACCGAGAGCGTGATATCTTGTTGAATCGATCGCCAAGAGGGAGACCAATGCCGCAGGTTGTGATTGACAAAGGACTGACTCAAGGGCGAATAGAAGAACAAATAGGTTCCCCCAGCCACGAGAAAGTATCGCGCCAGGATGATCCCAAAGAAAGCGAACCCGTAAAATCCAAATGAGTGGTCTATCAATTTAATCTCCTTGCCATTCCCGATCTTCCAAGTCCTTTTGAGGTAACAGCAACGTGGCTTCAATTTCTTGCCGGATTGCGGCTGTTATTTCGCAGTTACTATTCAAACAATCGATCAGGAGTTGATTGGCCTCATAGTAGCGTTGGAGCAGCTGCTGTTGCTCAGTCGTAAACTGCCAGGGATGATGAATATTGCGATAATTGGCGATCGCACACCGCAACTGTTCCACCCAGGCAGAATAGTTTTTCTGCCACCATTCCTGAAGCCGTTCCAGGTTTTGACTCCGAGGTGGCAGTTGGTCTCTCAATTGTTGCAAAGACTTATAAAATCCAGCATCCAGAACCATCACCAGAATGTTGTTGAGTGCCTCGCTACAAGCATTGACGTATGCAAAATCCTGACTGTGGTCGATGGCAAACTCTACCAGCAAGTTCTCCAACGCCGCATCTAAAAACATCCCCTGATCGAGCGTGCTGGCTAAGGCAAAGCGATCTGCCGTATGCGGGCTTTGGGCAAGGGCAAGGTAAAATGCGCGTGCGGTCGCCACTTTGGTTTCGTCTGGGAGCTGCTGGGATTTTTGGCTGGCCCAACTCAAAAACTCTTGCAGATAGGAGTCTTGCGCGACTAAGGCATCAATTTGTTGCTTCATCAACTGCACCAGCGCATCTGCACTTCGCAACATGGCAGCCGTTAACAAGAAGACTTCGCGCCAGTGGGAATCGGTGATGTGACTCACCAACCCTCCCAGTGCTTGTTCTAATGCCTGCAAATTATGGCTGGCAACTATTTTTCGAGCCGTGAAGTATTCTTGAAATGCCAGATAAGAAAATGAAAAAATGCCTCGCGCCCTTTCTGTGAGGATTCCATGCTGTGCCTCGATCGCTTTCAGCATGGCTTCGCTTTCGAGTTGGAGTTCCTCTGCTTCCAGGGTTGCACCTGGCAAATTCCGCAAATAGTCGCCAATGTATTGCTCAATCGTGCGTTGCTCAAAAAAATACTGCCCCTGTTCAAAAGTCACTGCTGCAAGCTGGCTCAACAGCCTCAATTTTTGGGGCAATAAAAACCCCCGGTAAACCTGATCGCGTTCGACTCCTCTAGCTTCATCCCATTTACCCAGCAGCAAATCCAGCCCTTGTTTATAAAACTCAGCCCGCTTGCTCGGAAATTTCCCTTGACCCTGAAACACCCAGCAGGCGAGATGCAGAAACAGAGGTGTCACCACCAGTTGCCGAAATTGCCAGTTTTCCGGCAAGTCCAACTTCTCCATAAACTCAGCCGACTGCTCCTGCCCCGCTTGAGCAGTCGTTTTGCTCAGTGCCACAAACCACTTTTGCGCGAAGGTGCTGATTTGTGCCTGGGTAAAGGGGGCAATTTCTACATCAGTGAAACCTCGAATCTGGAGTTTTTGGGCAGCGGTGCGACAGGTTACTACAAATCGATTGCGATGATACTTTTCTGAGAATTGGCGAATTTCTCTCAGAACTGCTGTAATGTCCTGGTTGAGAACTTCATCCATGCCATCGAGCAACAGCAGGACTCTGCCCGCTTGCAGTAAGGTTTCCAGCACAGACGGGTTGGAAATTCCCGAGGTGAGCAATGCCTGACGGATGTAGTTGAACAGGCTAAATTCACCACTGGGACTGGACTCCTCGGCAAATTCTCTCAATAAGATAAAAATCGGCACTTGATTCGCCGCAAACTCGCCTTGGTTGCACTGAATCGCCAGATGTTGCAAAAAGGTAGTTTTGCCAACCCCCGGCCTGCCCAAAACTCTAAGCTTTGAGTAAGTTTCAACAGCCTGCATTCCGGGTATTTGCTTCTGCTCAACCTCTCCCAAGCCGACGCGATCGAATTCAGCGGGACCCAAGTTTTGCAAATCGGCAATCTCCACCCACTGTTGACTGGCAATTTCCGCCAAAATATTGACATCCACATAGATGTCATCAATGTTGACTGGATGGCTGATATCTAGTAACTGCAAGATGCCGCACTGGTTTTGGATGGTGTCCAGGCGTTGCGCTCGCACCTCTTGCACCAGAGCATCAATATTAGTTTTCGCCAGTTCTCCTGGTTCAGGAAATTCTGCGGGCGGAGCGAGGGCAATCTCCCGCCAATCCAAATCCAGAATCGAACAAATTTCCAGGAAAACCTGGCGATCAACGGGTTTCCCTGTGAAAAACCGCCAAATCGGCTGGCGGGTCTTTAAGTTCACTTCCCCTGCTAGATTTTCCTGAGTCCACCCCGTGAGCGCAAAGGCTCGTTTAGCCTGTTTAATTCCCGAAGGGGAGGCCTGGAGCGATCTCTTGACCATACAATCCAATCCTCCCTATCGAGTCAGAATGAGTTCTGGTTGGGACGACCAGAAACTTCTAAGGGATCGTAGCCTAGTTGTTGAGTAATCCGTTCTCTGGCTAAGGCGCGGTACTCCCAAAAATGTTCTCCCGCCGCGCACAGACCTAAATACAGATTGAGAACTTGGGGCTTTTTTTGCAAAATCGTCCATAATTGCCGCCAAAACTGTCCCCGAATGTCCCCTCGGCGGATACCCTGATGCCAGATTAACTGGGTAATCAGCCGTAACCCCTTCCCCACGGGAAATTGCATGGTTTGCTTGTGTTTTGACTGCAAACCCAGACCGAGACATTGTTGGAAACAGCGTCGGAGATAGTGGCTGGGTTCGTACAGCGTCCAGAAGCCTTCGACATACTCTCTGGCAATTTCGGCAATCGGGCGGGTGGGGATAAAATTCATCAAGCTATTCTGATCTCCCGTCGGATGGATGCTGTCACCCTCAACTAAACGCTGTTCTTGCTGGAGACGATGCCAAAGAGCCGTATTCGGCAAAGATTGGAGAATTCCTAACATGGGTTGAGGAATACTGGTTTCTTCCACAAAGGCTTGAATCCTTTCCCCCGCACCAGAGCGCTCTCCATCAAACCCCAAGATAAATCCAGCATAGATTAGCAAACCGGCTGCATTAATCTTGCGACAGGCTTCCACCAGTGGATTGCGAGTATTTTGCAGTTTGCGCGTCACTTGCAGACTATCTTGGTCAGGAGTTTCAATCCCCAGAAAGACAGAATAAAACCCCGCCTCAGCCATCAGGCTTAACAATTCATCATCCTCTGCCAAATTGACCGAGGCTTCAGTAATAAAGGTGAAGGGATAGTCGTGCTGCTTCATCCAGGGAATCAAGTCTCTGAGAAAGCGTTTGACGTTGCGCTGATTGCCAATAAAGTTGTCATCGACGATGAACAACGAACCGCGCCAGCCTAGGTCGTAGAGAGTCTGCAACTCGGCTAAAGTCTGACTCGGCTCTTTAGTACGAGGTTTGCGCCCGTAGAGGGAAATAATGTCACAAAATTCGCAGTTAAAGGGACAGCCGCGAGAGAACTGCACTGCCATCATTAAGTAATCGTCTCGCTGAAGCAGGTCGAAGCGGGGGATGGGGCTGAGGGTCACGTCTGGCTTGTCCCCAGAGCGGAAAATTCCCTGGCTTTGACCTT
Source organism: Microcystis wesenbergii NRERC-220 (assembly GCF_032027425.1). Classification (NCBI taxonomy): domain Bacteria; kingdom Bacillati; phylum Cyanobacteriota; class Cyanophyceae; order Chroococcales; family Microcystaceae; genus Microcystis; species Microcystis wesenbergii. The sequence continues at coordinate 2,376,257 of NZ_JAVSJA010000001.1, read as the reverse complement.
GAGCGATCGCCTCCAAAAACAGGGGAACGGTTAACTCTCCCTCATCCAAAATTAGATAGTTCGCTCCAGAATCCAGGGCATCCTGGGGGACAGAGGTGGGGTAGGGACCGCCAACGGCGACTTTTTTGCCTAACTGCACGGCTTTTTGAATCAGAGCTTGAAAATCTGGCTTCTGGACCAACATGGCAGAGAGGATAACCAACTCACACCACTCCCAATCGGCTTCTGTTTCAGGATTGACGTTGCGATCATAAAATCGAATCTCCCAGTTTTGGGGGAGGAGGGCGGCGACAGTAATGATGCCGAGGGGTGGAATGGTGGCTTTCAGTCCCGCGATTTCCATAAAGCGATCGTAAGACCAGAAAGACTGGGGAAACTCAGGGTAGAGTAACAGGGCTTTCATCGAAAAACTGGGTCTGAAACCCCGCCCTTTAGCGATAGCGGAGGGCGGCTTTATATAAGTTAGTGAGAAACAATTAAACCGTTAGAACGACGAATTAACTGAATCTTACTAACAGTTATCTGTCCCAATTGTTGACCATTGGCATCGCTTACAGATAGCTGTTTTTCGGTATCTCCACTCACATAACCAATTCCTTTGGGAGAAGAAATTAAATCTCCTTTACGGAACCCATGTCTTGTGGTAGATCCACCATATTTACGTCGTTTACCACCTTACAACTATGTCTGCTTCTTCATTGGAGGGGAATATACCGATGATCGAGTGAATATTTGTCATGAATTTCCTGTTTTTAGTACATAATTAGATTATATCCAACATTCCGCAGGTCAGATTCCACTTCATAAATATCCCTCTTTGGGAGTATCTCATTTATGCAAGTGAGTAATTTATACCAATTCTCTAAATACCGACTACAGATAAAGCCTCAAGAATATAAGCACGTCCTGTAATCGAAGCAATTACCTTCTGGGTCATAACTTTCAGTCTCTCGGTAATTAATTCTCTTAATTCATCTAAAGAAGCTGGTAATTTCCATCTCAATCCCTTCTTTAAGTATTGCCAAATCTGTTCAATTGGATTGGATTCAGGGCAATAGGGCGGTTGAAATATCAGTATAATGTTGTCGGGAATTTTTAACTTTTTCGCCTTATGAAATCGAGCATTATCTAACTGGATGATTAAAATACTATCGGCAAAATGTTCAGCAACTAACTTCTAAAAATATCTGAAAACATTGACTGTTTAAATGAGTGAATTCGTAAAAAAAATGCTCTCCTGTCTTCGGCTCTACCACTCCATATATATAAGTTGCTTGAAATTTCCACTGCACCTTCCCATAAGGTTTTATCCCTTTTGCTGTGATTTTTCTGCCACTGATAGTCTTCAGTCCTATTCGAGTTTCATCTTCACATAAAAAGCGAATTTTTCCCTCTAATCCCATCATTATCATTGCCACCCAACTCAGCATTGCCAGGTTTTCTAAGAAGTTTTTTTAAAATACTCTAACCTTTCTTCTGACTGCTCTAGGCTTTTTGGTCTCGCTATTTTTGGTGACGCTTTTAGTCTATAATATACTAATTTATGAACGGTTTTATACTTTGCTTTTATCCCTATTTTTTTCTCTAACCATTCACAAATCTCGACCTGACTATCAAACCCTTGGTTTTCTTTTAATCTTTTTTCTAAGGCTTTTTCTGCCCATTGGGGAACTTTTCTTGGTCTTCCTGTACCCACTTTTTTCGACAATAATTTTTCTAATCCCCCTTGACGGTATTTTCCTACCCAATCTTGTACGGTGACTCTGTTTCTCCCGATCATTTCGGCGGCTTCTGTCACCGTTTTTGCCTTTTTTGTCTTTAATAAGTACAATACTTGTATTCTTTCTTTTCCTGAACCAGTTTTTTCTTGTCTGAGCAGTTCCTTGAGTTCTGCTTCGCTTTCTCTGATTTCTATCTTAGAAACTCCTGCCATATTTTTCCTTTAACTCTACTAAGATGATATTCTACACTATTTGTAGTCAGATTTTGGAGAATTGGTATTACTTGTCCCTAAAACTGGTTTCTAGCAAGGCTTTCAAAATAGCTTGACATAAAACCTGATTTAGGGGTTACAAAGGTGAGATGCTCCCTCCCTCTTAGCAATGCCATCGTTAGCATGACTTTCTGGTGATTGTTCTGCTTTATTTTTGGATTTTTCTAGTCGCAAATATTTTCTGAGATTAGAGGTTTGTCAACCAAAGCGAGTATGGACTGTTGCAAACTGAGATAGTTGCTCAATCGCCCATTTCTGTCCGACCATAACCGACGAGAAACCTTTTCTAGACTTAGCTCCTTTTCTACTGGAAGTTAGATCAATATCGGTTTTGACATACTCAAAGTAAATGTCAGTAATTGGATAGATTTTGGTTAGTTCGTCAACGTCGAGCGAAGTCGAGACGTTGACGATTAGCTCTGATTGAGGGAGCTAATTTTCCTTGTCTTCTATTTGAAAATCGTTTTTGTCGATGCGCTCTTAGATTAAAGGGAAGTTGGCGGTTAATCCGTCTTTTTCTACGTCCTCTTCGCATTAGGCAGCGATTGTCTAGGCACTCTCTTACTCGCTTAAAAGGAAGTTCTAAGTGAGCCTTCCAAAGAGTAAAAAGGGAGGATTGAACGCCAATTCCAGAGAATAATTGACCCTGGTCAATACCAATAGCAATCGGTTGGGTTTTGCTATCGGAAGGTTCAGTGGTTAGCTGGACATAAAAAATATCTAAGTCGTTGAATTTACCGATAGCTTTTCCTTCCTTAATCCACCGCCTGGCCCGACTGGGTTTGGTGGGCATTAACGACTTTCCGTCTTTTGAGATAACAGGAACTCTTGCTATGGAGATAATCCTTAAGAGTGAAGTTAATGTCCCTTACCGCAACACAATCAAGATGTCTTGTCTAACAACGCTTTACCAATAGAGCTTAGAGGGAATCCGAACTAGGGAAGTATTCGGAGGTCTGGGCCAGATTGTGTCTCGATGCGGTAGTCTCTACTTGCGTCGCCTAAATTGGTCTAGGCAAGCCCCGTCCCTTTTAGGGCGGGGTTAGTGACGAATCAAATTATCTCAAACCCAGTCAACGCTTCGACATTTTGTCGGAAAGCGATTAAGGCATGATTAGCTTGATACTCGACGAGACCAGAGAAGATCGCCTCCGAGACTTCCTGCGAGACAACGGTTTTGATCTCAATATTGGTGTTATAACCGACCATATCTCCCTGGCGGTTGCCGTGGCGACCTGCGCCCTGGGCTTGCGAGAGGGTATAGCCAGTTACGCCTAACTCTTGCAGCAGCTTGATCATGCGGTCTTGCAAGACGGTTTCACCAATGATGACAACCAGTACAGCCGGTTTAATGGGTAGGGATGAGGATGACATGGGCAACTCCTAAAATGGGTTTTTCAAAGACAATGTTATTGACATGCTCACCACGCCACTTTTTTAGGATGGTCGCGTCAATGGGGTTGACGCAGATAGCGAAAAACGCTTAATTGCTTAAGTCTGACACTTTCGACCCGTCCGTTTTGAGTGTCCGAATGCCGGACGGCCACTTTGAACAAGTCGAAAAAATCTCATGTTCAACCTTATTTCCTAGAAAGTTTTACTCGTTCAAGGCCGAATTTGACTTCTTTTCTGAACGAAACCCCCTACTATCTGTGGTCAGGGTTCAGTTTTTAGCTTGGTTATCGCTTTTTCCATTGTAGCTTAAAGCCGTCCTCAAAGGACGGGGTTTTCAACCCAAATTTTCGATAATAGAATACCTGACTGGGGTACGCTCAAGAGATGGCGATCGCCTCTGTTGTCGGTATCAAAATATTCTCGGAAATCGGCTTGGCATCGGGTAAGTAGTCCATAAAAAGCCTCATCTGATTCATTTGTACGGGACCAAAAATAGTGGCAAAAGAAACATCGGCTGCATCTCGTCCTGTGCCAACGCGAATTAGCCCGCTCTGAGGCACAAGGCGGGTAGGATCGAAAAGATACCAGCGACCCCCTAGATAAGCCTCAAACCAGGCATGAAAATCGGGGGGATTTAAACCATAGGCGTAGCCGGCAACAAAGCGTGCTGGAATATTCAAGGCCCGACAAAAAGCAATGCCTAAATGGGCAAAATCACGACAAACGCCTACCCGTTCTATCGCTGTATCGCAAGCAGAAGTTAAAGAATCACTGCTACCAGAGAGATACAAAACATTGTCATAAATCCAGTTACAGATAGCTGTCACCCGCGAATAACCAGGGACTAAATGGCCAAATTCAGCCGCGACAAAGCGCAATAATCGATCTGACTGACAGTAACGACTCGGATAAAGATAGTACAAGATATCGAGGGGTAAATCGGCCGGCTTTACTTCAAAAATCGTACTGGGGTCTGAATAATAAGGAGATAAGCCAACGGTTGCTCGATAGGAAATTTGCAAATTGCCAGGAGGGGCATTGAGTCGAAAGTATCGGTTTCCACTGACAGAAGTGATGTATTCCTCAATCGACCGTTGAGAGTTAGAATGGAGGTCTTCCTGAACAATAATCTGATGGTTGTTGCTGACAATAGCAACATTAAGAATTAGAGTGCTTGCTTGCTCAATGCTGTAGGTTAATTCACAGCCAAGTTCATACTTTAGCATATCGTTTTTTCCTGTCCTTTCAATACGAGCAGATGCTGGAGCCGAAGCCGATTGTAACGCTGCACCCACAAACAAGGCAGGTTGAAAGCTGTTCCCACGGCGAGGTTTACCAGCACACCCCAGCCAGGAGTCCAGAGCATCGTCACTAACCAAAACAGCCAGATGGCGATGTGAACGTATTCCGCGCGACGGGTTTCAGCCAAAAAACGGGACATTACGGCACAGTCCCCACCGCCAACGGATGTTTTGCGAAAACCTCCTGGGAAGAAATCCCCTGCTTCTGGCAACCGATCCTTCCATCGCTTGATCCGCAGTACCCGATTGTACCATTGTCTATCTTCCCCCCAGATTCGTGGCCGGGTCAGGCAGGTGTCCGTTTCTAGGAATTTCAGGGGAAGTCGATGACCGACAAAACCGATCAAAAGCGACCAGGCTGTCCAACCGACCACACAAAGCCCGACGATTACCCCATCCGGTAACTGTAGTATAGACAATCTCATTCATTCACCTTGCCATCGGGTACTTATCCTTCGTCCTTTCCATTCGATTTGACCACGTTCGAGATTCAGAATTGCCAGCAGGAACACTGCAATGAAGAAGGCAACCGGAATGGGGAAGAAAAAGACGATTGCTCCGAATGAACCCACTGGCCATACAATTATGGCTAACTGTATGGCGAAGGCAAGATAAAGCAGTACGTTATATAGTAAGGATGAATTCCCGACAATCGGCCAGCCGAATAGGGATGCGGGCAGACACCAAGCCGCCCAGAACAACCCTGAAAGCCAGAACACAACCGCCAGCATCCGCAGCCAAGAGACTTCCCCTGCTGCCGTTGCAAAGTTTTTGTCGAAACCAACAACCAGGTCCCGCAGCCCGCCGGGGTACATCCGATAGTCCAGTTGGCCATGACCAATGTATGCACTCACTGGCAGTCCCGCACTCTCATAAATATGAGCCATGAACCAGTCTTCTACAACATATCCTGCCACAGCGTCGTGGCCGCCGACCCGCTCATAGTCATCCTTGCTGGTAGCCATAGCCGGTCCAAAAGCCACACCACCTCTTGCTCCCAGTTTGACGGCCATCAAGCCGACGAGATTGAACAGAACCGCTAACAGTTCGTAGGGGCGTTCAGTGCGGTGATAGGGCTGAACTGAGACCAGACCACCTAAGTGTTGAACAGTTGCCACCAGCCTGCGGAGCAGCTCCTCCCCTGGCTCAGTGTCGGCATCGAGAAAGACGAGAATATCGCCAGATGAGGCTGCATATCCGGTTTTGAGTGCCCAGTTTTTCCCTGTCCAACCTGTGGGCAAAGGGCTAGTCTGCACTACTTTCACCCCAGCCTGTTCGGCGATCTGTGGGGTAGCATCGGCGGACTGGTCATCGATGACAATGATTTCGTAGGGCTTGAATGTTTGCTGCTTTAAGGCTGTTAGCAAATTAGGGAGGGTACTCTCTTCATTCCTCGCCGGAATCAAGACCGAGACTTTAGGCGAACCGACGACTGAAAGGTCTGGAAGTCGCGGCAACCGCCACATCAATCCCCAGCCTATTAGCCAGCGCACCACCAGTGTGATGGACATCAGCTCCATAATAATTCAACCTTTCCTTCCGTCTAGAACATCACTCACCTACCGATACGAATTCCCTTGAGAAAACTCAGCAATCCGAACACCTTAAGAATCCACAAAACGAGGGTGATGACAACCACAATGTTCAGGATTTGCTTGATCTTGCTGTCCATCGGAATGTAGTTGTTCACGAGCCACAATAGAACCCCAACCACGATGATAACTACCATAAACTGTACCAGATCCATGACTGACCTCCTTTCTCCGATCTAATGAGTTTCGTCAAGCATTTTATTCTATTCATCATTATATATGCTCGTTTATATATGCTCGTTAGGTGGCCAGGGCAATCGCACACAATTCTTGAAGATACACAATAAATCTACAAGAGATACTCATGTAATAGCAATTAGTGGGACTTAAACAAATTTCAAGCCCAAATGTAGCCCAAAGCCGCTTTGTGAGCGGAAAAGACATCAATATTCTGCGTTAGCCAAGGGAAAAAACGAAAAGACATCGCTGTACGAAAAGCCTCCAAAGCATCAGTAAATGTCTCCAAAGGTTTATTCGCCCATCGCCTTTGTAGTCCCCCGGTTAAGTGATGCCAGAGAATAAAAGTGTAGGCACAAAACACCAGGATAAAATGGCGAAGAAGGCTTTCTTTCTCGCGAACCTGATATTCTCTTAGCCCTAACCATCCTTTCGCCTCTCGATAGAAAACTTCTACCCAATTTCTTGGCGAGTAAGTTTCTACTACCCACTGCGGGGTTACTTTTTCCGCCTGGACATTCGTGATAAAATAATCGATGTCCGTCGCTTCTTCCCAAGAACTCGCGTTCATGACGATGGCAAAAGTTCTCTCTTCTTCTAAAGAAGCGATGCGAGCAGAAACAATAAATACGTACAGGGTTTTCGGTTTTTAAACTGAGAGAATTACTGGGGTAAAACTCTCTGGCTTCAAGCTTTTTGCTAATTTCTCCAGACTGATTTCTTCCTCGATTCCTGATTCCTTTTTTCGGATAATTTTTCGATTTTTAGCCCCTCCTCCTAAATACTTTAGTTTTCTCTTTTCTAACTCTTTCAGAAACGGCGTGTTGTTTCCATACCCCGCCTCTATCAAGACAATTTTCGGTCGGTATTTTCGCTTTAAACTTCGGTCGATTAATTCGAGTCCGAGTTCGGGTTTCTTTTTCAACTCTTCGTCTTCTTTTCCCGATAGTAGAGAAGATGCCGGTGGGAGCAAGTCAATTTTGTCAGAACAAACGTACCAATCCCTGACAGGGGGACAAGCAAGCTGAAAAGCTTATGTAGCATGGAATACAGATACAGACTCCCAAAAAAGATCAGTCATATATAGCAAAGAGCGGGATAGTTAGGACATAATAGAGAAAAAGAAATGAGGAGAAGCTTTCATGGCAGCACCCTATAGTGATGATTTAAGACAGAAAGCAGTGAGTGCCGTAGAGCGAGGGGAGAAAAAAAGCCATGTCTGTCGCACCCTCAATATTAGTCGTAATACATTAGACATCTGGCTGAAACGGAAGAAACAAACTGGGACGGTGGCCGCTAAAACTAACTATCGTCGAGGGCCGAAGCCCAAAATTGACGATTTAGAAGCCTTTCAAAAGTTGGCCGAACAATATGGGCATTTGACCCAAGAAAAAATGGCGCAAAAATGGGCTAACCCAGTCAGTAGGATGAGAATTGGTCAAGCGCTCAAAAGAATTGGATTTACTAGAAAAAAAAAACTTATGGCTACAGAGAAAGAGATGAAGAAGCCCGAAAAGAGTTTCTCCAAAAAATCAGAGGTTATGCCCCGGAAAGATTTGTCTATATTGATGAAGCTGGAATAGATAACACCATCGATTATCCTTATGGATATTGTCACAAATCAGAAAGATTTGAGGCTTTAAAGTTAGGTCACTGTAGCGAACGAGTTAGTGTGATCAGCGGTTGGTGGCGTGGTTCCACGATCGCGCCAATGGTGTTTGAGGGGTACTGTAATACAGAGTTGGTGTGTGAGTGGATAGAACAATTGCTATTACCCGAACTACTACCCGGTCAAATTATCATCATTGATAACGCCAGTTTTCATCCCAAAGAGAGAATCAAAAAATTGTTAGCTAAAGCGGGATGTGAAGTGCTATTTTTACCCGCCTATTCTCCAGACCTCAACAAAATTGAAAAGTTCTGGGCTAGATTGAAAAACTATGTTAGTCAGATTATCAATGATAGTGAAAACCTTGTGGATGCTGTGAGTAAAGCCTTCAGGCATCTGTCCTAACTAACTCGTTCTATGCCATATTACCCGAACTACTACCCGGTCAAATTATCATCATTGATAACGCCAGTTTTCATCCCAAAGAGAGAATCAAAAAATTGTTAGCTAAAGCGGGATGTGAAGTGCTATTTTTACCCGCCTATTCTCCAGACCTCAACAAAATTGAAAAGTTCTGGGCTAGATTGAAAAACTATGTTAGTCAGATTATCAATGATAGTGAAAACCTTGTGGATGCTGTGAGTAAAGCCTTCAGGCATCTGTCCTAACTAACTCGTTCTATGCCATAATAGCCAAAAACCAGAGTATTTGGCTCTTCGGTAATTGTTATGCAAATAATTAACTTCAAATAAAATTCGATGATAGTGCCTACGCTCAAAAATAGCTGAAATTTATACAGGGAGAGATTTTAGACACAAACAGGTTAATACCAAAAGATAGACAATCGAGTTAAGATTTGATATAATAGCCAAAAACCCAGAAGTGTTGAACGTTGAGAAAAGTCAGAAAAAAAATGCTATTATAGATAGAATCTAGACAACTTATTCCCCTCACAATAGGGAGTTTGCCCTGATGACGAATTTTTCAAAACTCATAAAAGAGCTTCTCAAACCACTGCCTAAAAATGACTACCCCGCTTTAGATACTTTTACATTTTTGTCCTGTTGGATTGGTTTTGCTTTAGATAAAAGCATCGTCAGTATGAGGGACTTATGCAGTAGAATGGTACTTCAAGGAATTAATGTAAATTTATCCACATTTTCTAAGGCAAGCAAAATTAGAGAAACAAGTCCATTTGAGAAAGTCATTGTCGAATTAAATAAGCGTTTAGTTGCCAAAAAAGGAATAGAGAATGCGCGAGCTTTATTTCCTATTGACTCAACAATAATTAGCTTAACCAGTAAATTACTATGGTCCCAGGGATGGCATCAAGTAAAACTATTCTCTGGTCTTAATAGTATCACAACAGAGGTGGTCGGAATACTCATCCATTTTGGTCAAGGTCATGACTCAAAAGAAGGAGGAAAAACGATAGAAGCAATTCCTGTAAATGGAGTTGGAGCAATGGATAGAGGATTTGCGTCTAATCAAAGAATCACCGAATTATTAGAGAGTAGTGACAAGCATTTTGTCTTGAGAGTGAAAAATAATATTAGCCTAGAGATGCTCGAAAATGGCAAGTGTAAACTCGGAAAAGATAAAAGACAAATAGAAGTAAGAGTAGTCGCTTTTTGCGACCTAGAAAGTCAAACAGAATTTCGGCTGGCGACAGATTTACCTCTAGAAGGAGAAGGAGCAGTTAGTAATGAAGAAGTTGCCGAAATTTACATCCAAAGATGGCAAATAGAACTGCTGTGGAAATTTTTAAAAATGCATCTAAAGTTGGATAATCTAATCACTAAAAACGAGAACGGAATCCGCCTACAGATCTATAGTTGCATTATCGCTTATCTGATTCTACAGCTAATAGATATTGAAGAAGGATTTGGGAAAAGCTTATTAGACAAACTGCGCTATTTACAGAGTTTCATGTGTCAACATATTAGCTATGTACACTGGTTCCGGAGGATTGTCTATTCAATTTAAAATTTGATGTTATAGGGGTATTATGCTTGTCAATGTAAAGTTTTATTACAGGATTCAACGTTTCTGCCAAAAACCAGAGTATTTTACTTATGATACTTGACAAATTTTTGAACCTAGAAGGAACCTCTATTCAAGGCTATCGACACCTAGAAAATGTCGGTATAGTTTGACCAGTCGAATCGAAAAAGAAAAAAGCAATCTGTCCTCGTTGTGGGTTAGAGAGCGATAAACTACACCAAAATCATCGATATTTAGTCAAAGATTTACCAATCTCAGGACAACCAGTGTACCTACAAGTTAATCGTCGTCAATTTAAGTGCGATAATTGTCGAAACCCCTTGAGCGAAGAGTTAGATTTTGTCGCCAGTAAACGAACCTATACGAAAAGACTAGCCGAGAATATACTTGAACAATTAAAATCAGGAGATATTTTAAATGTTAGCCGAAGAAATGACGTAACGGAAGAAGAGATTCAAAGAATGCTAGAGGACATCGCTGAAGAAATTACCGAGCCAGATTTATCGGAATTAAAAAGACTAGGAATTGATGAAATCGCTCTAGTGAAGGGACAAAAAAATTACTGTGCAGTTTTAGTAAATTTAGATACGGGAAAACTAATAGCTATTCTGGAGAAGCGAACACAAGAAGAGTTTAAGAAAACCCTTACGGGCTGGGGAAAAGAGGTGTTAGAGCAAATTGAAGAAGTGAGCATAGACCTTTGGTTGTCCTATAAAAATCTGGTAAAAGAATTGATGCCGTCGGCCGAGGTAGTCGCTGATAGATTCCATGTAATGAAACAAATTAATCAAGAGTTAGACGAACAGAGAAGAGCAGAAAAAAGAGCCGTAGAAGCGCAGAAAAATAAAAAACAGAAAGCGGAAAAAGAAGCGAAGCTAGAAGTTTTAAAGCGAAGTAAATATAGCCTATTAAAAAATGAAGAAGATTGAACGGAACCACAAAAAATTAAACGAGAAGCTATCAAAGAAAATTGGCCAAATTTGAAAAAGATGCAGGAATTAAAGGAAGAATTCAGAAAGATTTATGAAACCTCAGAGAATCCGACAGAAGGACTGCTATCTATCTCGGAATGGTTGGCAAAATCCTCCATTGTTTTTACCAAGAGTTGTCAAACAATCCGAAACTGGTTTGGAGAAATCATTAGTTATTTCGAGCGAAGGACAACGAATGGGGTAGTCGAGGGAATCAACAATAAACTTAAACTAATAAAACGGCGAGGCTATGGCTTTAGAAACTTTCGGAATTTTTGGGTTAGAAGTATGTTATCTTGCTCAAGGGGTGACAGAAAGGTTAAAGAGCTTGCTTGATAAGGCTCATAGCCGTTAACCCTTTGGAGAAATAAGGGTTTTTCTGGGGTTTGAGGCGTATCAAAGAAAGGGCAAGTTCCGAAAAAATATCCATCGACTCAACCCAAAAAGTACCATAAGTCCCTATCCAAAAATCACTATGTCTTTCAGCAGAACGATTAGATTCTTTGAGGCGACAAATATAAACACGGTGGGGTAAAATATTGAGTTGTTGACCCCGTATTGTATTTAAAGAATAGGCGATAGCAATTAATAAAACAAGAGCTAAAAAACGCGGTTCGCTAACTTTAGTTTTCTCGATATTATAACCTCCCGTTTTACAATCTTTGAACATTGCTTCAATGCCAAAACGAGATTCATATAAATTTAAAGTCTCATCCAAAGAGTCAAGATTAGTAAGAAGATACCAAGGAGCTTCGGCTTGTTTACTACGGTAGCGTCTTTTCCAGCGAGTGGCCAAATTAAAAGGGCCAAGTTTATGAGCAGATGTATGATAAATATCCGAAAAAAAATGCTGAGTCCCCGGTTGAATATCTAGAGCTTTTAGAGGTTGATAGTTTTCTTCACCTGATAATAGCAAAGATGTTCCCTTCTTTTGTCTCAGAATAAAGGCTATCCCCTTTTCGTCTAGCCACTTTCCTAGTTGAACACTGTGAAATTCTCGGTCGCCTATCACGACAACTGGGTAGGATTTCAAAAATTTTAATACCGGCTTGAGAAAGTTTTTTTGGTTCCCTAAATTACTGCTTCCTTGTTTATCTAACAATATCCAGTACACAGGTAACGCCCTTTTTCCACAAATAACACTAGCTACAAACAAATTTCTTCCTTTCCAATCTGTTCGGTCAATTACCAATAATAGATGTCCCAGATGCTTAAGTTTTTTCAGTTTTCTTCTTTGATGTCGATTTTTATTTTTTTCGCTAAACTCTTGCTTAATAATGTGTTTAATTAGCGGAAACCATAACAATTTTACACTTAATTGCGGTAACTTGAGAAACCTTTGTAAATTTCTTCTTCTGCTTTCAAAGGTAATTGGTTGGGGAAATAAGGCGGCCAATCTCCTGACTGACGGACACAAGTGGGTCAAAACCTGACAAGACAAGGGTTGCCAAAAAGAAAAATATCTGGGTAGATAGGGAAAAAGCAAGAATCCCTACAAGATGAAAACCGAGAACAGAATCTTCTCCCAAGTTTATTCCTATCTAGAACAAGGAAGCCGATTTGTGGATAAAAGACATTTAACCGTCCTCAGTTGGATGGTGACAGCCCTACTCAGTAGTCAAAGTCTCAATCAAGCCAGATGGGAACCCTTTGTACAAAGCAGAGCCGAACAAGCCAATAGTTATCAGAGACGGTGGAATCGCTTTTGCCAGAATGGAAGAGTAGCGGTGGAAAAGATATACATCCCCTTAATATTGAAAGCCATCGAGACTTGGAAGGAGAAGGGGGAAAGACTTTATCTAGCAATAGATACCACTCTGTTGTGGAATCAATACTGCTTTGTCTATCTAGCGGTGGTCTGCGGGGGGAGAGCCGTCCCCTTGATGTGGATGGGATTAGAACATGGTAGTGCCAGCCTAGCTTTTGAGAAATACGAACCCTTGTTGGACAGAGCCAAAGGCTATCTTCAGGGCTTTGAGAATGTCATGCTGTTAGCCGACCGAGGCTTTGCCAATCAGCAATTAATTCAATGGCTCAGGAAAAATACTTGGCATTGGTGTCTTCGCTTACCTTGCGATACCCTCATTTACGGTGTTCGCCGTCGGGGTTTTGGCTATGAGGTCAGAGAACTCTATCCTCCCAAACGGCAAGCCTGCTTTTATCGCAACGTTCAAGTCTGGCAGGAGGCTAGAATCACTGCTCATCTTGCTTTAGCCTCTGTTCCAGGGGTTAAGGATAATTGGGCAATTCTGAGCCATGAACCTCCTACCCTTGACACCTTCTGGCAGTATGGTCTTCGTTTTCCCATTGAACATCTCTTTCTCGACAGTAAATCGGGCGTTTTTGACTGGGAACATTCTCGTGTTCGCTCTGCTGCTTGTTTAGAACGTCTCTATCTCATTGTTGCCATTTCTATTCTCTTTGCTACTTTAACTGGCATGGCGGTTCAACAATCTGGCTCTCGCCGTCAGGTTGATGCTCATTTTCGGCGTGGTTTGAGTTATTTGAAAATTGGTTTACGTTGGCTGGCGGGAGTTGTTCATAAGGCGCGTCCCTTCTTGCGACTTGACCACTTATTTTCTGTTGACCCTTTTCCCTGTTTTGCTTCTCGCAAAGCTCGTCAGGATTATTATGGCAAAATTACCTTTTCTTTTATTCAGGAGTTTGAGGCTTTCACATAACAGTACTTGTCTTTGTATTGAAAAATGTGTCCGTCAGTCAGGCCAATCTCTCCAATTGTACTGTTCTATGGCTTTGTAGGAGCAGTATAAGAATTTGTAGAGTCAGATATTGTGCTTGTGTCAAGCTGGCTTGTAAACAGGCCTGATAGAATGATGGTAACATATTGAAATTTTGGGTGGTTGTCTCAACCACTCTATTTCTTTTGGGTTCATTTGGCTAGAGTCTTTATCTTGATTACCTTTGAACCCCTTTGTCACCCCTTGAGGTTATCTTGGCATCTTGTCTGTTGATTTAGCATAAAGAGTAACGAAGAGCCAATTAATTTTGCTTAGGTACTTATCTATTCCAGCTTCATCAATATAGACAAATCTTTCCGGGGCATAACCTCTGATTTTTTGGAGAAACTCTTTTCGGGCTTCTTCATCTCTTTCTCTGTAGCCATAAGTTTTTTTTTTCTATGGCATAGAACGAGTTAGTTAGGACAGATGCCTGAAGGCTTTACTCACAGCATCCACAAGGTTTTCACTATCATTGATAATCTGACTAACATAGTTTTTCAATCTAGCCCAGAACTTTTCAATTTTGTTGAGGTCTGGAGAATAGGCGGGTAAAAATAGCACTTCACATCCCGCTTTAGCTAACAATTTTTTGATTCTCTCTTTGGGATGAAAACTGGCGTTATCAATGATGATAATTTGACCGGGTAGTAGTTCGGGTAATAGCAATTGTTCTATCCACTCACACACCAACTCTGTATTACAGTACCCCTCAAACACCATTGGCGCGATCGTGGAACCACGCCACCAACCGCTGATCACACTAACTCGTTCGCTACAGTGACCTAACTTTAAAGCCTCAAATCTTTCTGATTTGTGACAATATCCATAAGGATAATCGATGGTGTTATCTATTCCAGCTTCATCAATATAGACAAATCTTTCCGGGGCATAACCTCTGATTTTTTGGAGAAACTCTTTTCGGGCTTCTTCATCTCTTTCTCTGTAGCCATAAGTTTTTTTTTCTAGTAAATCCAATTCTTTTGAGCGCTTGACCAATTCTCATCCTACTGACTGGGTTAGCCCATTTTTGCGCCATTTTTTCTTGGGTCAAATGCCCATATTGTTCGGCCAACTTTTGAAAGGCTTCTAAATCGTCAATTTTGGGCTTCGGCCCTCGACGATAGTTAGTTTTAGCGGCCACCGTCCCAGTTTGTTTCTTCCGTTTCAGCCATAGGTCTAATGTCAGAAGTGTTGAACGTTGAGAAAAGTCAGAAAAAAAATGCTATTATAGATAGAATCTAGACAACTTATTCCCCTCACAATAGGGAGTTTGCCCTGATGACGAATTTTTCAAAACTCATAAAAGAGCTTCTCAAACCACTGCCTAAAAATGACTACCCCGCTTTAGATACTTTTACATTTTTGTCCTGTTGGATTGGTTTTGCTTTAGATAAAAGCATCGTCAGTATGAGGGACTTATGCAGTAGAATGGTACTTCAAGGAATTAATGTAAATTTATCCACATTTTCTAAGGCAAGCAAAATTAGAGAAACAAGTCCATTTGAGAAAGTCATTGTCGAATTAAATAAGCGTTTAGTTGCCAAAAAAGGAATAGAGAATGCGCGAGCTTTATTTCCTATTGACTCAACAATAATTAGCTTAACCAGTAAATTACTATGGTCCCAGGGATGGCATCAAGTAAAACTATTCTCTGGTCTTAATAGTATCACAACAGAGGTGGTCGGAATACTCATCCATTTTGGTCAAGGTCATGACTCAAAAGAAGGAGGAAAAACGATAGAAGCAATTCCTGTAAATGGAGTTGGAGCAATGGATAGAGGATTTGCGTCTAATCAAAGAATCACCGAATTATTAGAGAGTAGTGACAAGCATTTTGTCTTGAGAGTGAAAAATAATATTAGCCTAGAGATGCTCGAAAATGGCAAGTGTAAACTCGGAAAAGATAAAAGACAAATAGAAGTAAGAGTAGTCGCTTTTTGCGACCTAGAAAGTCAAACAGAATTTCGGCTGGCGACAGATTTACCTCTAGAAGGAGAAGGAGCAGTTAGTAATGAAGAAGTTGCCGAAATTTACATCCAAAGATGGCAAATAGAACTGCTGTGGAAATTTTTAAAAATGCATCTAAAGTTGGATAATCTAATCACTAAAAACGAGAACGGAATCCGCCTACAGATCTATAGTTGCATTATCGCTTATCTGATTCTACAGCTAATAGATATTGAAGAAGGATTTGGGAAAAGCTTATTAGACAAACTGCGCTATTTACAGAGTTTCATGTGTCAACATATTAGCTATGTACACTGGTTCCGGAGGATTGTCTATTCAATTTAAAATTTGATGTTATAGGGGTATTATGCTTGTCAATGTAAAGTTTTATTACAGGATTCAACGTTTCTGGTCTAATGTATTACGACTAATATTGAGGGTGCGACAGACATGGCTTTTTTTCTCCCCTCGCTCTACGGCACTCACTGCTTTCTGTCTTAAATCATCACTATAGGGTGCTGCCATGAAAGCTTCTCCTCATTTCTTTTTCTCTATTATGTCCTAACTATCCCGCTCTTTGCTATAGAACAAATTGAGAGTTAATCACATTACTAAAAACGGATTAGCTGTAGGGCTAATTCATGAATTAGCCCTACAATAGGCGTTGTCAAATTGAAAGATGCTCCGAATCAGCCCAGAACTGAAATTACTTTGATAGCAAGGATTGCATGGCATCTTTCCTATTCTGATCTGACAACGCCGATAAATCAACAGGGATTTTCAATTTGCCCGGGAAATGTGCGTCGCCAGGGCCGCCGATTGTAGGATGGGGGTAGTGGTGACGGAATCCGTCGCTAGGGTAAAGAGAGGATTGGAGAGGATACCGGCCAGGGAAGTCGCCACTAGGGAGAGGACAATGCCCACCTGTAGGGGACGCATCCCAGTAAGAGTCCAATTGATAACGGGGTAATTTTTCACCGCATCGGACATCTCTTGGGGTTCCTTGACCACCATCATTTTGACCACACGGATATAGTAGTAAATCGAGGCCACACTGGTAACTAAACCAACGAGGACGAGGGCATAAAGTCCCGCTTGCCAACCGGCCCAGAATAGATAAATCTTACCAAAGAAGCCCGCTAGAGGCGGAATTCCCCCCAAAGAGAGCAGACAGATGCTTAAACAGAGGGTTAGGAGCGGATCTTTCTGGTAGAGTCCCGAATACTCAGCGATCTGATCGGTTCCAGTTCTCAGAGCAAAGAGAATCACACAGGCAAAAGCCCCTAGGTTCATGAACAGGTAAATTAACAGATAGAAAATCATGCTAGAGTAACCCGCGTCAGTACCGGCGGTTAAACCAATCATGACAAAACCCGCCTGACCGATCGAGGAATAGGCTAACATCCGTTTCATGCTAGTTTGGGCTAAGGCGACCACGTTGCCGAGGATCATACTCAAAATTGCTAGGGCGATAAAGATAAACCGCCATTGTTCGCTCACTAGACCGAAAACCGTCACTAATAAGCGAATTGCTAGGGCAAAACCGGCCGCTTTGGAACCTACCGAGAGGAAAGCCACCACGGGAGTGGGTGAACCTTCGTACACATCAGGGGTCCATTGGTGAAAGGGAACCGCCGAAATTTTGAAGGCGATACCGGCAATCACAAAAACTAATGCGATCGCTAAGGCCAGGGACTGACCACCGTTAACATCGGTTAATTTTTGGGCAATGGCACTTAAACTGGTTTCACCTCCGGATAAACCGTAGAGAAGGGAAACACCGTAGAGGAAAATCGCCGAACTAGAAGCTCCAATTAACAGGTATTTTAAAGCGGCCTCGTTCGATCGAGGATCCCGCTTCATGTAACCGGTCATTAGATAGGAGGAAATACTGAGCATTTCTAGGGAGATGAAGATCATCACCAATTCACTAGCGCCAGATAGGAACATTCCCCCGAGGGTTGCGGTGAGCATAATGGCCAAGAATTCCGCTAGGGAGGTTCCCGCTTGTTCCACATAACGGATAGACATCAGCACTGTGGAGGCGGTAGAAAGAGCAATAATCGCCCTAAAGACGATACTGAGATTATCGCCCTCAAAAGCCCCTAAAAAGGCCACTGGTTTCGGATTGTCCCAGGCAAAATAAAGAGCAACCACAGCAGCGAGCAGACCAGCGATCGCAGCGTAGGGCAGCCAACTTCTGGCACTTCGTCCCACGATTAAATCGCCGATTAAAATCACCATCAGGGTAATAATCAGGATTCCTTCGGGCCAGATAACGCCGGCGTTTAGCTGACTGGCAACAAGACTAGAAAAATCCATATTGATTGAGGTTAAAGGAATTTGAAGTTAAAAAAGGCTTAATACAAGCTTAGGGCATTTCATCAGTGATTCAGTGATCAGTTATCAGTTATCAGTGATCAGATCTGAGTTTTCAGTTCACCGATCGCCGCTATCGGGTCAAAATATCTAAAAAACCAGATAAATTTGAGATAATATTAGCTTTTATGGTTATTATAGTTGTCTATTGTCTTTTTTATCCTTCTGTCTCGGAGTCTACTCAGCTAAGGGAAAATCTTTGATTTTTGCAGCAGAGCTAATTTCTGATGGTGACAAGTTGTCACCGAGATGTATCCACGTTAACAGGGAATAAAGTGAAAACTCAGGAAATCATGACATAGACTGGCATCGTTAGTTGTCATTGAAGGATTCTGATAAAATTAGGCTAGGGAAACACCCGGAAAATCACTTGTTTTCGAGCCATCCGCTTGATTTTGTTGTTGAAAAACTTTCTAGTTCGCTCAATCCTTTTCCTTTAGCGCTCGCTTGAATGAGTAACGAAACCTATCTCAATCATCCCACTTTCGGTCTATTATACAGAGTGTGTCTATTAGAAGAACATCAGGAATTATTTACCACTCTTTATGCCCAACGTCTTTTTTTTCTGGTGACGGCCGGACCCAAAAAAGTCTCGTTCGCTCCGATTAGTCGTTCCGATGCTCGTCTTTTGGTGGAAAATCGGCTGCGGAATTTGCGACGGCGCAGTAATGTGCAAGAATTTAACAGTCTCAACCAAACTTATCAACAAACCTTTTCAGTCTAGTTCATGACGATCGCTAGTCGTATCGAGTCAATCCGTCTTACCCTACCCCCCTCCACGCGTCTGATTGCCGTCAGTAAACAGGTATCTGGCGATTATATCCGTCAAGCTTACCGAGCAGGAGTGAGAGATTTTGCTGAAAGTAAGCTACAGGAAGCAATCTCGAAGCAGCAAGAACTAAAAGACCTCCAGGATATTTCTTGGCACTTTATCGGGCATCTACAGGCAAATAAAGCCCGCAAAGTCCTAGAATCTTTTGATTTAATCCATTCCCTCGATAGTTTAAAATTAGCCCAAAGACTCGATCGCCTAGCTGGGGAATTAGAGATTAATCCCCAAGTTTTGCTACAGGTGAAAATTGTCCCCGATCCCGATAAGTTCGGTTGGGACACAGACGAATTACTAGCAGATATTCCCGCTTTAGTCAACTGTAAACAGCTAAAAATTCAAGGTTTGATGACAATTCTGCCCCGAGGATTATCCGCTGGGGAAAAGTTAGCCGCCTTTGAAAAAACCAGAGATTTAGCCCAAATAATCGAGAATAGCTCTAGTTTACGCCTGCCTCATCTATCAATGGGGATGTCTAACGATTATCCTCTCGCCATCAAGGCCGGAGCCACTTTAATCCGGGTGGGAACCAGCATTTTTGGCGATCGCATTTACTGAACCATCTCCGTAAATTTACAGAAAAACCCCCCTAGAAAATTTAATGATCGGTGATAATATATATTAGAATTGCAGCGCCCAATCTAGAAGCTGGTGGTTAGAAATGAGGAATTGACTTTTTCCCAATCCCTGAAAACTATCCCCTGAGCACAAAGACCGAATCTAAAACCTAATTGGTTAAGCTAAAAGCTTTGATGTGCTTAGTTTCTAACCTTCTTTTTAGGTAGGAGAATTGCCAGATTCTGTCTTCTGCACGAGTGCCTGTTGCCTCTTGCCTTCAGCAGCTGATAACTGATAGCTTAATTTGGGAACTAACCGCTGCCTCCAGACGACTAAAATGACGAACCCTTAACAAAATAGTTCCCCTGTACTAAGTTAGAGCAAAAATTGTTAAAGGCCAATAAATAACCCCGACTCTAGACAAGACCACCCAAAAAAATCTTGTGAAGGACCTTAGACTGTGAACAACATTTTTACCAAACTCAAAGATTTTGTCGGCATCTCCGAACAACCAGAAGACGAAGACGAAACCGACTACGAAGAAATGAACTGGGAAAAGTCTTCCCCCCAAGAGAAGGATCAAAACGAAGAAGAAGAACCGCTTAATCGTCGTCAACGCGAACCTTTAAATCTCAACACAGCCACATCTATGGGACCCAACAGAAGCAACGTGATCGGTATGCCAGGTATTAACAACAATAATGCAGAAGTAGTCGTGATCGAACCCCATTCCTTCGAGGAAATGCCCCAAGTTATCCAAACCCTGAGAGAACGCAAATCGGTGGTTTTAAACCTCAACGTCATGGCTCCCGAAGAAGCACAAAGAGCCGTGGATTTTGTCGCCGGTGGCACTTACGCGATTGATGGTCATCAAGAACGCATCGGTGAGAGTATTTTCCTATTTACCCCCAGCTGCGTTAAAGTTAGCACCCTTTCGGGAACTATTCACGATATCGCCGACAATCCGAAAATGGCTCGACCCGTTTCCTCCGCACCTGCTTGGGGCGCTGAAATCAATCGATTAGCTCAATGAATCCGCCCATAGTCCTCTCGTCAAGTTTGTCGAAGCTGGAAATCGCTCGATTGCTCGAGAGGATGTGTTTTTTCTGGGTAAGACCTCTAAATCTGCCTTTTTTTCTTTTTACTTTTTACTTTAAAAAATACTGTGTCTATTCGCTTAGGAATTATTGGCGGTGGAGTGATGGCCGAGGCCATTCTCAGCCGTTTATTAAAAAAAAATATTTATAGTCCCGAAACGGTGTTAGTCAGTGAACCCCAATCCCAACGGCGTAACTTTTGGGTTAATACCTACGGAGTAAAAGTCAGCGAGGATAACCGGGAAGCCGCTAGAGCAACTGAGGTGTTAATCTTAGCGGTAAAACCGCAAATTTTAGAGCAAGTAGTGAATAGTTTGCTGGGAATACCCGAAAAACCCCTAATTATCTCGATTTTAGCGGGAGTTACCCTCAATCGCTTAGAAATGGGCTTTCCCGATCGCCCCGTAATCCGGACGATGCCCAATACCCCGGCCACGGTGGGACAAGGGGTTACAGCGATCGCACCCGGTCGTCATGCGGAACCGGAACATCTGGCCGTAGCCAGAGATATTTTTGCTGCGGTCGGTTCGGTGGTGGAAGTTCCCGAGCCTTTGATGGACGCAGTAACGGGATTATCGGGATCGGGCCCGGCATTTGTGGCCCTGATGGTGGAAGCTTTAAGCGATGGTGGTGTGGCGGCCGGATTACCGCGAGCGATCGCGTCTCAATTGGCCATAGAAACAGTTTTAGGGACGGCAACCCTATTAAAAGAATCGGCCATACATCCGGGAGAATTAAAGGATCGCGTCACTAGCCCCGGGGGAACTACGATTGCCGGGGTGAGACAATTAGAAAAAGGCTCTTTTCGCTCGACAATTATCGAGGCAGTAGTGGCGGCCTATCATAGATCTAAAGATTTAGGGCGTAGTTCCGAAAAGTAATCTTGGTATCTTTTTTAACCCCCTAACTGATGTCTCGATCTGTGATAAGATACGCAGCAATTCTTGTCCAGAAAAAGTTATGAATAAGAAATCTTATCGTTTTGATTTAATGGCATTAATTGCCATTGCTGTTTTTTTTCTGGGGATTGTTTTCTGGAAAGTCCCGCTTCATTATCCCTATATCCTTAATTTTGATGAAGCGGTGGCCCTGGTACTTGCCTACGTCACCAAACAAGGTTATCGTCTCTACGAACAAGTTTGGCACGATCATTTATCGGGTTTATCTCTTTTACTAAATAGTTGGTTAAGCTTGACAGGATTTACTATCCATGCGGCGCGCCTTATGGTGCTTTCTTTGTCCACAATTATGTTAGGAATTTTTTATCTAATTCTGAGAGTTAATTGCGGAATATTGGCCTCTTGTTTATCGGTATTTATTCTCTCAACCTGTCTAGTGTATATTACCCTTTCAACCACAATGTTGCGGGAGTTACCCTCACTTTTTTTTACAATCTTAAGTATTTTTATCATCTTTAAAGCCCTTCAATCCACGGGTAAGCTTAAGTATGGGCTGTATTTACTCAGTGCCATTGCTTTGGTTTTTTCCCTGCAAATTAAACTTTCGGGCATTACTATTATCCCAACTGTAGCTTTAATTATTTTTCTCAATCAACAGAATAGTTTTATTAAAAGAATCATTGATATTGTTATTTGGTCAGTCGCTGTTGTTTTAGTCTTTGTCTTGGGTTCCCTGACTATTTTTCCTTTTTCCTACGCAAATATCATTAAATCTCATGTCAGTGTTGCCGCTAGTTTCGGTGAAGAAAATCTCACCTTATTGACTCTCTTACAAAGCTCCCTACAGCACGAACCAATTTATCTAATCGTGACAGCGAGCGCTATTATAGCGATGGTTTTTACTCGCAATATAATACCACTTTTACCGCCCTTGATCTGGTTGGGTTCTAATCTGTTCAGATTTGCCACAGTCGCCCCAATTTGGCCCTATTATTATATCCATTTAATTATTCCCGCCGTTTGGATAATTGCCTTGTTTGTCGAACAGTTAAAAATTACTGATAGCCTCGGAGAATTTAGGCAAAATCGCCAAATAACTTGGGTATTAATGCTTAAAATGCTGATTTTTATTCCCCTGTCTGGTCAATTTCTCTTTAATACCTTGAGAATAATCACCAATCGTGATCCGGCAATTAATGCCTACGTTCAATTTAATAAAAGGTATAAACCTCTTTTAGCAGAAGCTGTGTTTGAAAAATTTAAAAACTCCGATAAACTTCTGTTAACCGACAATCCTCACTACATATATCAATATTTCTTGAAAACACCCCCAGAAACTGCTGTCATCACCAGAAAGAGATTTATCAATCAGAATCTTGATGGGGATTTTATCCTAGAAGTTATTGAAAAAAGACAGCCAGATTTGGTTTTCCTCTATCGATTTGAAAAGGAATTTATGCAATCACCAAAACTCAAGGATTATCTAGAGAAAAACTATATCCAGTTTCCCGACCAGCAAGAAAAAGGAACTCTCTTTATTAGTCCCAAAACTTGGCAAGAATATCAAAGTAAGGCCGATTAGAAATTGTGGACGGGGACTATTAACGTTTTTTCTTTTTTACCGGTTTTTGAGCCACTTTTCGAGAACGTTTATAGGCAGATCCGATCCAATCACTACAACTATGACTCATCGCTCCTAATTCTAAACCCAGGAAAATAGCGATCGCTACCCGGGGATACTGTTGCCATAATGCGATCGCTTGCTGCGGCCACAGTCGCCAATCCCAGTCTATACCCCAGAAACTTTGCAGGATCGGAATGATGACGATCGCCGCTAGTAAAAGAAAACTACCGAAGTAAAATAACCGAAAAATTGTGCCGATCAATAAACCGTGGGATAACCAACCGCGATGACGGATCATAGAACGATAGGGTAGCCACAACCAGCGCAGATAACCCCAACGTTTGTACTGTACCGAGTGGATGTCAAGATCTGGTCCAAACAGGAATCCGCTAAACAAATAACTGGCCAACAGTAATAGGGTTAATTTACCACTGCCACTGACCAAAAAACTCGCCCCCGCAATCGGTGGCAGCAGAATTAGGGTAATGCGATCGTGAGTTCGACCAGAGGGCATCGGAAAAAAATCAACTCGCTCAAAAAAATAATATACTTTTTTGAAAATATATGTTATACTAAGAAAGTGCAAGATTAATTCGGGCGTTTAGCTCAGTGGTAGAGCGCCTGCCTTACAAGCAGGATGCCGTAAGTTCGACCCTTACAACGCCCATTTTATTAGATTCTTGCCTCGTCAAGCTTTCATACCCGATCGCAGGTTGAGATTAAAACTATTGAGGGGAATTCTTGCTGGAAGGCAAAATTGGGACTAATTGCTAGTAAGCTGGTCAGTAGGTACTAGGATTAATTCATCGCGGCACACCGGTTATATGGCCAATTGGAAATGTATTAAAAATTGTGGAGCTTGTTGTCAACTAAATCCCGATGAGCGTCCTGACTTAGAAGAATATCTGACTCCCGCACAATTAACTCAATATCTCAGCATGGTGGGGGAAGAAGGTTGGTGTATAAACTTTGATCGCCAAACCCGTCTCTGTACCATTTATGACCAGAGACCAGAATTTTGTCGTGTTCAACCCGATATTTTTGCCAAAATGTATCAAATTGAACCGAGAGAATTCGATCGATTTGCGATCGATTGCTGTCATCAACACATTGAGGATCTTTATGGGGAAGATAGCCTAGAAATGAATAGCTATCGTCAGCAAGTAGGCTAAGATTTATCCCTATCCCAGAAATAACTCGGACGGGGAAGAAAATAAGTGGTCTGGTTATTGTCCCGATCCTCTCCATCGCTAAACCAGTAAAATTACGGAATCGATTGTTTCCCTGTTGAGGAGAAGTCTATAGGAAACTCAAAACCTCTAGTAGAGGTGCAGAGTTTGAGTTCAGGACAGGGAAAAACTATCATGGAAAAACCAGAAAAACAGCGCCGCAGACGCGGGGTTGTCCTTACCCCCACGGGACTAGAAAAATTACTTACTGCCAAACAAGAAGCGGAGTATCGGGATAATCGCGGTCATCGTTTCACCCTAGAAGTCCTCAGCGAGAAAACTCTTTTAGGGGTAGATACTCTGATGAAGGTATTTGCTTGTGAATCGGGAGTGGATAAACAAACCCTGAAACATTGTTTTCAAGCCTTTAATTTAACTTTAGAAAATAGCGATTATTATCGTCCTAACTTACTAGAAACTAATACTATTAATCCTCAACTATTGCCTGAGTTACCAGAGGGACAAGTCCCCCTCGATTCCCTCTTGTATATCAACAGAAACAATCTAGAACAGACTTGTTATCAAGAGATCTTGCGCGGGGGTAGTCTGATCCGGATTAACGCGGCCAGAAAAATGGGAAAAACTTCCCTGATAACCAGAATTATTAATCATGCACAACAACAGCAATACCATACACTTTATTTTAGTTTTCGGTTAGCAGAAAGCTCAATTTTTCAAGATTTAAATCACTGGATGCGTTGGCTTTGCGTTAGTATTAGTCGCCAGTTAGATTTAGACAATCATCTCCCACAGGATTGGGATGAATTCTTGGGGGGTAAAATTAACTGTAAAATCTATCTAGAAAAGCATATTCTCTCCCATCTCGATCATCCTTTAGTGCTTGCCTTTGATGATCTTGAATATCTTTTATCCTATCCACAGCTAGGGGAAGAATTTTTTAGTATTCTCCACCTCTGGCACGAGGAAGGCAAAAACAAACCTCTCTGGCAAAAATTACGTTTAATTGTCGCCTATTCCCCTGCACAGGAGCTTGATAAAACCTCAGATACCTATCAATCTCCTTTTAGTCTTGGTTTACCGATCGAATTGCCTAATTTTACCAGCGCACAAGTACGAGAATTAAGCCAAAGACAGGGATTAGATCAGAATTTTGACTCCGAAAAATTACGGATATTTCTAGGGGGTAATCCCTATTTAACTCGTCTTGCTTGCTATCATATTGATCGGGGCAATTGTACCCTAGAAACCATTCTCGCTAATTCGATTAAGGAGGAAAGTAATATTTTTGCAGATCATCTTAAACGTTTACTTTCACATCTGCAATACTTAAAGGGCAATTTAGCGGCTATCTTTGCTAAGGTGGTGATGGCGGAAAAAGACATAGAAATTGATATAATGGCGGCTTTTCACCTAGAAAGTCTCGGACTGA
The DNA here is from genome assembly GCF_032027425.1 of Microcystis wesenbergii NRERC-220. Taxonomy (NCBI): domain Bacteria; kingdom Bacillati; phylum Cyanobacteriota; class Cyanophyceae; order Chroococcales; family Microcystaceae; genus Microcystis; species Microcystis wesenbergii. Next base: position 2,350,522 of record NZ_JAVSJA010000001.1, on the reverse strand, counting down.
TTCACCGACAAGGTAAGTTTTGCCGAGTCAGTTGTCCTCTCTACCGTCAATATTTTGGCCAATATTTCCGGCAACGTTCTGTTTTTTTGCCTCAAAAAACTTCTATCCTCGCCAAAAAAATTACGCTTGCTCACTTTGATACTTCCGAAAAAAGTCGCTATGCCATCTAGTTTATAGTCCGTTAGGCGCTCGACTAACACAGAATACATTCTAAGTAAGTAGTTATAATTAAATTGAAGATAGATTTTGCCTCTGATCCCCCTATCCCTTATAGGGATCTTTCTTAACAATTTTTTCAGTAAGCACTCCAACCCTTATCCTGACTTGATTTCAGTTTTTTCTTTGTCAGTAAGGGTGTCAACAAGGAATATTACAAATTGTTAACCGAGTCTTGAAAGCTTTATGCTACAAAGGTTTGAAATGTTAAGAAAGATGTGACTAAAGGAAAGAAGGGGGGTGTCTGATAATTTTTAATCCCTACCTACTTAAGACTTGTTCTAAGCTTAACCTGCTTTTTGCCTTACTCAAATTGGCCAAGTAAAAGACTCATTTCGTGAACAACATTCTCACTTGCCTTTAACGCTTCTTTTCTAATTGCTTGAATTTCGGTCATACTTTTTGCTATTCTCTGCTGTTCAGATTTGGGTGGAATAGGCACTAAAACTTTAGACAAATCATCTACTAAAATAGTAGGAATAGCATGACCTGTCATGTACCTTTTAATCTGACGCAAAAAAAAGTCTGTTCGCATATATACTAATAAAAACAAAGGCTCGACTACCTGAATATTTCTTAATACTGAAAATCCATTTGAGCAAATTGCTCCGTCTTCATCTTCCGTGATTAGGGCTGTTGCTTGGCGTGGTGTTCCCGTACTTGCTCCTGAAATTGCTGTAATAATATCGCCTTTGTACAATCTATAAGTTGCGCGAGATGGGGCTTCATGTGCCTTGATTATTTGTTGGGAAACAACTTGCATTGTACGATAATCAACATCGGAAATGGCGATATATCTAATTTCACTATCCCTAGCTAAACGAAAATCAGCCGCCTCTCTCAAAATATCGGCAATTTCACCTAAAGGTTTCGCACCAATAGATTTTAGATGTTCTAATAATTTTTGGTCATTGGGTAAATAATGTTCGGCATCCAGTCTCGAATTGAGCAGGGTATTCTTAACTGTATAAATACAATCGCTGTTTTGTGCAAATTCGCCATTGATAAATGACGTAAAAGATTGAGAAATATCATCTATATCATCGTCAACTATTGGCAAACCTGATTTTGTTCGGGTTATAACTCCCGACTCGTTGCGCTTATATATTGTTTGTCCTTTAACGTCATAGCCTATTTTTTTGATTTGTGCCATAAAACAAGAATCATGGTTTGCCGGTAATTTTTGAACTACCAAAAGTGATGTCTTGATTCCTGTGCCGTAGGGTACAAAGGCTTCCGGCGGTATGGAAACAACACCTAATATTTTTGTTTGGGAGCGCAACCAATGGCGAATCGGTCCATTAGAGATATTTTGTAATAAACCATCGGGCAGAATAATCGCCATGCGCCCACCTGCGCGCAATAATTTTATAGATTTCTCAATAAATAAAATATCGGGCGACTGACCCGCTAAAACGGCTTGGGAAACTTCCCAACCATTGGACGCTGATTTATGCCATTTCCTGGCGAGAAGATATGATTGAAGAATTTTCTGGTCTTCTACTTTTCCCTTATTTCCGAAAGGAGGATTGGTCAAGATAACATCAAAAGAATTATTTAATTTTTCATCTTCGATAAGCGCATTAGTGCAGATAATTTCTGAACCTGTGCCACCTTCAAAAACTAAACGAATCATTCCCGAAAGGGCGACATCAGGATTAAATTCAATTCCTGTAATACTTTCTTGCACAAAACTTGCTATATCGAACTCTGGATTATTTTGTCGAACATGGTTTATTGCTTGAATTAAAAAACCACCACTTCCGCAAGCAGGATCTATAATTTTTTCGTTTGGTTTGGGGTCTATCATTTCAACCGCAAGGCGGACAATTGGATGAGGGGTAAAAAATTCTCCCCTATCTCCACGCTGGTGTCTATTTACAAAAGTCTGGAAGGCTTCCCCTTTTATATCGCCAGATGTTTTACTTAAATTAATGTACTGTAACCTGCCTACAATATAAGCAAGAGTTAAAGGTTTTAACTTGAATGTGTCATCGGTGAAAAATCCCCGATAATGATTCTTGATGGAGGTAAATAATTGACTGAGACGCGACATAAATTCATCGGACTTATTGGCTACGATGGCTTTATATTCACTTGCTGTAACGCCAAAATTTACAGATTGCTTGACAGATTTTTCATCATGAAGTTTGATGATGATTAGTTTAACCATCTCGTGAAAAATCTTGTCTTTGAGCATTCCTTCGTTGGCGTAAATATAATTATGGCACTCTTCAAAAACTGCTGAAAGATTGTTAGAAGGTCGTAATTCCTGAATTTGCGGGAGTTTTTCAGGTAACAGGCTATCTTCGGAAAATAACAATCCTTGCTCTTTCATTTTTCGAGTTTGCTGCTGTGTTCTGTCCATTTGTTACAACTCTCCATTTGCTTCTTCTGTAATTAAATATCTATTATCAACCTGCATTTCGTCTTCTTTGACACTATCTTTCTCCTTCAATGTCTGGTAAACATCATTTAGATTTTCATACCAGTCATCAGTGATACTTAATCTTGCGTTGCCAGATTCATCAGTAAACACAAATCCCATGATGTAATTTTGCTGTAAGTGATTTTCATCGTCACCAGATGATTCTAGGTGTTGGGGGTTGGCAAAAAGAAATTTATGCTCTGAATACCGAAGAAAAATGTCAATCGAAATAACGTTAAATTCATCTTTTCGATGCGTTGCTTGAGTTCTGTTGCTTGAAGCAGATTTGCCGGAAACAAAGTGAGTTTCCAAGACCCGAATCTTTGACATAACATAATTGAGGCGGCTGTCAAATAACGCATTTACTTCTTCTCTTGAAAGATGCTTCAATGCCTGTACTGCACGTGATTTGGCCGTTTCCCGTTGTGGGTTGTAGTTTTGAATTTCTTCATATTCATAAATGGTTGTTGAAAATTCATCTTGAAACTTTGGCAATTCTCGATGTATCCATTCGATAACTTGTTCTTCGATGTTGCCATTCTGGTCAATCCAATCAATTTTTCCAGAATGTGCAATGAGAAAAATTTTTAATTTCTCGAAGTTGTACAATTTATGCCACTTTTCAGAATTTGACTTTACGCCTTTAGATTCCACAACATACCAAAGATTAGATTCTGGTTTGCGAAAATAAAAATCTCCATGGTGATTTGGGCGCTTCCTACCTTCCCATTTTTCACGAATTCGTTTAACTTCAAATCCATATTCTTCTTCAAGTTTCTTTTTTAGCAACAACTCCGTGATTGAACCACTGACATATCCCTGTGCATTAGGGCTGTGCTTTAATGCTTCAAGAAAAATTTCTAAATTAGTCTTAAATACTCGGTGAACAAAATTAGTCAATCGTTCAAAAATGGTCATATTTTCGTCTTGTATTGTTGAGAAAAACCTTCCCAGAGTTGAATAGATAGAATATTTTTAGCCTCGACTGCATTCCTAGCAAACCAGTCTTTTAGTGGACAGAGATAATCGCCATCTTGATTAAACAAGAACTTGCCACTATACCTGATTATAGAATATAAATTAGAGGATGTCAAGAGATAAAAAATTCAGTTTAATGTTAACCAAAGTGAGTAAAAAAAGCTGAGAGATTGTTGATGACAGAAATTCGGAGCATCTTTCAAATTGACAAGGCCAATTGTAGGGCTAATTCATGAATTAGCCCTACAATTGGCGCTAATTCATGAATTAGCCCTACAGCTATTGACAACGCCTATTGTTTAGCCTTTTGATCAGGTGGGCGACGCTCACCTGATTTATTTTTAGCTAAACATTAAAACGGAATAGTAAAACATCACCCTCTTGAACAATGTATTCCTTGCCTTCACTTCTGACTAAACCTTTTTCTTTAGCCGCGCTCATCGTACCACTATTAACTAAATCCTGATAAGACACAGTTTCTGCACGAATAAAACCCCGTTCAAAATCCGAGTGAATAACTCCGGCTGCCTGGGGTGCTTTCATGCCAGAAATAATCGTCCATGCGCGGGTTTCTTGGGGTCCAGTGGTGAGATAGGTACGCAGTCCTAATAACTCGTAGGTAGCTTTAATTAAAGATTTTAATCCCCCTTCTTCTACTCCTAAAGAACCAAGAAAATCTTTTCTTTCTTCCTCCGACAATTCCACTAATTCCGATTCTACTTGAGCAGAAACGATCACAACTTTGGCCCGTTCCTGTTGGGCAATTTGACGGACACTTTCTACCCAATCATTACCCGTGGCCAGATCATCTTCGCTCACATTAGCGGCATAAATAATCGGTTTCCGACTCAATAAACCGAGATTTTTAATTAATTCTTCGTCCTCTTTGCTTAAATCCACTTTTCGCGCCGAAATACCGTCATTAAGACAAATTAGGATTTTTTCAAGGATAGCCAATTCTTCGGCGGCTTCCTTGCTATTTTTCGCCTGTTTGCGTAAACGTTCCACCCGCTTCTCCACCTGTCCCAAATCCGCTAGAGCTAACTCTAGATTAATCACCTCGATATCCCGGGCCGGATCCACGGACCCAGAAACATGAATAATATCATCATTATCAAAACAGCGCACCACATGAACGATCGCGTCCACTTCCCGGATATTAGCCAAAAATTGATTACCCAATCCTTCCCCGCGACTCGCACCCTTAACTAATCCGGCAATATCGACAAATTCGATCCGCGTCGGCACGATTTTCTCAGAATTAGAGATTTTAGCCAAAACCTCCAGACGTTCATCGGGGACGGATACCACACCCACATTCGGTTCGATGGTACAAAAGGGAAAATTAGCCGCCTCGGCCTTGGCATTAGCCACCAGAGCGTTAAATAGGGTCGATTTCCCCACATTTGGCAGTCCCACGATTCCAGCTTTCAACATAAAAATTGCTTGATAAACATCATCCCGACCTCTCACTATATCAGGCTGCCTCTCGTTTTTGTAAATCCAGTTGAGGAGAAAGACTCTCGATAGTCAACAGCTTAGTTAACATTTGCTGAAAAAATTTTTCCTGGAGGTAGGAGACTCCGATTCAGGAGACTCCGATTCAGGAGACAGGAGATTATTTTTATTTATTCTCCCCATTTCCCCATTTCCCCACACCCCACACCCCACACCCCACACCCACGAAAAACTTATTTAGCAAACCCTAGTTAACATTTATTCAAGTTCCTTAACTAAAAGTAGGCGAGATTTTACAAGAGATTGCGAGAATGGGATGTAATGCTTGAGACTGAGTTAGGGTGAAGAGTAAGAAAGAATACACCTGTAGCACTAGGCAAAATTATGGCAAGACAGGCCTTTCACTTCTAAATACGTCCTGAGAGTAATTTTCAGTGCTATGACAGTATATTTCCTAGGGCGATCGAGTGTAAATATCGTCCAATCGCCGCAACTAATCACTAAATCATTGTTGGGGGTATCTGTATGAACCAAAGTACCGGAGCAAACACCCGTAATGTGGCCCTTGTCGGCCCCTACTCCAGTGGCAAAACCTCCTTACTGGAAAGTTTACTTTTCGTCACAGGAGCGATCACCAGAAAAGGAAAAATCAGCGATCGCAATACCGTCGGTGATAGTTCCACGCAAGCGCGGGATCGACAGATGAGTGTAGAAGTTTCCGTTGCCCATAGTCAATACCAAGACCTAAATTTTACCTTTCTCGATTGCCCCGGTTCGATCGAATTTGCCAGTGAAACCTATAATGCCCTGGTCGGGGCCGGTGCTGCTATTATCGTTTGTGAACCAGTGGTCGATCGAGTTCTCACCCTGGCTCCCTTGCTAAAATTCCTCGATGATTGGGAAATTCCGCATCTAATCTTCATCAACAAGATGGATCGCTGTAATAGTCACTTTAACGAAGTCCTACAAGCTCTCAAATCCGTTTCTAGTCGTCCCCTCGTTCCCCAGCAATATCCTATCCGTCAGAATAACGAAATTATCGGATTTATCGATTTAATCAACGAACAGGCTTATCATTACCATGCTAACAGTCCCGCCGATCCTGTAGCTTTACCCGACCACCTCAAGGAAGAAGAACAGAGCGCTCGACAAGAAATGCTGGAAACGATCGCCGAATTTGACGATCATCTTTTAGAAGAACTCCTCGAAGATATTAACCCCTCCCGGGAAGAAATTCTCCAAGACTTAAAACAAGAACTGGGAGCCGATCAGATAGTACCCGTGTTCTTCGGTATGGCGGAACGGGATTATGGTGTGCGTCATCTCCTCACCGCTTTAGTGGAAGAAACACCGGCCCCGACAATTACTGCCAACCGTCGCGGTCTCGATCCCAGTGCGGATGGAGATGCAGTGGTACAAATCCTCAAAACCTATTTTACTCCCCAGGGCGGTCGCCTGTCCCTAGGGCGAATCTGGCAGGGAACCCTTAACGATGGCATGGCCTTGAACGGTGTGCGGATTGGTGGTATCTATCGTCTCATGGGACAACAACAACAACCCTTACAGCAAGCGCAAGCGGGGGAAATTGTCGCTCTCGGTCGTTTGGAGGGAATCGCCACCGGAGACGTGGTTAGCAGCGGCAGTCAAAAACCCGATCTTCCCAAAGGTTTACAACTCAAACCCGTCTTTGCCTTGGCCATTGCCGCCGTAAATCGCAAGGATGAAGTTAAATTAAGTTCAGCTTTGACAAAACTGATCGAAGAAGATCCCTCCCTCTACTGGGAACAACACGGCGACACTAAAGAAGTGATTCTTTGGGGACAGGGAGAAATTCATCTGCAAGTGGCCCTCGATCGCCTAGCACGCAAGTATAATCTACCGATGACCACCCATTTACCCCAAGTCCCCTACAAGGAAACAATCAAGGCCAGTACCAAATCCCACGGACGCTATAAACACCAAACCGGCGGCCACGGTGCTTTTGGTGATGTGTATCTCGATATTAAACCCCTGGCCCGGGGGGAAGGTTTCCACTTCCATGAAACCATTGTCGGTGGTGTTGTCCCGAAACAGTATATCCCTGGGGTGGAAACGGGAGTGCGGGAATATCTCGGTCATGGTCCTTTGGGTTTCCCCGTGGTGGATATCGATGTCACCCTCACCGATGGTTCCTATCACAGTGTCGATAGTTCCGAACAAGCTTTTAAACAAGCGGCCCGTCTAGCGATGACGGAGGGACTACCTAAATGTCATCCAGTCTTATTAGAACCAATTCTATCGGTGACGGTTCTCGCTCCCTCAGAATACACCGCCAAGGTTTTACAGTTAATCAGTGGTAAACGCGGTCAAATTCAGGGTTTTGAAGCTTCTGGGGAGTGGAAAGGTTGGGATCAGGTGACGGCCTATCTCCCCCAAGCGGAAATGCACGATTTGATCGTTGAATTGCGTTCTCTGACTATGGGGGTCGGTTTCTTCCGGTGGGATGAGGATCACCTGCAAGAAGTGCCGGATAAACTGCGCGATGCGGTTTTAGCTATGCAGGGTAACGGTCAAAAGTAAGCTGCCCGCGCATTTAAATTGCTTGTTGAGATGAGGCAACAGGCAAAAGGCAACCCCCCCGACATCGGGGGAGAATCGAGGCAAAAACGCGGTCGGACTGACCGTGTTAGAAAATGCTCGCGGAGGCGATTTGACGGGGATCGACCGGGTTAAACCCAGTCGATCTAGTTAAAAGCCTATGAACCGAGAATCCCCCGCTACACCGCGCGAGCGGTTAGCGGGGGAGAGTCAATATTAGGAATAACCCTAGGAGTGTTAACGATGATTACAATCCTAGAGAGGATTCTTTTTTCCTATCACTGCATAGAAGGGATCAGCGACCATAATTCCTAACATTTGCAGGAAACTGGGGGTAGTAGCAGGACGAACGATCCCCTGTACTTCCCTAAATCCCGCCACCGATTTAAAATAGGATTTCACTAACGCTACCCGGCCTAAATCGCTATTATCGCGCCAAACAGCGATCGCTTTTTGGTAAAACATCCGATTGGAAAAACTGACCACCACCAGACCATTAGGCTTTAAAATGCGATACAGTTCCGCAAAAATCGCCTCTGGATACTGCAAATACTGCACCGACACCGTGATTAACACCGCATCAAAAGAACTATCCTCTAGGGGCAATTTTGGCTGTGCATTGAGGTCTTGGACAAAATAACTATGCAAGCGGGGATTTTTGGCTAACTCCTCCCCATTCATCCCGTGACCTTCGATATGCTCAAATTCCATCTCCTCCGGTAAATGGGACACCCAGCTGCTCATCAGGTCTAAAATGCGTGTATTCGGCGATAATATCTCTCGGTAGAGAGCGGTTAATCGATCGATAAAACCCTCATCCACGTGGGTGACGAAGCGGGGAAAAGCATAAAAATCGCTGTCTTTGGTCGGATCGAATTTAGTTCTTTCTTCGGGTCGGAGCATTTTTGTCAAGTTAATTTTACTATTCTTAACATACCCCACAGACAGAAAAAAGGGTTAACCGAACTGGTCAACCCCTAGGCTTGGGAACGCGCTGTAAATCTTAGCTTTGAACGACTAGCTTAACGTTAGCGTTTTGCAGACCACGCTGTTTCACTTCGGATAGGGTTTTGTTCACAGCGTATTTTTGGTTGATCGAGTTGATCAATTCGGTTTGATTGTGTTTTTTGGCTACACCCCAGAGGTCAGCGATTAAATCGAAACTGCCGTCGCTATTGCGAGACCAACCGAGATCATATTCGCCATCGAGAACAGCAACGATGTCGGAGCGAACCCGTTGACCGTTGTAACCACGAACATCGGCTTCAGTTTTCACGCTAATGCCGAGGTCGCGGAGAGAAGCTTTGAGGATTTCGGCATCGGTGATTTTGGTCCGGAGAGTGCTAAAATGAGACATTGGAATTTCCTCTTTGTAGATAAGAATCAACAACAACAGATCGAGAGTTAAAGAGTGCCGCCAAGCGGCTTTGCGAGGCATTGCTAGTCCCTGAGAACTAGCCTTTCATCCCGTTGGGAGCGGGCGAAAGTCTGTTAGAACTCCAATCGCTGGTACTCAGCGACGGAGGCCGAAGCAGGTCGGGCGCGTTGTCTGGCCCAATCACGCAGGGCAGTTACCTGTTCGGTCATGGTGCGAGATAGGGGCAGAGTCGCCTTAATCGCCGCAATAATGTCCAATTGCGTGAATTCGCGATCTTGGGCGAAGGCCTCATACATGGCGGCAATCAGCGCCTGTTCTATTTCCGCACCGGAAAACCCATCGGATACCTTGGCTAACTGCTCCAAATCGAAGCGAGAAATGTCGGAGCGTCGTTTAGTCAGGTGAATATTAAAGATATCTTGTCTTTCTTCGGAATTGGGCAAATCGACAAAGAAGATTTCATCGAAGCGCCCCTTGCGGAGAAATTCCCCCGGTAGCCGTTCAATCCGGTTAGCTGTGGCCATAACGAAGACGGGCGAGGTTTTTTCCTGCATCCAAGTCAGGAAGGAGCCGAAGATGCGGCTAGAGGTTCCCCCATCGGAATCGGCGGATCCTGTGCCACCGGCAAAAGCTTTATCTAATTCATCGATGAAAAGAATCGCCGGAGAGATGGATTCGGCAGTTTTTAAGGCATTACGCAGGTTAGCCTCGGACCGTCCCACCATGGAACCATCGTAAACCCGTCCCATATCTAAGCGCAGGAGCGGTAAACTCCAGAGACGCGAGGTGGTTTTAGCGATTAAGGACTTACCACAGCCGGGTACTCCTAAAATTAGCATCCCTTTCGGTTGGGGGAGTCCGTAGCCTCTGGCTCTTTCTGTAAACGCGTTCGAGCGCTGTTTTAACCATTTTTTTAATTCTTCCAGACCGCCGACGGCATTGATGGTCTCGTCTTCTTCAACGTATTCTAAAATTCCGTTGCGGCGAATCAGTTGTTTTTTCTCGGAAAGGACGATTTCTACCTCGTCTTCCGTCAATTTGTTCGCTTTTACATGGGCTTTGCGGTAAACTTTTTCGGCTTCATCTTTGGTTAAGCCCAAGGCCGCTTTCAGGAGTTTTTCCCGGACCTCTGTGGTGGTACGGCGATTTTGATTTTTGCCTAGGTGTTGCGAGAGAACCGTATCTAACTCTCCCATGTCCGGCAGGGGAAAATCTAGAACTACTACGTCTTTCTCTAGTTCTATGGGGACTTCTTGCAGGGGAGACATTAAAATAATGATTTTTTCGGTTCCTTTAAAGCTGGCGATTGCATCTCTTAACCAGCGAGTGACCGGGGCGGAAGTGATGAACGGATGCAGGTCTTTGAAGATGTAGATGCCCGCTTCCCGTTGACGCACTACCCATTCGATCGCCGCTTCTGGAGATACGGTATTATGTTGACTGGTTTGGCGCGGTTGACCCTGTTCGATCATGCCGTGGGTGACAGTCCAGACAAACACCCGTCGATGTTGTGTATTTAGTTGGGCTATTTTGCTGATGGCTTCTTCCGCCCTTTCCTCCTCGGAGGTGACGAGGTAAATCAGGGGGTACTGAGCCTTGACGAGAATTTCTAGCTCTTCTTTCATAACATCGACCCTATTTGTGGTAACGGTTTTGACCTTGGGCGGCTGATGGCTGTAGATGCCTTGTTCGGCTACTGAGAGTTTAGCAGGGAACTAAGGCTGCTTCTCCCTCTGCGGTTGCTTGGGCCCCGACGGGTTCGGGAACTTCGAGCGGGAACTCGTCGCCGACTATTCCGGGCTGGCGTTTGATCGACCTTAGCCGATCTTCTTTCATTACTAAGGCGGCATCACACTCGGGACAGACATGAACCTGATAGGTTTTGCCATAGGCGGCGGCTTCGATTTCTTCTACCTTTTCGGGGTATTTTAGGTAGAAAGCGATCGCTTTTTCCACCAGCCCTGACATCGATTCTTCATCGATCGCAGCCCTTATTTTTAGTTGACGATGGACTCCAGGGGGAAGGTACAGTGTGACTTTTTGCTTGTCTTGCATATCACTAAATTGGTTTACCCGGGTATGTGTCCTTACTATAACCACTATCTTTCCTCCCTGTCAAGATGGTAAGCTGTTATGACAGCATAATTGTAACATTTCTTTACAATTGTTGGAGAAGTGGGGTGTGGGGTGTGGGGTGTGGGGTGTGGGGTGTGGGGAGAATAAAGCTGCCTTTTGCCTTTTGCCTTTTGCCTTTTGCCTTTTGCCTTTTGCCTTTTGCCTCCTGAATTCAGCCAACCCTAGTTACTATTGATACGACTTAAAAAGGCTTGTAGGCGCTCGCTGTGGGGATTATTAAAGAAGGTGTCGGGAGCGCCTGCTTCTTCGATCACACCTTGATTAAAGAACAAAACCTTGTTAGAGACTTCCTTAGCGAACTGCATTTCGTGGGTGACGACTACCATAGTCATCCCCTCATCGGCCAATTGACGCATAACGTTTAACACTTCCCCGACTAATTCCGGATCCAGGGCCGAAGTGGGTTCATCAAATAAAATCACCTCTGGTTTCATGCAGAGACTGCGAGCGATCGCCACCCGTTGTTTTTGTCCTCCCGATAATTGGTCGGGATAAACATCGGCTTTTGCGGCTAATCCCACCTTTTCCAGATAATGAATTGCCGTATCTTTAGCCTCATTTTCCGAGTGGTGTAACACTTGCTTGGGAGCTAACATCAAGTTTTGCAAAACGGTGAGATGGGGAAAAAGATTAAAGTGTTGAAACACCATACTTACCCGGCTGCGTAAGTTGCGGAGGACCGATTGATTTAACTTCGGGGAAGAGATGTCAATCCCCATCACCTCCAAGCGGCCGCCGTTAATTGTTTCCAAACGATTGAGACAGCGTAAAAAGGTACTTTTACCGCAGCCAGAGGGACCGATTACCGATACCACATCCCCTTGATAAAGAGTGCCTGTAACTCCTTTAAGTACCTCTAAAGAGCCGTAACTTTTGCGTAAACCTTCAGTGACAATCACAGGGGTGGTAGTGGTCATAATATCCTCTCGTAGAAAATTTTACATTCTGTATAAAAGTATCCAGATTAGTTTCTGCTAAATTGTATCCTTGACGACATTTTATCAAGAGGAATAATCATAATACTCAAATAGTCTCTCTACATCTGTCTTGGGTGGGAAGTAGGACGAAATTATTAACTTAATTGAGCAAAAAAATCAAGGAGAAACAATTAAAAAATGATTAAATTTTGGCGAGGGCGGGTGGTGCAGAGAGTCATCTTTGCCTTGTTAGGATTAGTCTTGGCGCTCGGATTAAGTGTTATTCCGGCTTTTTCTCAGACCCCTCCTAATCCTTTTCGAGTCGCCACAGAAGCGACTTTTCCGCCCTTTGAATTTCAACAAGGGGGACAATTAACCGGGTTTGATATCGATTTAATGCGAGCGATTGGCAAAGAAGCCGATCTCAATATTGACTTTAGAAATTTACCCTTTGATGGCATTATTCCGGCTCTACAAGCGAGAACAGTGGAAGCCGCTATTAGTGGTATGACCATCACCGCCGAACGCGCCCAAGCGATTTCTTTTTCTCGACCTTATTTTAAGGCTGGTTTAGCGATCGCTGTTCGGGAAGATAATCAGACGATTAAAAATTTTGAAGACTTAAAAGGCAAAAGAATTGCCGTCCAAATTGGCACTACGGGAGCCTTAGAAGCGACAAAAATACCGGGGGCAACAGTTAGTCAATTTGACTCGGCGGCTTTAGCTTTGCAGGAATTAATTAATGGTCGAGTTGATGCGGTAGTTAACGATAAACCCGTGACTTTGTATGCAATTAAACAAGCGGGTTTACGGGGAGTAAAAGTGGTCGGAGAATTATTAACGGAGGAATTCTACGGGATTGCTTTACCCAAAAATTCCCCCTATCTCCAGTTAATTAATGATGCTCTCGGTCGAGTCATAGAAAGTGGTCGGTACGATGCTATTTTTCGGCAATGGTTTGGAGAAAAACCGCCAGAATTACCTTTAGTTGCCCCAGCTTTAAAGAATTTACAGGAATCGAGTTTTAACTGGGGAGAATTATTCTATAACCTGATTGTTAAAGGGGTTCCTTGGACAATTCTGTTAACGGTTCTGTCTTTTCTGTTCGGGTTAATTGGTGGAACTTTAGTGGCCATTGCCCTGATTTCTCCCTACAAATGGTTAAAAACAATTTGCCGCATCTATGTGGATTTCTTTCGGGGAACACCGATGCTGGTGCAATTATTCTTGATCTATTTTGGTTTGCCCGGGTTGTTCCGAGAAATTGGCTTAAATATCGACTTAGATCGTTTACCAGCAGCCCTATTTGCCCTAAGTTTAAATGTGGCGGCCTATTTAGCTGAAATTATGCGCGGCGGTATTCAATCGATCGATAATGGTCAATGGGAAGCTTGTTCTAGTTTAGGAATGTCCCCGGTGCAAACCATGCGCGAGGTGATTTTTCCCCAAGCGTTTCGCCGGATGTTGCCACCGTTGGGGAATGAATTTATCACCCTAATTAAAGATACCAGTTTAGCGGCAGTAATCGGTTTTGAAGAATTATTCCGGCAAGGTCAATT